>DIPO01000064.1:0-10823 GCA_002427045.1 Firmicutes bacterium UBA5486
GATTTTCATGCTATTCTCTCCTTAATTGGGTTTTTTGCGTTGTCATTGATTTCTTCTGTCCCTGCACAATATATTGATAGCCTAATACAAGCCCAACACTATATATTGTGTTGGGACCTTTTAAAAAGGACACAACGCAAAAGCTTTAGACTTAAGAATCTTGAAAAGAGTGCTAGCATTTGATATTATAATTACAATTAGAAACCGGTTCAACAATGAATAATAAAAAGCTACAAGGGAATTTAGCGAAACGTTTTCTTTGCTAGAAGAACTTAAAATTTAGCAACTCCATACAAAAAAATTGAGAAATTTAGAAGGGTGAGATCTATGTCTATAACAATTAATGATATTGCAAAAATTGCTAATGTTTCTAAAGGGACTGTTTCGCGAGTGATTAATGGAGCCCCCGGAGTTGGAGATAAAACTAGGCAACGGATTTTAAAGTTAATAAAAGAATTGGATTATGAACCGAATGCCTCAGCTCAAGGACTGGCAACCAAGCGTTCTTATAATATTGGGGTAATTATCCCTCATACTAGCAAATTCTCCATGTCCAGCTCCTATTGGCCGTTCCTTTTAACAGCAATTAATGAACAGGCGGTCGATCGAGGATATAATATTCTGCTTTCTACTGCCCAGTCGGAAGATGATGTAGATTCGGCCTATCGATTGATTTTAAAAGGGCGACGGGTAGATGGGTTAATTATTGGAGCAGAACAGTTTGGGGAGAAACAGCTGGCAGAGTTGCTTTTGAAAGATTTCCCTTTTGTTATGATCGGAAATAGTTCTATAATTTCTCATTATTATGTTGAAGTTGATAACTTGGGCGGCGCGGAGCAAATGACAGAGTATCTTATTAATCAAGGGCACAAAAATATAGTATTTTTGGCTGGCCCGAAGGTTTACCCCTATGTTCAGGAGCGTGTTAAGGGCTTTAAGCAGGCAATGACCAAGGCAGGTCTTGCTCCAGACCATGTTTTTCATTGTGAGTATGATTCTTTAATCGCCAAAGATAAAAGCAAGGAAATTCTTCAAGCCAACCCACAAACAACAGCCTTCTTTGCTGCTGCTCCTGGTTTGGTTTTGGGGGTTTTAAGGGCTGCCTATGAAATGGGATATAATATACCAGATGATTTAAGTTTAGTCTCTTTTGATGATCACCCATTCTATGGATATCTTTCTCCAGGGATTACTGCGGTCAATCAACCTATTGATGAATTGGGGAAAGAGGCTGCAAATCAACTGTTTTTATTAATGGATAGAAAGTTGCCAAAGGAGAAAGGAGTTATTTTTCCTACAAAAATTATTGTCCGCGAATCATGTAAAGCACCAAAAAATTAATAGAGATAATTTCTAGAGGCAGTTAGCCTCTTTATTTTTTCATAACAAGCGGGTAATTTAAAATTAGTTTTTATCTGATCCAACAGTTGTAAAATATGAGATATTTAAATATCTATTTATGGTCTAATTTTACAAAGGGAATAAAATTATTGGGGCGGTTACTTTTGCGGAAGTTATTTATACGGTTTTCCCTATTAATTCAATTATTTGATTCCTTAACAATTATGTTATTTCCTAATATTTTAGGAGGTAATTGCAAAATATTACCGAAATTAAACTATAAAGGCATTTGCGTAACTTTCTTAAACTAATAGCTTGAATTTCATATGAAAATAATATCTTTGTGGGTAGCTTATAAAGGCAGATATTTACGAGTAAGCGGCCAACAACGAGTTACGAAAGGTAAAGTAAATATAGAGAAAAGCGAGAATTTCCTCATGTTATGTGAGGCAATTCTTTAAATTGAATCAAGATTAAATGATAATGGGGGTAATTGTTATGGAAAACAAAAAACCCGTCATTCAGGCGACTACTGTCAAAAAAGCCAGTAATAAAGGTTTACTAATAGGTATGGTAGCAGGAGGCCTGCTACTTGTTTTAGTGTTTGTATCAATTCTTGGGACAACAAAAAGTGGGAAATTAAGATTAGTTGAGATGAAGCCTTCTGAAGAAATAAGCCGCCACACTAATCTAACCTTTGTGTTTTCAAAAGATGTTGTAAACGAAAAAGAAGTGGGTATTACTTTTTCAGAACAAATAATAAAATTTACACCTTCAGTTCCCGGAAAGTTCAGGTGGGTAACCCGGCGCGAACTCCGTTTTTTACCGGAGGTTCCTTTTCTTCCTTCGACTACATATAAAGCCGAGATCAGTTCTAGACTAGGAAAATCAGATGAACAATATATCTCCGGAAAAAGAACGGTAGAGTTTTCTACCGCCCGTTTTCAGGTAGAGGGTACTAATGTTAATTTTATTACTCCGCAAGAGAGTAAAGGCGTGATATTGCAGGCTCGTCTAAGATTTAACTACCCTGTTTCACCTATTGAACTAGAAAAGTCATTGAAACTTCGTTTGGCAAATACCAAAAAAGATTTACGGTTTACTTTGGATACAGAAGAAAATAGTCTATATATTACCGCAACTACTGAACCAATCGAGCTTACCAGTAAGGAGCAGGAAGTTCTTATTCTTATTCCTAAAGATTTTTCTTGTGTAAATGGGCAGGTGGGGTTGGCCAAGGATTATAAGTACCAGACCTTGGTGGGAGCCAAAAAACCGCTAAAAATACTAAAAACTACCTTACAAGGAGAAAACTTAAAATATTGGATTGCTGTTCAGTGTTCAGAACCAGTAGATGTCGAGACTGTAGCTAGCTTTATTGAAATTAAACCCCAAGTTGATTTCAGTGCAGAGGTTGAAAAAGAATATATTTTGATTAAAAGTAATCAGTTTAAAGCTGGAGAAAATTACAATCTTCGTTTGAACTCCGGTTTGCCATCAGTTAATGGTTTACCGCTGGCCAAGGATTTTACAGCTATGATTTCGCTGAAAGATTTAGAACCGGGATTAAATTTTAATTCTTCCGGGCGGTATCTGAATAGTAAGGGATACCTTAATTTAGGTTTGGAAACCGTAAATATTGAGCGGGTTAATCTGGAAATCAGTAGGATTTACGCTAATAATATTGTCGCTTTTTTAAATCACTTGAATTATTACGGTCAAGATTACTGTTATAATAGCCAAATTCCTTATTTTGGAGAAATTGTTAAGTCTGAAAATATCGAGATTAATGGTTTAAAAAATGAGGTGGTAACCACCCCGATTAGTCTAAGCCAATACTTTACCAAAGATTTTAAAGGTATATTCCAGGTTGCCGCCTATAATGATGACCGGCGATGGATGAGTGATAAAAAGTATATTATCATTACTGACCTGGGTATTGTAGGGAAAATGGGTAAGAACGATCTTATGGTCTGGGTAAACTCCTTGGAGTCACTTACACCAAAAGAAAAAGTAAAGATTAGTTTAATCAGTAAAAACAATCAGATTTTGGCAGTGGGAGAGACTAATACCCAAGGGATAGCTAGATTTACGGGCCTTAAAAAGCAGATCGAGGATTTTGAACCACTAATTATTCTAGCGGAGGATGGAGATGATTTCTCCTTTGTTCAGCTAAAAGAGGGACGTATTTCCACTACTGATTTTGATGTGCGGGGCCGGGAGAATCTGAATGAGGGGTATGAGGCCTTTGCTTATTTGGATCGGGATATCTTCCGCCCGGGGGATGAAGGTAATCTGGTAACCATAATTAGAGGGCCAGGTGCTGCTCTACCACCTGAATTCCCGGTAAAACTGGAGATTAGGCAACCGGATGGACAGATCTTCCGGGAATTGGTCAGCAATACCTATAAGCGGGGTGCCTGCGAATTCAAACTGGAGATCCCGGATTATGCCCAGACTGGCAGGTATCGTGGGAATGTCCTGGTAGGTGGAGAAGCAATTGGTAATTTCTCATTTAAGGTGGAAGAGTTTATGCCTGACCGGATCAAGGTGACTACCACCACTGACCGGGAGGAGTATAAAGCCGGTGCGTCATGTCAGATCCGGGTAGAGGGGGTAAACCTCTTTGGCCCACCGGCGGCCGGAAGGAAGACAGAGGTAAGTCTTCGTTTAGAACCAGCGGAATTTACAGTCCCGGCTTACCAGTCCTATACTTTTGGCGATCGGGATAGAAGTTTTATTGCAAAAACTGAAGACTTGGGCGATAGCAAATTGGATGCTAATGGCCAGGCAGTCTTTAGCTATAGATTCCCTGACAAGATGATGCCCCCTGCTAAGATTAATGCCATCATTCAAGCCACAGTGATTGAAGATGGTGGCCGCGCGGTCAGTAATTATACGGCAGTGGATTTACATCCTTACGATAATTATATTGGGGTTAAACCCCTGGCTGAATACTATACTGAAATCGGGAAACCTTTTTCCTTAAAATATATTGCGGTAGATCCTAAGGGAAATCCGGTTAGCAATCCAGAATTAAATGCCGAGGTTTACCGGATTACATGGAATTCAATCTATCGGCGAGATTCCAGCGGCCGGTATCGTTATGTATCCGAAGAAGAACGGCGGAAGATTTATACAGAAAAACTTAGTCAGGAACCCGGTGAACAGACTTTTTCCTACACACCTAAGGATTATGGCCGCTATCAGATTGTGATTACTGATCCCAATACTAATGCCCAGGCCTCCTTATTCTTTTATGCCAGCGGTTGGGGCTACTCGCCGTGGGCGATGGAGGATCCTGATAAGATCGAATTAGATCTGGAGAAAGGCCTATATAAAGTAGGTGATAAAGCTCAACTTCAGATTAAGGCACCATTTGCCGGGAAGGCTCTAATCACCGTAGAACGGGAGCGAGTCTATGATTATTGGATTGTTGATTTTAAAGAGAATACCGGGGTAGTCTCGATCCCAATCAAAGAAGAATATAAACCAAATGCCTATCTGTCGGTTCATCTGATCCGCTCAATTGAGTCGGTGGAGAAACACGCACCAGCGCGGGCTTTTGGGACGATCCCTCTGATGGTTGATTGTAGTAATGCGAAATTGGGAATCAAACTGGCAACTGCCGAAGAAATCCGGCCAAATCAGGAGATTGAAGTAAAAGTAAATGTAAATAATTCAAGTAATAGTACTTATCTTACACTTGCGGCAGTAGATGAAGGGATCTGCCAGCTAACAGATTATTCGGTTCCGAATCCCACGGCTTTCTTTTATGGAAAACGGAGTTTGAGTATTGGTAGCTATGATCTTTATGGCTTGCTCCTTCCGGAAGTAGAAGGAATGAAATCAGAAAGCTCCCCCGGTGGGGATGCGGATGTGTTGGAGGGTGTGAGGAAACAGAATCTTAATCCTGTTTCCCTCCGCCGGGTAAAGCCGGTATCTTTATGGTCGGGAATAGTCTCTCCGGATAAGAATGGTAATGTTGTTATTAAACTAAAGATCCCACAGTTCAATGGGACTCTTCGTTTGATGGCTGTGGCTTTTGATGCCCACCGCTTTGGTGCAGCGGAGAAAAAAGTTGTAGTCCGGGATCCGGTGGTGCTCACTCCGACCTTCCCGCGGTTTGTAGCACCCAATGATCAGTTTACGGTCCCGGTGTCAATCTATAATGGAACCGGTAAAGCCGGCGAGTTTAAACTGCAATTAACTTCGGAAGGACCGGTTATAGTAAAGAATGCGCCACAGGTTAAAATTACTCTTGCCGATCAGGAAGAAAAGGCGGTTAACTTTGAGCTAATGGCTGGTGAGGGGATGGGAAAACTTCGTTTCCAATTAGAAGTAGTAGGAAATGGAGCAACCTGTAAAATGGAAGAGGAACTATCACTAAGACCGCCGGTACCTTTGACCCATGATATTAAATCAGGTTCAATCTTACAGAACAAACAATTGACTTTTAAACTGGATGACCAATGGATTCCGGGCACAGCCGATTATACGCTGGCGCTTTCACCTTTCCCAACTGTGCAGTTTGCCAGAGGATTAGACTACCTGCTGGCCTATCCTTACGGATGTGTGGAACAGACTACTTCTAAGTTATTTCCTTTGTTATACTTTGATCAACTGCTTAGTGCGGTGGAAGAGGGGACTTTCGAAGGAAATGCTGATTATTATATCACCGAAGGTATTGAAAAAATCGAGGCTATGCAACTCAGAGACGGTTCTTTTGCTTACTGGCCTGGTGGTAATTATAGTAATGAATGGAGTTCGGTATATACCGCACATTTTCTGGTTGAGGCAAGAAAAGCCGGGTACGTTATTTCGGACCGGGTATATAACCGGATGATCTCATACCTGAAAAAAACTGCCCGGGGTAGTGAAAATAATATTTATCGCTTACAGTCCAAAATCTATGCTTTGTATGTTTTAAGCCTTAATGGTACTCCCGACTTGTCGACAATGGCTTATTGGCGGAGGTACGCCCCGGATAATATTACTTCTTATACTAGAGCATTATTGGCAGCAGCTTATTTCTATACCGGGGACCGGATTGCGTCCCAAGGAATACTGCCGGAATCCTTTGCTGTAACTGTTTTTCCAAGGGAAACCGGAGGGAACTTCAACTCTACTCTTCGTTCTGATGCAATTATCCTTAGTGTACTGGCCGATGTGGATCCTCAGAACCCTAGCGTCTATAAGTTGGTAAACAGGATAACCAAAGCGACAAAAGATGGACATTGGGGAACAACGCAGGAGAATGCCTTTGCCCTAATGGCGCTCGGGAAGATTCTCAAAGAAAAGGATGATGGGGAGTATCAAGGAGAAGTTTACCTTGGCAAAGAGAAGATTGCTGATTTTGATAGTACTGAGAATTTTGTCTTAAATGACCCGCGCTTAGCTGAAGGAAAGGTTACGGTAAAACTTGTCGGGGATGGGGAGTGCTACTATTACTTAAAATCCAGTGGTTTGTCAAAACGGCGGGATCTTCCTGAATATAATAAAGGGGTTCAAGTAACCAGAGAGTATCTTGATCGCCATGGAAACCCATTAAATCTTAACCAGATTCAACAGGGAGATTTAATTGTAGCCCGGATTACGATCAAACCTTCGCAAAAGGATTTAAGTAATCTTGGGATTGTGGATCTGCTCCCGGCTGGATTGGAGATTGAAAATCCCCGTTTGGAAAGTAGGGCAAGTATTCCCTGGCTGACAGAAGAATCGATTAGGCCCGATTATATGGATATTAGAGATGATCGTCTCATCTTGTTTGTTAGTCTGGATGAGGTGAAGACTTATCAATTCTATTATGCCTTACGGGCTGTGACCTGCGGTCAGTTTATCCTCCCATCAATTAAAGCAGAATGTATGTATTCCCCGGAGATCTCCAGCTACAATTCTAGCGGTGTGATTCAAGTGGTACGGGGAGAATAGATGCTGGAAATTAGGAAATAGCAAGGAAGAAAAAGTAGTAAGATACAGGGGAGAGAAAAAGCTTGAGAGAAACAGAGGAAATTGCCCAGAGGCGTAAAGAATACCAGATTGCTATTGCAAGTACGGAGATGGAAGGGTTTGTATTTACGGATGAGGATCGGCACTTATTTGAAAAGGTTATTCAAGGGCAGATTTTAGAAGACAAAGCTATTGAAGATTATAAAAAGTATCTTGTTGACTTAAAAAAAGAAAGACCGGAATTATTTGCGGTAGAGGATAAAGCCTTGAATTTGAAGGCTAATGATTCTTACTGTTATAAAGGAACTTATATTTTAAAGAATAAATTTGATATTTTGGCTGAGGAAGAATTAAATAAAGCTGAACGTCTTCTTGGTACAATCCGGAACCGACAGCTTTTAGAAAACTCTTTACAAGGTAATTTTGATTATGAGCATTTAAAGAAGATTCATTACTATCTTTTCCAGGATCTATATGATTGGGCAGGAGAAGCAAGGAATGTTAACATCTCAAAAGGGGGAACGCTTTTTTGTACTGTTCAAAACATTCTATCTTATGCTAATTCGATTTTTAATAGTATTAAAAAGGATAATTACTTGATAAACCTTGAACCTGAACAGTTTATCATTAAATTAGCCGGATATTTAGCCGACATCAATGAGTTACATCCTTTTCGGGAAGGAAATGGGCGGACGCAGCGGGAATTTATAAGATTGCTTGCTCTTAATGCCGGTTATGAACTTAATTTATCTAAGACTTCCCAAAAAGCTATGATTGAGGCTTCGATCCAAGCACATTACGGCCTTAATGTTGGATTTGTGAAGATTATCAAATCATCTTTAAAGTCAATTAATTAGGAGTTCAAAAAATACGATATTTATATCAGGTTCCGCTCCTAGTTATTCGTATTGAAATTGTATAATACATTCATGAATCTGTTTAGAGACAACCAGCGATGAGGGACAAGCCGCGAGATGAATTTAGTAACAGGTGATTACATGGAATTTCCAAGGTTAAATAAGACTAGAGATTTTTTACGAAGAAGATTAGGGCGGATGAATCCCCGCCTTAAGCGGTGCTTAGGAGTTCTCCTATCTTTATTAATCATTTTTGAACTGGCAATTTATCTTATTCCTTTGCCTTGGGAAGCCATCCACCGGTCTTCCTCTACTTTGGTTTTTGACCGGAATGCTAAAATTCTAAGAGCTTTTACTTCAGATGATGATATGTGGCGGATTCGGACTTCATTGGAACAGGTATCTCCAATTCTCCGGAGATACCTTGTTTTTTATGAAGATCGTTGGTTTTATTACCATCCAGGCTTTAATCCGATAGCTCTAACCAGAGCACTTGTTCAGAATCTAAGATCAGGTAAGATTATATCCGGTGGTTCAACTCTGACCATGCAGATTGCCCGGATGATTGAGCCAAAGAAGAGGACTGTATATAATAAATTAATTGAGATCTTCCGCTCCCTCCAATTAGAACATCGGTTTAGTAAAGATAAATTATTGGAGATCTATTTTAATATTGCACCTTACGGTGGTAATATTGAAGGGGTGGCGGCTGCTTCTTGGCTTTATTTTGGGAAAGAGCCATCCCAATTAAGCCCGGGGGAGGCAGCATTGCTTGCGGCAATTCCTAATTCACCTTCCCAGTTACGTCCAGATCTTTATCCTGATCAAGCCCAGAAGGCTAGGGATAAAGTATTGAAACGTCTTGTTGATCATAAAATAATTAGTACCCGGGATTATCAGGAGGCGCTGGCTGAAGAGACGCCTACCGCCCGTCGGGTATGGCCCTTTCTGGCTCCACATTTTTGTTTGGATATAAGCAGACGGTACCCGGAAGAATCAAGAATCTATACTACCATCGACCTTAATTTACAGGTTTATCTAGAGGATCTGCTTGCTGCAGAGATCAAAGAATTAAAAAGCGAAGGAATAACTAATGCCGCAGCTGTGGTCATTGATAATTATTCGCATCAAATATTAGCGGCGGTAGGATCTGCTGAGTTCTTTAATGAGCAGGATCGGGGTCAAGTTAATGGTTATCTTGCTCCACGTTCACCGGGATCGACCTTAAAACCTTTTGTTTATGCCTTGGGGATGGAGAAGGGGCTAATTACTCCGGAACACTATTTAGAAGATGTACCAGTGGTTTTTTCCGGTTATAGCCCGGAGAATTATGATCGGACTTACTCCGGGATGGTGTCAACCCGGGAGGCACTCAAGAGATCGCTGAATGTTCCGGCCGTGGATCTATTGGCAGCTTTAGGTGGAGAGGCACTCCATGAATTATTAAGGAAAGCTGGCTTTACTACTATTACTCCGGTTAATCACTATGGGCTCCCAATGGTACTGGGTGGTTGTGAGGTTAATCTTTTAGAATTGACTTCTCTTTATTCTGCTTTAGCCTGTGGAGGCCGGTTATATCCACCCCAAGCCAGACTGGAGCAAGGAACAATTCCTCCAGAAAACTTATTTTCTTCTGGTGTAGCTTATCTGATTACCGACATCTTAACTGAGGTACACCGTCCTGATCTCCCGGCTTGTTGGGAATTTACTTCATTGCCGAAAGTAGCTTGGAAGACAGGTACCTCTTATGGTCATAAAGATGCTTGGAGTATTGGCTATGATCCCCGGTATACCGTTGGAGTATGGGTTGGCAATTTTTCAGGAGCGGGGAAAGCGGGTTTAATTGGTGCTGAAACGGCTGCCCCACTCCTGTTTGATATTTTTACAGAATTAAATAGCAATGCTACTGTACACTGGTTTTCACAACCCTCGACTGTAGAAATTAGACAGGTCTGTGCTCTTAGTGGGCAAAAACCTGGCCCCCATTGTCCAACTTTAATTTCGGGTTATTATCTAACTGATTGTTCTCCGGATGTGGAATGTACTTTCCATCAAACCTATTTACTTGATCCGGAGACTGGCTATCGTCTACCACCCCATTATTATTCATCAGCTAAGAAAACCTTAGAGAAAGTCTATCTCCAGTATCCACCACGGATTGCTTCCTGGTTGGAGATGAATGGGCAACCGGTGGAGAAGCTTCCCCCTTTATTGCCGGATTGGCAGAAGTTAATTCCCGGTAGGGCACCGGTAGTCCGGTCGCCATCTCCCGATTATATCTATCAAATCCGTTTCGGAGTCCCGCTTGAATATCAGAAAATCTGTTTGGAAGCGGCTGCAGCCAATGATGTTCATAAACTTTACTGGTTTATTGATGGTAAACTTTTAGGCACAACAAAACCGGGCGGGCGGTTATTCTACTGCCCAAAACCTGGTGAGCATCAGGTTATCTGCCAAGATGACCAGGGGAGAAGCAGTGCGGTGAAGATGATTATTAGAGAATAGTAGTCCTAATTACTATAATCGGCGGTTGTCTTACTGCCCGGAGCACGGTAAACATCGGGTTAATGAATACTTAATACTCTTTGTAAAAAAAGGTATGCTGAAGTCTTTTAAAGTAGTCGCTCACGCTGGCTACCGCCCGCGCACATGAAATGATGAAAATTCAAAGCCAGG
>DIPO01000064.1:10917-15848 GCA_002427045.1 Firmicutes bacterium UBA5486
AGTCGACAAGCCCCAGAGGCGCTTTAATTGGTTGTTCATACTGGTTTCCTAATATCACGAAGTGATTTAATCAAGACCAGATGAATCAACTAAGGCTATTTTCTAGGTAGGATGTGATAAAATTTAGATGCCAAGAGAGGGTTTTATTATTATCGGCGGTAAAAAACACAATCTATGATTTAGAACAGAGGTGGATATGTGTCTATTATTATTAAATTTACTCTCCGAAATATCAAAGAAAAAAAGCTCAGGACATTTTTAATTTTACTATCGATTATTTTGTCTTCAGCATTATTTTTTGCTTCGACTGCTATTTCTACTACCGTAGAAATGATGATTATGGGGCAGTTGCGAAAGTATATTGGCAATGCCGATCTTATGATTAGTGCAGGCAGGCAAATAAAAACAGGTTTTATCCCCCCTGATTTACTGGATAATTACCAAGGGGGGGTGAAATATGCTGCCGGGATGGTATACGGGAACGGGGAATATAAAGCTAAGGGAGAAACTCTTCAAATAAACATCCGGGGGATTAATTTAGAGGATCTGGATAAGATGAACCCCATAATCCTTGAGCAGGAATCAGAATTACTCCCTTTCAAAGGGAATAAAGCGATCATTGGCAAGGGAATGGCTGATAAGTATGATTTGAAATTAGGCGATTCCTTAGGAATTAATATGCACGGGTTTAAGAAGTGGTTTATAGTTTCGGGAATTTCACAGCCGATGGGCCCTTTTGCCGAGGATGGGGAGAGTACCTTTATTATTGCTCCCAGAGATACAATAGCCGGGCTTTACGGTAACAAGGGGAAGGTACAGGCTTTGTATGTAGGCCTTGAAGATCCCGGTAGTCAGGATAAGATGGTGGCAGAGCTTGCCAAGGCTTACCCTTTGTACAGGGTCGAACCTACCATCTCCAAGACCATGTTAAAAAGGGAAACCCAGCAAATATCAGCCATGTTTTTAGTTATTGTTGCCTTTGTTTTGATTTTAAGCATGTTTATAATTTATACTTCTTTTAAAATTATTATGGCGGAACGCCTCCCTGTTATTGGGACCTTCCGTAGTATAGGCGCTACGAAAAAGATGACAAACCGTGTTTTAATGATGGAAAGTATGGTTTATGGAGTTATTGGGGGAATCTTAGGAGATCTCCTGGGAATAAGCATTTTGCGGCTTATGATTAAACAGATTACGCCTTCCTGGATGTTAAATATTGATGTTAAGGCTTATTACACTTTCGGCCAATTAATGATGGGATTTGCCGTAGGTCTGGTTTTAGCGCTGATCAGTTCCTTTTTGCCGATTAAAAGGGCGGCTAAGCTTCCAATCAAAGAGATCATCTTAGATGCTATTGAGAAAAAAGTAAAAAAACGGCGATGGAAAAGTATCTTTGGGCTCTTATTTTTAACACTCGGGATTGTTGGGCCGATGGTTGTGCCTAAGCAGATGGAAATAGCTGTGGATATCATCTGTCTCTTTTTACTGGTCCCAGCTGTTGTAATGCTCGTACCACAGATCGCTAATCTGTTTTTAAGGCTATTTAAATCCTTTTATATGTGGGTTTTTGGTAACGAAGGAATCTTAGCGCTCCAGAATCTGCGGGATAATAAAAACAGTTTGAATAATATTGTTTTGTTGGGCATCTCTATTTCGGTGCTTTTAATGATTACCACTTTGAGTCAAAGCATTGTCAATGATATGGTAAATTACTATAAGGATTATAAATATGATATATCTTTTTGGTCGTGGCCAATGGATCGTTCCACAGAAAGCAGGTTACTTTTTGTGGATGGAGTTGCTGATACCTATGGTTTATATCAAAAATACGGGAAGATTCAAGTGCTGGGGAAAGATGCGGAAATCAGAAATTTACTGGGGGTAAATAAAGCTAAAACTCTTGAATATATGAACTTACAAATTGAGGGTGAAGCAGAAAAACTGGTGGAAGAGTTAGATAAAGAAAGAAATATCATTCTTACTAATATCTTTAAAGCTGAATATGGGATTGAAAAAGGAGATTATTTAAAGTTAAAGACAGAAAGAGGTATCTTAGAGTACAAAGTAATAGGATTTATTGAATCAGATCGTTCTAATGGTAATTATGCGCTGATCGGGGAGCGTTATTTAAAGTTGGATCTGGCAGTGAAAGAGTATAACGAAATCTGTATAAAAACAAATAAAGATGCAGAAGAAGTAGTGAAAAGCATTCAAGAAAAGTTTAAAAACAGAAACCCCTGGGTGCGATCAATGAAACAAATGATGAAAGAAAATATGGAAAGTAATCGTAAGATTTTAGGAATATTTAAAGGTTTCGGACTTTTGTCACTAATTATCTGTATTTTTGGCGTTTTTAATAATTTGCTCATCAGCTATATTGATCGTAAGCGTTCATTAGCCATTTTACGCTCAGTGGGGATGAACAAAAAACAGACTGTAAAAATGATATTTATTGAAGCCTTTACTGGGGGTTTAATCGGTGGTTTACTCGGTATTATCATTGGTTTACTTCTGGTTATGAATATCTATAAGCTGATTGAAGCAATAGGCGGCTCGATGAAGGAATTCATGCAGATTTCAAGGACTTCTATTGTGATTGCGATGGTGGCGGGGATTATTATTACCATCGTGGCCTCGGTGGGGCCTGCCTTAAAATCTTCGAAGCTTAATGTGATAGATGCAATTAAATATGAATAGGAAGTGGGCAGATGGGCAGTATTCTTGAAACTTTTGACTTATGTAAGACCTATGAGCTAGGTGAAATAGAGATTGAGGTGTTAAAGGATGTTAATCTTACGATTAACCAAGGGGAATTTGTTTCGCTGATGGGGCCCTCAGGTTCAGGAAAGAGTACCCTTCTTTATTTGCTTGGTGGTTTGGATAAGCCCACCTCCGGAAAGGTTAGGCTTAAGGGAAGGGAATTATCGGCCATGAAGGATAAGGAAGAAAGTAAAATACGGAGAAGGGAAATCGGTTTTGTCTTCCAGTTTTATAATCTGGTCCCTAATCTGAATTTGGAAGAAAACATAATGCTCCCTATCTTATTGGATGGTAAGAAATTAAAGAACTATAGGAGCAGGTTAGATGAGATTTTAGAGCTTGTCGGACTTACGGAGCGGAGAAAACATACGCCTAGAGAATTATCCGGAGGACAGCAGCAACGAGTTGCTATTGCCAGAGCATTGGTCAATGAACCGGATCTTATTTTAGCTGATGAGCCTACCGGAAACCTGGACAGTAAAACGAGCACAGAAATTATGGAATTATTTAAGAAAATTAATCAAGAAAAAGGTAAAACGATTGTGCAGGTTACTCATTCAGCTGAAGCAGCAAAGTATGGAACAAGATTACTAAACGTAAAAGACGGAAGGGTGTGGGAATAATGAAAAAAATATTATTATCGTTTTTTTTAGCGGCTATAATTCTGCTGACTGGAGGTTGCGATAAAAAAGAGGCTGAAGTGCAACAGGAGCCAGAAACGCCTAAAGCTACAGTCCAGCAAAGTGTTCAAGCTTTTGGTGTGGTCAAAACCAAGCAGGTTAAAGGAATTATGCTTGATTTACCAGCGACGATTGAAAAAATACATGTACAGGAAGGTCAGCGTATAGGTAAAGGTGATGTTTTGTTTACACTAAGCTTAAAGGAGATCGAAGATCAGATTAAGGAAAAAGAGTATTCATTGGAAATTGCTAAATTAGAATTACAAAAACTTCTGGAAAACATGGATGTTCAGTATCTAGATGATGACCCGGAAATTATGCAAGCTAAATATAATTTACGAACAAGTCAACTTGAATATGAAAAGTTGGAGAAGGACTTAAAAAATAAAGAGATTATGCTTCAAAAAGGGGGAATCGCGCAAAATGAGTTAAACGAATCTAAAGTTATTCTAGAACAAAAACAGAAGGAAATTGAGTATGGACGGGTTAAACTGGAGGACGTAAAAAATAAGCGGAGGGTTTCTAATAATCGGGATGCCTTGGATGTAAAGATTAAAGAGAAAAATATTGTTTTATTGGAATCGCAGCTTCTAACCTTAAAAGAAAAGATTGCGGCCAGTGGGATCAAAGGGAATGAAATCATCTGCGATCTTGAGCATGGTGTTGTTGAAAAGATTAATATTGCTGCTGGTGACCGGTTAAATGCTGAAAAGCAGATTATGAGTATTTTGGATTTGGATACATTAATCGTACAGGCCAAGGTGGTAGAAGATTTTATTAAAGATATCAAAGTAGGCAGTAAGGCGCTGATTAACCCTTTGGCCAACCCAGATCAAGAATATGAAGGAATAGTATCAAGGATTTCCAATATGGCTGTGCTGGAAAATGGAGAAACGGTAGTACCTGTAGAAATAAGCATTGCTAAAGTAGATGATTTTTTACTACCTAATTTTAATATAAATATAAAAATAATGGTACCATAACCCGCGATTCTATTTAGTTGCTATATTTCTTATTAGTTAGTCGCCCACGCTGGCTACCTTCAGATATCACGAAGTGAACTGAATCAAAGCAGGTGAAGCAACAAGCAATGAAGTCCGCTTTATAGTCCATCCTTGGACAAAAAGCGGCTCGCGACTTCCTTGTCGCTCGACCCGGTCGCTCATGCCGGTTACCTTAACATCACGAAGTGATTAAAATAGAAAACCGGGTGAGTCGACTAGATGTATTTATCACCGAGAATGCTAAATGAAGAAATCCAATTTCACTGCTGAGACAACATTCTGACCAGGCTGGGTAAAGAATAACGGGGGATTACTCAAGAATGATTAGAGTATTTTCTAGGTAGTCCCCCACCCCAGCAAAGCTGGGGCAAGCGAGAAGATGAAAATAGAACTTTCATCTATAGTCTTACAAAGGCTGTCATTCAACACGAGCGACGAGTAATCTCATTTTTCGCCTACCTTAAAACATCAAGGAAAATCGCGAAAG
>DIPO01000064.1:15942-37262 GCA_002427045.1 Firmicutes bacterium UBA5486
AGCGTTTTCCTTGATATAGATGGAAAGGCGAAATGTGAGACTAACGAGCGACGAGTATCGAGCTGTATTTTCTAGGTAGTTTGAATATAACAATACAATTAGCTTATATATTATAATAAACCAGGTCTTCTTCGGATGTAGAATATACTTTCTATCATAATCCGGAGACTGGTTTTATTGATTAAAGAGGCTGTTCCAAAAGAATTTTAGGAACAGCCTAAAAATTATTTAAAAAAAAGAAGGATATTAATAGAAGATGTCTAATTTAAATATAAACGGTACCGTGAACGCTCACGTAAACGTTCACGGTAATGGGATAGGAAAGTGATTCTTATGAATGTTACGATGAAAGATATTGCTAAAATAGCTGGAGTCTCAGTAAATACAGTTTCTAGGGCATTAAATGATAAACCAGAGATCAATGAAGATACCAAACGACGTATTAAGCAGATTGCTAGTGAGCTAAATTATACTCCGAACAGTATTGCGGCATCTCTAGCTTCTCGGAAGTCAAAAACAATTGGCCTAATAATTCCTGATATTTGTGACCCGTTTTTTGCACAGCAAGCACGGGGTGTTGAAGATACTGCTGAGAAAGAAGGATATTCTGTTATCCTTTTAAATACTGATGAAATTTCTGAAGCAGAGCTAGACGCAGTCGAAACCCTTCGTAGTATTAGGGTAGCTGGAATGTTATTGACTTCTGTGTTTTCACGTACAGATCATATTGAGAATCTAAAAAAACAGAAGGTTCCATTGGTATTACTTAACCGGCGTTGTCAGGAAATTGATACTGATTATGTAATTAATAACAATGAAAAAGGTGCTTATAAAGCTACTAAACATTTGATTAAACTTGGCCATAAACGGATCGGAGTTATTTTGGGGCCGCAAAGAATAACTAGTGTTCAGGATCGTTACGCTGGTTATATGAAAGCTATGGATGAGGCGGGTATAGAAAAATCTGCGGAATATGTTGTATGTGGTGAAAACTTTAAACCTGATACAGGAGAACTACTTGCTGAACAATTATTACAAAATAACCTCAGGCCAACAGCGATACTTGCCTATTGTGATAGTTTAGCGATGGGAGCTTATGCTGCAGCCAGGAAAAGGGGATTATCAATCCCGGAAGATCTAGCATTAGTTGGCTATGATGATATTCCGTATGCTAAGTACTTTGAAATTCCACTGACAACTATTGCCCAACCAGCCTATAAAATGGGCGAGGTGGCTTGTAAAATTATCTTAGAAAAAATCAAATCGGGGGGTGGTAGGAACAGAGTAAAATCAGAACCACAACATATTGTTTTTGAACCCCAATTAATAATTCGGAGGTCTTGTGGAGCCAGGTCATAGAACAGGTTAGTTTTATTAGATGATGAAGAAGCAAATTTATAAGGGGGATTAAGATTATGATGAAGCATTTTCCAGACTTTATTCGTAATGAAAAAAACAGAGTTCCTAATGCTCCAGAGGGGATGGAGGGTTTTGTGTTTGATGGCGCCGATGGATCTCAGATAGTACTATGGGAGAATGTTGCGGGAGGTTCTGTAGAGCTACACCAACATGACTACTGGGAATACTGTTATGTACTTGACGGATGTTATGAAGGTGTAGTAGATGGTAAACCGATTAAACTGGAACCAGGTGATGAATGTATTATTCCTCCAGGAGTACCTCATAAGGGTAAACATAGTAAAAACTACCGCGCTCTTGATATTTTCGGGGGCTGTCGTGTTAAACGTTAAACGCTAAATATTATCTTCAAAAGCCTAAGGAACTAAAGGGGGTGATAGATAGAGTTAACTGGTCGGTATAAACGTAAATGATACATCAAAATTATTAGGAGGGAACATAATGAAAAAAACAGTGTCTATTCTAACCTTAACCTTGTGTTTGTTGGTGTTAATGAGTTGCCCAGTTTTTGCTAAGACCATAAATGTTTGGACAGGTTTTCCAGAACTCGAACCGTTTTACAAATGGGCGGGTGCTGAGTTTTCTAAAACTCACCCTGAAATTGAAGTTAAGGTTTTAAGCACAAGTCTCCGTGAATTTGAGCAGAAGTTAGTTACGTCTATACCGACGGGAACCGGACCGGAAGTCTTTGATGTTGGCCCATATATTGCTATTAAGCTTATTGATGCCGATTTACTGCCGGTTAACCCCCCAGAGTTGGATTCTTATTTAAAAAGTGGAGCTTGGAGTCAATTCGCTGTTGATTATGTGACAATTAAAGGAAATACTTATGGCCTTCCGTTAATGAATGGGAGTAGAGCAGCACTATTTTATAACAAGGATATGTTTATTGAGGCTGGTCTTGATCCGAATAAACCGCCTACAAATTATGAGGAATTAATGGAGGCTGCTCAAAAGCTTACTAAGTATGATAAATCCGGGAAGGTTATCCGTAGCGGATTGAGCTTGAGAATCTCCGGTGGTGGCAGTGGGCTTACGGAAAAATTCCGCTTTGTACTTCATAACGCTGGTGCTGACCTAATTGTTCCGACAAAAAATGGTAAATGGAAAAATGGTATTGATAATGAAGCCGGACGTGAGGCTTTACGTTATTACATTGATGCTCTCCACAAATATAAAGTTGATGACCCACAAGTTAAACATGATTCTGATGCTTTTGTGACTGAGACAACCGCTATGTTTTTAAGAGAGAGTTGGGTAATTGGTGAAGTTAATTCTAAAAACCCGAATTTGAATTATGGAGTAGCGCCAATGCCTGGTTGGAAACGGTATGATACACTATCTCAACCCTGGGCGATTTATATGTCAATGGAGGGTGCCCAGTCAAAAGAGGTTATTGAGTTTATGAAATTCCTCACTAGTACGCAGGCAGCACCCAAACTAATTGAACTGTCAGGATGGATTCCGGAGAGAAACTTTGATTCTGAGCCTTTGGTTAAAGAAATACCTCAGTATGAATTCTTTGTAAATCCTCCTGCAGAGATTGGATATTATGCAGATCCAGTGATTCCAGCCTTTGATGAGATCCAAACCAAAGTAGCAGATGAACTGATGGAAGCCTTCCTTAACAAAAAACTAGTTGATAATCCAAAAGAACTAGATAAGACTGTTCGAAAGATTGCAAAGCTAATCGATTCAGTTTTGAAGCGTAATAATGCTTATGGGAAATAAACGAAAATAAAGTTGTTCTGTCTTCCCGGTTTTTATAACCGGGAAGACAGGATTCTTTTCTAAACAAACTTTGATGGGAAGGAAAGGTGATTAAATGCAAAGTCTAGGTTTAGATAAGTATTCGTCTAGCGAACGTTCAAGGTTCTTATTCTGCTATCTAATGCTCCTCCCAATTTTAGCATTATTCTTCCTGTTTCGTGTATTTCCTATAATCAAGACTTTTTGGATGAGTTTTTTTGATTGGAAATTGGTAGGAAAAGAACGGCCTTTTTTGGGCTTGGGTAACTATTTGATGTTGCTAAGTGACGATCAATTTCTACTTTCGATGAAAAACACCTTTTTATACGCAGGAGCAAGTGTTATTATTTGTCTTTTGCTTTCTCTGCCGATTGCAGTGGTATTAGCAAAAAAAACAAAGTTCAGTGGGTTTTATCAAGCAATCTATTTTTTACCATATATTACTCCCTTGGTTCCAATGGCAGTAGCATGGAAGTGGATTTATGATCCCAGGTATGGTATATTAAACTACATTTTATCGATATTTGGCATTGAACCAATTGGTTGGCTAATTTATCCCAACATTGCAATTTGGGCTTTGATTATTATGAATGTATGGAAAAACTTAGGGTACAATATAGTATTGCTGATGGTTGGATTAAAAAATATTTCTCCTATGTATTACGAGGCTGCAAGTATAGATGGAGCCTATGGATGGAAATGTTTTCGTTATATTACATTACCTTTGCTAAAACCCATTCTGCTATATGTCTTAGTTACTTCGACCATTAATGCCTTTAATGTTTTTACGCAGGTATATGTAATGACTCTTGGTTCCCAAGCTGCTCCTGGAAGGGCGGTACGGGTTTTACTCTATGATATTTATGAAAATGGTTTCAGATATTTCCGATTAGGGTATGCTTCAGCAGAAGCAGTAGTACTAACAATTATCGTAATAACTTTGACTTTAATCCAATTTAAATTCATTAAATCTGAAGAGTAAGGAGGGAAGATATGATGGCTAAAATAGGAAAGAATAAGAGACGGGAATTGCTACATGCGATTTTAAAGCATCTGGGTTTGCTTATGGGCTCCTTTTTTATGGTAATCCCTTTTCTATGGATGCTTTCTACTTCCTTTAAACCTGAAGTTGAAGTATTGATTTGGCCTCCTAGATTATTACCTAATGATCCAACATATCTTAATTTCGTGGAATTATTTAGACAAGCACCTTTTTTTCGATTCTTTTGCAATAGTATGTTGGTTTCAACAGTATCAACGATTGTTATCCTCCTTACCTCTCTGGTTGGCGGGTTTATTTTTGCTAAATACCGTTTTCCTGGAAAAAATTTCTTATTCTTACTAATAATTGTGACAGCAATTGTTCCGTTTGAGAGTTATGTGATTCCATTATACACAATGATGGTAAAATGGAAATGGATCAATACTTATCAGGGTATTATTGCTCCCTATCTAGTAATGAGTTTTGGAATTTTCTTACTGCGTCAGCATATTAGTTCAACAATCTCAAATGAACTGATGGATGCGGCGAGAATTGATGGTTGTTCCGAATTGAGGATTCTTACGAGAATAGTTACTCCGCTTTGCAAATCATCAGGTGGTGCTTTAGGTATTTTTGCTTTTACTCAGGCTTGGATCGCTTTTATGTGGCCATTATTAATGGCTAATGAGAAAGAATTATTTAATATGGAAATTGGGTTAACAATGTTTCAATTTAAGTTTAGTACTAATTATAGCTTATTAATGGCCGGCTCAATTATTTCTGTATCTCCAATGATTTTTATCTTTGTACTTTTACGAAGGCAAATTATTGAAAGCATCTCCCTCACTGGTTTAAAAGGATAATGAAAGCGGAGCGGTTATAGAAAGGGAATATATTTAGAAAAGGCTGTAAAACAGCCTTTTCTTGTTACAATTATGGTTTAGAGAATTGCAAAATTAATTATTAAAATATGATTTTAAATTCCCTGTAAAGGTTGGGTTTGCTCAGGAGCTTCCAACTGGATTCTTTTGAGTTGAAAATTGCTAACCGCAATATCCAAATCTAGATCAATCCGTTCTTCAGCTGTTTCGTAATTGGTGGAGACATACCTTTTGTCAAAGGGGAGAAAACCTAATTCTCCCAGATTGGTTTTGGTTAGTGCACCATCAAGAGTTACCTTTACTCCGGTGGTTTCAGGGATAAGGATTTCAATGTTAGAGGCACCGGCTTTTATTTTTACGTTGGTATGCTTACCATTACCGCCCAACCTGATCTCCATGTCACCAGCTCCAAAATTAAGGTCAAGCTGGGAAAAGGAAATATTTTGAAGATTAAGCTCTCCCTTTACTGCTCCGATATTAATTAAAAGCTTCCAGGCGATTCGGGGCGAGAGATTTATTTTCCAAACTGGTTTTTGGTGAGTATATTTAGAATGATTAAACTTGTTATCTTCAGGCTTGATTTTTAGTTTTAAATTATTATCCGAATCAGCAGTACTAATGATTGCAGGAATTTCTTGAAAATAACCTTCGGCCCAGTTTTCGCTGGTCGTTCCGATTATCAATTTCCCAGCGCCAAAATTAAGATCCAATGTCCCGGCAGAGAGCGCCGGGTAATCAGAAGTATTGATAAGAAAATGCTCTTCGACCTTTTCAAATGAGGTCTTCGAAAAGAGGAGAATAACTGTTCCAATGAGTAGAATAATGATGATAAAAGCTATTCCGCGGGGGATTTTTCCCTTCCAAAGGAGACTGAAGCCAAGAAGGATTAGTAAGATGGGCCCGATGAACGGTAATAAACGGATAAGATGCCATGCACCGTATCCAAGGTTGTTTATAAATAGAATTGTACCTAAGAGAATAAGGAAAAGGCCTCCGATAAAGTTTGTTGGTTTCAAGATTATTCCTCCCTTAATTCTAGATCAGTAATAGCACTTAGAAAATGCCTTCGAAGATTGTCGACTCACCCGGCTTTGATTTAAATCACTGCTTGATGTTAATGTGACCGGCATGAGCGACTACCTGGTTGCTACTTTTTAACTATAATAGTCAAGATTACCAACTTAATATTACACTAATTTTCAAACAAATGAAAGAGCAGGTGGCTATAAAACAAAATATATTTAAAAAATAGGAGAAGTTATATAAGTTTGTAGAACCTCCGGCGCGACGAGTCTTCTGGAGAAAACCAAGTTAGTCGCTTTTTACTTAAATTGTATTATACCGTAGGTTTTTGATCGAGCAAGGGGAAAAAGGAAAGCTATTTAAAATCCGGAGTTAAGATTAAGATTGCCGAGAAAAAGTTTGGTCCGTTTATTAGTAGGGTTGCCAAAGATTTTATCAGGAGTTCCTTCCTCGATAATCTCTCCTTTGTCCATGAAAATAACCCGGTCAGCTACATCGCGGGCAAAACTCATCTCATGGGTTACTACCATCATCGTCATATGTTCGGCTGCTAATGTCCGGATTACTTTCAGAACTTCACCGGTTAGTTCAGGATCAAGCGCTGAAGTAGGTTCATCAAAGAATAAGATATCAGGTTTCATTGCTAAAGCTCTAGCAATTGCTACCCGTTGGGCTTGACCACCGGAAAGCTGATAGGGGTAAGCATCGGCTTTATCACTTAAACCGATTTTAGATAGCAATTCAAAAGCAATATCCTTGGCTTTAGCCGGAGAAAGCCCTCCCACTCGGATTGGGGCTTCGGTAATATTCTGCACAACAGAAAAGTGGGGGAAAAGGTTAAAATTCTGAAAGACCATTCCTAGACGTAACCGGATCTTTCTTAGCTTTTCTTCCGGGGTATAAGAGACTTGGCCATTAGGTAAGGTAGTAACCATTGTCTCTCCAGCTACTATAATGGTACCGTGATCAATTTTTTCTAAAAGAGTGAGGCAACGTAATAGGGTGCTTTTTCCGGAACCGGAAGGGCCGATGACAGCGATCACCTCACCCGTATTTATCTTAAAAGAAACTCCTGTAACAACATCATCTGCTCCGTCAAAGCTTTTATAGAGGTTTTCAACCTTTAAAATCTGCATAACAATGGCCTCCTAATGGTAATAACTTAATTTTTTCTCAGCCGTTTCAAATACCCTTGTTACGATCCAATTCATAAAGAGATAAAGTAAGCCGGCTACAAAGAGTGGAGTAGTTGAAAAGATCCGGGAGGATTCATTTTTAGCGACCCGAAAGAGCTCGGAGATCCCAAGGATCTGTACAAGAGCACTATCTTTAACCAAAGTGATTACTTCATTACAGATTGGAGGAAGAATCCTTTTTATGACCTGAGGGAGAATAATCCTAAAAAAAGTCTGTGTTTTAGTAAAACCTAAAACCGCGGCCGCTTCGTATTGACCCTGGGAAATTGATTCGATACCACCACGATAGATTTCTGCAAAGTAGGCGGCGTAATTTAAAGAGAAAGCAATAATGGCTGCGGTAAAACGGGGTAAACTAAATTTAAAGCCTTCGGGAAGCATATAGAAAGGTGCAAAATAAACAAAAATCAATTGTAAAAGTAAAGGGGTTCCGCGCATAATTAAGATAAAAAGTTTAATCGGGGCATTAATCCATTTTTGTGGTGCCATTCTTCCCAAGGCGATTAATAAACCTAAAGGAAGTGAAAACAGGAGAGTTAGAAAAAAGATCTGGAGTGAAGTTAGTGCCCCATTGAGTAGAAGAGCTAATAGTTTTATGATTCGGATGCTATTATCAGTCGCAAACATTGTGAAAACCCCTTTTTTAAAAATTAAATAGAAAACCTAGGAAATTACTATTTTTACAGTTCGCAACCTCTACCATCTATTCCTGCCACAAATAATCTCCACTAGGCAAACGTTAAGTAAAGATTAAGTATTATCTGGTTTTCTTTATTTTAGGGAAAAGGGTTATGAGAATAAATTAAACTCATAACCCTATATTTTTATAGAAAATGGATAAAGACTACTTTGAGAGGACAGTAATATCTTCACCAAACCATTGGTTGGAGATCGCAGCTAGTTTTCCATCCTCAGCCATGGCATCGAGGGTTTCTTGAAACTTTTCCATTAACTTTTGGTCTTTTTTCCGGAAAGCAATTCCGTATTCTTCACTGGCTAGTGCTTCGTCCAGAACTGTATAGTTTTTGCTTTTTTGTTGAATATAAAAACGGGCGACAATCTCATCCATTAGCACCACATCAAGGCCACCTTGTTCAAGATCCATAAGGGCAGTCATGTTTTCATCGAATTCTACTATTTCCGCTAATCCTGCTTTGAACTGTTCAGAGCCGTTTAAGGCATCTTTAGCACTGGAACCGGCTTGCAGTCCCAGTTTCTTTCCAGCAAAATCATTAAGGGAAGTAAAACCGGAGTCGGCTCTAACTACCAGTACTTGGCGGTTATTCATGTAGGGTTTACTAAAAAGCAGAGCCTGTTCACGCTCTGGGGTAATTGTTAACCCATTCCAAATACAGTCGATATTTTTAGTGTTAAGCTCCTGTTCTTTCGCATCCCAGTTAATTGGCTGAAGTTTTAGATTAATACCAAGGCGGGAACAGACTTCTTTGGCAATATCAATATCAAAACCAACAATCTCGCCATTTTCATCTCTAAAACCCATTGGGGGAAAACTATCATCCAGTCCCAGTACAAATTCACCTTTCTTTTTTACGTTTTCCCAAGAATTATCCTTCTGCGAAGTGCTACATCCGGAGAAGATTAAAACCAAGGCCGTAGCCAGAATAAAAGTAGATATAAGATGTTTTTTCATAAATAATCACTCCTCTAGAATATATATTCACATGTAATTGTACTTGAAAGAGAAGGGATAGTAAAGGGCAAAAAAAAATAGGTAGTCGCTCACGCCGGCCACATTAACATCACGCAGTGATTAAAATCAAAGCCGGGTGAGTCGGCAAGCTCCAGAGGCGCTTAAATTGGTTGTTCACACCGACTTCCGCTGTACACGCCAGTGTTTTAATCAAGGTCGGGTGAATCAACTAGGACTATTTTCTAGGTAGATAATAATTTATGTAACATAAAAAAGAGCCCTGCTTCTAGGGCTCTTAAACAAAACAAAAATAAATGGTATTTAGTCATATTTTTAAGTAGTATATAAGTTTGTAAATATCCTAAAATTATTTTCCAAGAATTTGAGCAACTTCAGCAACATCCTTATCTCCGCGGCCGGAGAGACATATAATAATAGTTTGTTCCGGATCTAGCTTAGCAGCAAGTTTTAGAGCATAGGCAACTGCATGTGAACTTTCAATGGCGGGAATTATCCCTTCTACCTTAGAAAGTTTTATAAAGGCATCGATTGCTTCTTTGTCTGTAATTGTAACATATTGAGCCCGGCCACTATCTTTATAAAAGGAGTGTTCCGGCCCAACTCCTGGATAATCAAGCCCGGCTGCAATGGAGTAAACCGGTAGGGGTTCACCCTGATCATCCTGGAGCAGATAACATTTAAAACCATGAATGATCCCTGGTGTTCCCTTAGTAATGGTGGCTGCATGGTCCGGAGTATTTAGGCCTTTACCAGCTGGTTCCACACCAATCATCTTAACTTCCCGGTCATCGTAGAAAGGGGCAAAAAGACCAATTGAATTACTTCCTCCACCAACACAGGCGATCAGATAATCCGGGAGTTTTCCTTCTACTTCTAGAATCTGCTCTTTGGCTTCAGTGCCAATCACGGATTGAAAATATTTAACCATCTCTGGATAGGGTTCAGGTCCAACAGCGGAACCCAGCATATAATAGGTGTCTTTGTAATTAAGAATTAAGTCATTCAGTGCTTCGTCAACCGCATCTTTTAAGGTTCTTGTTCCGGTTTTAACAGAAACCACCTTGGCGCCCAGAAGCTCCATACGAAAAACATTTAAGGCTTGTCGTCGTGTATCTTCTTCCCCCATATAGATAACACATTCCATTTCAAATAAGGCACAAGCTGTAGCTGTAGCTACTCCATGCTGTCCCGCACCAGTTTCGGCAATAATCCGTTTTTTTCCTAGGCGTTTTGCTAGCAGAACCTGGCCAATCGTGTTGTTAATTTTGTGGGCACCAGTATGGTTTAGATCTTCCCGCTTAAGATAGATCTTAGCTCCACCAATTTCACTGGTTAGTCGTTCGGCAAAATAGAGTGGACTTGGCCTTCCGACAAAATACTTCAAGTAGTAGGCAAGTTCTTTCTGAAACTCCTCATCCTCTTTGAAGCGGTAAAACGCCTCTTTAACCTCATCTAACACTGGAATTAAAGTTTCGGGTACAAAACGTCCTCCATAGGCACCAAAAAAACCTTTTTTGTCTGGTAAACTCATCTCATCTAACTCCTCTCAACTAATCTCAATACTAATCTATCATCAGTATTAAAATTAATCCTACCTTATTTACAAGCGGTGGTCAAGAGGGAAAATTAATAAATGAATACTGAGGAAATTGCATATTACTTTTCGTGGTCTATCGCGGGTTGCTTGTTATATGTAGCTTATGCAAGCTAGTTCCAATATTTCCTCCCTTCGTAAAATTTACGGCCTCGCTTATTTTAAATATTTAGTGAAATAAAAAATTAGAAATTATTTAAAGGCATGTGTTACAATTTAAAGGGAAAATAGGAATAAGGTAGAATTAATTGCAACAATACGGTATATATAGTTTTGCAAGTCTATTATTACTAAAGTAAGGAGATGATTATATGTTCAACAAAAATTTCCAGACTGAAAAAGCCGGATTTTTACGAAACATTAAAAAAAGGGAAAAAGCAATAATAGGAATAGTAATTTTTATACTTTTTCTCGTTGTTGTAAATGGAAATATGGATCGAAATGATGCAGGGTATTACAAGATAATCCAATATTTAAATGGTTCATTAGAAGTAAGGGTTGAACCGGGGTATTTTATCAAATGGTTTGGAAAGGTAACTGCTTATCCACTTGCGGATACTTTGTACTACAGTAAGTGGCCGGATGAGAGTAGAAAAGATCAGTCGGTTGATGTACGATTTACTGATGGTAGTATCGGATATGTAAGTATGAATGTAAGGTATACTTTACCTATGGACAAAGAAAATATTTTAAGAATCCATAAAGTTTTTAGAAGTAATCATGCTTTTCAACTCGGGGCGATCGAACAAATGGCAATGCAGGCAGTCCAGCTGACCGCTTCGATGATGACTGCAGAAGATTCTTATCGCAATAAGAGGCCGCAATTTATTCAGATGGTTACTGATCAAATTATGAATGGCCTATATGTTACAACTACAGAAAAGGTAAAATTAGAATCAGAAGGAGAGACTTTGGTACAGAAGATAGTTTATAACGATGATGGTAGCCCTAAGCGGCAGATTAGAGATTTGGAAAAATACAATGTTACTATTTCTCAGGTTAATGTTACCGACATAGATTATGAAAAGGCGGTTAATGACCAAATTTCAAAAAAACGGGAAGCTTCGATGGGGGCGGAGCTTGCGAAAGTAGAAGCGGAGAAGGCGCGTCAGGCAAGGGTACAGGCAGAAGAAGAAGGTAAAAGAAACGTAACCATTGCCCAGTATCTAGAGGAAGAGGAGAAAATCAAAGCTATTACCCAAGCTACAAAGGATAAAGAGGTGGCTACTATTTCCGCCTTAAAAGAATTTGAAGTAGCAAAACTAGAAAAACAAAAACAAGAAATTGAAGTCCAAAAAGCACAGATTGAAAAGAAAGCAATGATCGAACGTGCGGAGGCAGAAGCTCAGGCCAGGAAACTGGTGATGCAGGCTGATGGAGCCCTGGAAAAGAAACTCCAAGCTTATGTTGAAGTTCATAGAGCATGGGCCGAAGCTTATACTATGCAAAGGCCAACCCCAGACATTACCATTGGGGAAAAAGAGGGAAATCAGAATATGGCTCAAACTCTTATGGATTTACTTACCATTAAAACAGCCAAAGATCTTGCACTAGATATGTCTGTTCCTAAAGAAAAGTAATTTGAAGTAGAATGAAAAATATCTGTTTGCTTTTGAGGCTTTGACCTAATCGTTTTCAATTACAGAAAATTGTAAGTAAACTAAAGGAGGATTTTATTCTGTGCACAGTGTATTCCTATCTAATCTTTAAAAAAGAAAAAGAATAAGCGGTGATTAGTAACGGATTCAGTTATTATATTAGGACTTAAATAATTAACTATGAGATTCCTTCCAAATACAGTATAATATAAGCAATATTATAAATTATTGATTAACAAAAACTCTTAAAACAAATTAATTGGGAGGAAAGTTATGAAAAAAGTTCCTGTTATCTTAGTACTGACTGTCTTTTTATTACTGATCCCGACATTTGCTGGTGCTGCTACAGATTGGAAAGCCTTAAAGACTGAGTATTTTACTGTTTTTTATCAACCTGGATTTGAGGAACAGGCCAAAGAGGTTTTGCAAACGCTGGAGTATTATCGGCCTGAGGTGGAGAAACTTACCGGTAACCGTCGATTACATTTACCGGTGGTAATTAATGATCTTGGAATTATCACCAATGGTCAAGCAAGCCCGTATTTAAACTGGGTACAGCTTTTCTGGTATCCGCCGGAAGCGGGCTTAATTGGTACAGTAGAAGATTGGAATGCTATGGTAGCGGTGCATGAATATACTCATATTTTACAAATGACCAATGTAGGAAAAGGACCGCAGGTACTCTGTCGTCTTTTTGGCGATATCCTTTCCCCGAATGTATATATTCCTGGCTGGATGGTTGAAGGGATTACAGTCTATAGTGAATCCCGGCTCTGGGATTATCAAGGCCGGTTAAACGATGGGAAATATGATGCCTACATTGGAGCACGGGTAGCAGACGGACGTTTTCCCTCAATTGTCGATGCTACCTTTGATCCGTTTGAGTTTCAATTAGAAGGAATTTATACTTTTGGCGGTGTCTTCTTTAATTTTCTAGCCAAAGAATATGGAGAAGAAAAATTAACGGAGTTTTTTAATGCCCGCGGGTCATCCTGGGATTCTTTAGATAAGAACGCTAAAAAAGTATTTGGTAAGTCTTTTCCTCAATTATGGGAGGAATGGAAGTCCTACGAAAACGAGCGATTTAAAGATTTCTATATTGATGGGGAGCAGGTTACTAAGCACGGATGGAGCGTGAGCGATCCATTTATTGTTGAAGGAAGCGATGGTACGGGGAAGCTATACTATAAAAAAACAAAGCAAGAAAAGACTGGGGTTAATAATGTTTTTTATTCAACAGAGATCATTGAAAGAAACCTGAGCACTCAGGAAGAGCAGGTGATTATTTCTACGACTTCTTCATTTGTACTTCCTTTGAAAGTTACTAATAATAAATTATATTATGGTGTTTATGAACAAAAACCCGGGTACGCCAATGCGTGGTACCAAGGGTATGGAGGGTACGCCCTGCTTCGGGAGAAGGATCTTGCTTCTGGTAAAGAGCAGTTGGTATTATCCGGAGAGATTAGAGCCTATGATCTGTTGCCGGATGGACGTATCTTGTATGCGGAGGCTAAAAGGGAGGGTTTTGGTTCCAAGGTTTACCTTTTTACTCCGGAAGAGGGTAGTGAGCTACTATACGATTTAGATTATTTAATTGATGAAATAGCAGTTGATGGTGAGCGGATTCTGTTTGTTGCCAGAGAAAGCAGGAAAAACACTGACTTGTTTCTCTTTTCTTTAGCTACAGGAGAATTAAAACCGCTTATTAGCACACCTTATGCTGAATATGGTGTTTCGCTTTCAGGAGAACAAGTTTTTTTCCATGCTAATTACGACCAGATATATTCTATTTATTGCTACGATTTCTCGGATAATAAGGTTTACCAGATGACTACCGGGGGATATGCAACTTACCCGGTGTTTAATAAAGAAGAAGAAGATTTATATTTTATTGGGTTAAATTCTTATGGTTTTGATTTTTACCGCAAAGCAGCTGTTTTTAATGAATATAAGTTACCAGAGGTGTCTCCGGAGGTCTGGCCGGAGCTTAGTTGGGAAGAACTAGACATACAAGAAGGAGGTTATTGGGAGAATGTAAAAACCTTGACTCCTAAGGTTATCTTACCTAATTATTATTTAGAACAAGACAAAGAGGAAATAGGTTTAACCTTTTTGGGAAGTGATGCAGTGGGGAATCTCCCTCTATATCAGCTTGGGGTCAATTATGATCTTAAACAAAAAAAGTGGGGGCTTGATGCTACTTTTCAATTAAATTTCTTTCCTCCGTTAGGAATAGCCTTAGGCTATAATAGGAGTCAGGAACGTCCTTTTAATCTGGATGTAAACTATCCGCTTCTTGTTCGCCTTTCGCCGGGTGTTTCTCAGTTTACCCTCGGTTCTTCTGTAAATTACGGTCATGATCAGGGGACGGAGATAACTCCTTATGCTTCACTTGGTTTTCAGTTCCCTAGAATGAGAGCCAGTTTTAACCTAGCGGTCCCAATAGAAGATAAATCCTGGGGTAATGATACTCAACGGATTGGCTATTATGGAGAATTAATGGTGGAGCAAAATTGTTTAGGTGGAGAACTGTTATTAAAGGCTGATGCTATTTATGATCCAGAGAATCAGGACAAGGTATTTCCACGGATTAGGGGTTATAGGAAAGCATTAACTGCTAAAAAGGGAGGGGTATATACCGCAGAGTATTCTAGGACGCTTCTTCCGGTCCGTAAAGGTTCCTGGTTTTTCAGGTCGTATTTAGAAGAGTTATGCACCTCCCTCTTTGTAGATGCTGCTGTTCCTACGGAAGGAAAGTATCAATTATCTTATGGGCTGGAATTATATCAGGAGATCAAGATAGACTTTGGGCTGATGATTTTTATGATTAATCCGGGGATAGGGATCGGGTTTGATCATGATGGAAATTTCTTTACTGAGATAGTGCTCAAAGGCTGGATTTAAAAGTGATTATTTAGTGGGTGTCTGTAAATAGCAGGGTAAACGCAAAAACCGGTGAACGCGTTACCCTGCTATAGTATTAATAAGTCATGGATTCGGGTATTATGACCGAATTGAAACTTTCAATTTAAAACGGTTATCATTAGAATTTAATACTGAAACCGTTACGGAAAGAGGGAACGGTCTCAGTTTCCCAAGGATAGAGAACCTCTGAGAAGAAGAAGAGAAAATCTGTTCCCATAAGGAGATAAGGATAAAGGTAACCATCTCGATTAGAGAATTCTACTCCGCCTCCGCCATAAAACCGGAAGAATAGTACCTTATGGGGTATCAGATAGATACTTCCTATTTGCAAGTGTAAATCCCGCTCCAAAGAGGAGTATTCCAGATTGCTGGTGATGTAAAAGTGATTTTTGATCTGGTATTTTAGCCCCGGAGCAAAGACATCGTTAAATTTGTACAAATTAAGAAATCCAAGTGGTGTGGGATCCGGTTTGTAGACTTCAACGGAAGGATTAGAGTTACTAGAGTTAGAAGAAGAGGCGCTTTCAGGTTCAAAAGGAGCAAAATAAGGATGAGACCAAGCCACCAATTTAATGGAACCACTTACGGTCTCCAAGTTAATTCGGATTGCTTCTGACCCTCCTTCGAGGGTATGGGTATTATGATTAGAGATAACTACCGGAAAATCAGAGCGTATATGGCCGAAACGGGTATTTATTCTTCCGGCTAGTTCTGCTTCCTGAGGAAATCTAAACCAGAGATCCCCAGAGACACTACTGGCTTCTACCTGTATATAGGGAGAAACCGAATTCCATCCGGCATTAATGTTCCCGGATGTTGTTTCAATTAGTACTTTACCAACTGCTTCATTTAAATTGACATTACCGGAAGTACTTTTGAGGCGAGCATAATTTACGGGGCCATTGATCCGAATGCCACCGGAAAGTGTTTCGCAATCTATGTATTCTACCGGGTGGGTGAAGTCAGCTTTTACATTGCCTGAAAGCGATTGAACATTAAGTCCCCATATCTTTCCTTGAAAGGAGATGTTTCCGGAGGAAGTGGAGGAGGTAATATGGGCTTTACCATAATCCCCTTGGAAAAGGCAAGTGCCAGAGGTGGTATTAACATTAAGATTTATATTTGCCGGGATCTTGATTGTTACCGTCCCGGATATCTGGTGGTTCTTAACAAAACTACTTCTGGTTTCTGGAATTGAACTAATCCTTAAGTTACCGTTCTCCTCTTTAAAGATTGGTTGGTGGTTTGTGATTAACTTTTGAGTCTGCTTTTTTGTAGAAGCAGTAGCTTCCATTTTAACTCTAACCTCTACCAAGGAACCCGAATAGGTGGCAACTTCCACATCGTAAAAGTTTGTTTCCACTACCACTACCCCGTCCATTTCGATCGGGAAGGCCTTTTCAGTATGGTAATAATCGGTAGCCGCCAAAACTGGAGTTGTCAAAAGTAAAATGAAAAGCCCAGAAAAAATTAAAATCCCACTCCGGAAGGGAAAATGTTGTAGCATGGGAATCCCCCTTTACTATATTAATCCGCTTGTTAAAAATAAAAACTAAATCCAGAACGATAATAAGGTTCTCCACTTTCAGACAAAGGGTAAACAGATTCAGAGAAAAAGAAAAGGTAATTAATGCCAAGCAAAAGATAGGGATAATGGTAACCTTTGTTCCGGGAAAATTGCAATCCGCCACCACCAAGCAAATAGAGATTAAAAGAAAGCACATCATCACCATTGATTCTAAGCAGAACAAATTTCTGCGGGAGAATATAGACCGCTCCCCCTTGGAAGAGTAGATCGGTATCGGTACTTCGATACTCAAAATTGCCGATAGTATACATATTATTCCAAATATTTTGTTTTAATCCAAAGGAAGTTTGACGTTCAATATGATAAATATTGATGAAAGTCTCTGGTAGGATCGAATTATCTTTATAAAAAAAATCACTGGCTGCTACAGCGGGAGCAGTCAATATAATTAAAAAGGCTGCTAAAAACAATAGTCGTAGATACCTATTCATATTAATAAGCTCCTTTTAAATTGATTATCTTCTACAATTTAACTACAATAGCTAAGATTACCAGCTTTTATAATATACTAATCATTAAGACATGGCAACCCCAAAATAGATAAAAATAAGGTAAAGTTTTATTAAAATGTGAAGATTGTTACTGAATTTAAGGAATTGCTAACCTAATGATCGTTGGTGTGATGCCAGATGCTAATGGGGTAGGAAAACCTGATATTTATATGGCTAAAAAGGGGAAGAAAATAATAAAGGCTTGTTAAGGAGAAAAGTATATTATATAATAAACCCTGCGGTACCAGGTAACCCGCTAGAACAAAACTGGAGGTATTTATAATGTCAAAAAACAGTGAAAACACAATCTCTCCTCTTTACCTGATCTTATCTTGCTTCTTTATTACTTCTCTTCTAATCTCCAATATTAATGCCGGAAAAATGGCAAGCTTTTTTGGGATTACTCTTCCAGCCGCAGTGGTACTCTTTCCACTAACTTATATCTTTGGGGATGTATTAACAGAAGTATATGGGTTTAAAAAAGCCCGGCTTACCATCTGGATTGGCTTATTTGCTAATCTCTTTATGGTTCTGATCTTTACGCTCACTTTGGCTTTACCTTATCCGGATTTTTGGGTAAATCAAGAAGCTTATAAAACAGTTTTGGGAATGACACCACGATTGGTTCTGGCTTCATTAGTGGCTTATTTTGCGGGTGAGTTTCTAAACTCTGTGGTTTTATCAAGGTTAAAGGTGAGAACTAAAGGCCGGATGCTATGGGTACGTACGATTGGTTCGACAATCGTAGGTGAAGGAATTGATACTGTTTTGTTTATCACCATTGCTTTTGTGGGTACTATGCCCTTTGGGGTGCTAAAGAATATCATGCTTGCCCAATATTTATGGAAAGTTGCGTATGAAATTTTGGTTACTCCGTTAACCTACTTATTAGTGAACTGGCTTAAGAAAAAAGAGCAGATGGATGTCTTTGACCATGATGTTAAATATAATCCATTTAGTTTAGATTGGAGGCGTGATCATGAGTGAATTTGAGTTTAATGCGTTAGGAAAAAATGTTAGAAAACCTTCTCGAAAACTTGATACTTTTCCCAAACCGGATGGGGTGGAGACTGTTATTATGGAGAGTGATGAAGTAACTAGTCTTTGTCCGGTAACCGGGCAGCCTGATTGGGAGACGGTGACGATTGAATATGCTCCTGACAAGGCTTGTATTGAAAGCAAAAGCTTAAAGCTTTATTTGTGGAGTTTCCGCGAAGAAGGAGCTTTCTGTGAAGCTTTGGCGGCTAAGATTGCTGAAGATATTGCCTCGGCTTGTGAACCATTCTGGGTTGAGGTGGTTGTTACTCAGAAGCCGCGTGGAGGAGTAAAATTAGTTGCTAAAGCTAGAGTAGATGGGCATAAAAGGTAGGAAGTCGCCCACGCTAGTTACCGCTTGCACACATGAAATGATGAAAATATAATCTAGGTGAGTCGACCAGCAAGTCGTTCATGCTGGCTACCTGTAGCATTATCAAGAAATATCAATCAAGGGCAGATGAATTGACACTCTTCGAAGGCATCTTTTATGTATAGAATAACAGAAACTGTAAAGGCAGACTGTCATTCACACGAGCGACAAGTTTCGAGTTACAGTAAGCTTAGATAAATAAGGCACCGAGAACGGTAGCCTTATTTTTTTATGGAATTGCACAACTTGTAGCTTGAAGCTTGTCGCTAGTTACTCGTGTTGAATGCGAACGATGCAAGCTAATTACAGTATATTTGTGGGAATATCAATATATTCTGATTTCGTGACATCTATAAACACCTAGGGTAAATCGTGAGAAACTTGTGATAGAGTTTACCCTGATATAAATTAATAAGTGACAAATTTAGAACTATGGTACTGTGGTTGAATTTTAAATAATTGAATTATGTAATTCCTTAAATTTAATAAGATACGGTAAAGAATTTAGGAACAGCAAAAATAAATGATATAATTTATAGGGATTATCCTGGACGGATGTAATGGTAGTGGTTGTAATTGATGAAGTTGACAAAGAAAGAAATACCTTACGGAGGAAGATATCTTGAAACATTTAGGATTAAAGCAACTAATCAAAAATAGATTTAACTTTCATTCCAATCCGATGTGGCAAGAGATCATCCAAATTACATGGCCTGCGTTTATTGAATTAGTGATGTCTACTTTATTTGGTATGGTTGATATGATGATGGTAGGACGATTAAGTCCGGCGGCTATTGCTGCCGTAGGTTTGACCAATCAACCAGTTAGATTATTGATGGCAATCTTTGCTGCAGTTAATATCGGAACAACTACGCTTGTTGCCTGGAATATCGGTGCTAAAAAACTTGGAAATGCACGTTCTGTTACCCGCCAGATTCTGGTGATCAATACAATCCTGGGGATAATGATGGGTGCTTTAGGGGTATTATCTGCTCGTCCAATTATCAGATTTATGGGAGCGAAACCTGATACCATAGATACTGCAACGCTCTATTTTCAAATTATCTCCTCGGGCTTGGTTTTTCAAGCTATTACTATGGGTATTACAGCTTCTTTACGCGGTGCTGGAGAGACGAAAATTCCAATGCTCTATAATGTTGGTAGTAATCTGTTGAATGTTTTTGGAAATTATGTTCTGATCTATGGGAAACTAGGTTTTCCCCAATTGGGTGTAGCAGGAGCTGCCATCTCTACTACTTGTTCGATGCTGATTGCTTGTTTGATAGGGCTGTATGTGATTTATTTTTCCCGTCAATCTAGAATATCGTTAAAAATAAAAGATGATTATCGGCTCGATTTGAATACGGTAAAAAAAGTGTTTTCTATAGGTTTACCAGCAGCTATGGAACAATTTGTATTACAAAGTGGCTTGATCTTGTTTGCACGAACAGTTTCCAGTTTAGGAACATCTAGTTTCGCTGCTCATCAGATTGGCCTTAATATCAGTGGTTTATCATTTGCTCCCAGTATGGCTTTTGGTGTTGCTGCTACTACGCTTGTCGGCCAGAGCCTTGGTGCTGATGAGGAAGAAAAAGCAGAAAGATATGCCCAAGTTGTTCATAAACTAGCAATTGGTGTTGCTTGTTTTATAGGTTTGATGTATATTTTATTCTCGCATCAACTGGCACAATTATATACTTCTGACTTTGGAGTAGCAGCATTGGCTGGTACGGTTCTGAAAATTTTGGCCCTAGGTTTACCGGGTCAGTCTACTCAACTTTCTCTTTCTGGAGCTCTTCGTGGAGCCGGTGATACGATGTACCCTTTATATGCATCCATGTTAGGTATTTGGGTTTTTCGGGTATTTATGGCTTATGTATTTGTAAAGATCTTTCACTGGGGTTTAATCGGAGCTTGGATTGCTTTTGCCTTGGATCAATATACCCGTTCACTTGTTATTTATTTTCGTTTCCGCTCGGGGAAATGGAAGACTATTAGATCAAGAGTGGAGAAACCGAAATTCAGCTAGAGTTCTGAGAAGTGGGGATCGGGTGTGTTAATTGTTGGTTTAGATAGTTCTGCGATTATGAAATTATATATAATGAAAGCTGCTGGCTTGCCAGCAGCTTTACTGTAAATTGGCCATCTGATTACTTATTTGAGTAGCCTTGATAAAATTCTCACTAGCCGATAGGATTTTGGATTAAAGTTGCTACGATAAATACATGGCTATGCAAATCTTCTACTGAAGTGGCACCGGTTACTGCGTGCACATGGCCGATGTGTACATTGTTTTCATCATAAATTGGGACCGCTTCTCCGGTGATGATTTCAATCATATGAAAATGACCGCGGAAAAAGTCAGTATTGGTATTCATTACGTGAACATGTCCATTGCAGGAAGGTTTTGCCTGGCCAGTAACTCCAGCAAAGCGATGGTTATGCCCTAACCCCATTTCAGTTTCGGAGGTAGCAATCATTGTACTGCCCAAAAACTCATGGACATGGGCTTGATATTGAGTCTGGTCGAACTGTTTATTTGTAGACAATCAAACCCCTCCCTTTTCTTTTAATCTATTCGAGTTGTAGAGAGGTTGGTGATTGTCTACTTTTTTTATACAATAAGCTTGTGTTTTTGTTTTAAGATTGCCTAATATATAAGGTTTAAGTTAAGGAACCGCATAATGGATGCCATAGGTAATTATACAATTCCCTTGGTTAGTATTATTGAATTTCCCAGTTAAATAGGGCTTTTTGCGTTGCCATTGATTTTTTTGTCCCTGCACAATAT
>DIPO01000064.1:37407-44991 GCA_002427045.1 Firmicutes bacterium UBA5486
ATATTGTGTTGGGACCTTTTAAAAAGGACACAACGCAAAAAGCTTAAATAATAAGCTCCCGAAGGGCGTTTAATTGTAATATTCTTACGGTATTTTTATAATAGTCGATTAGACCTTCTTCTTTCATTATTGATAATTCCCTGGAGAGGGACGGACGTGGGATCCCCAGTAGATCAGCCATTTCTTTCCGATCATAGGGGAGAGTAAGCACTAGAGTTTGTTGGTGTTTATACTCTTCGATCAGGAGATCGGCAATCTTCTCTTTGAGCGTTTTGTAGGAGAGAATCTTTACTTTCCGGTTGAGCATCAATATCTTACTAGTTAAGGATTGTAGGAAGTTTTCGAGAAAACACTCGTTTTCTTTACACAGTTGTTTAATCCCTGTTTTTGATAACAACAAGATAGTGGAATCAGTGATAGAAAGGATGGTGGCGGGAAAACGGTGTTCTTTCGAAAAGACGATAATTTCCCCGAAAATATCCCCTTGATCTAAGATGTCCAGAACAACTACTTTTCCGGAGGGGTAGGATTTCTGGATTTGAATATTTCCGAAAACAATAATACCCAACTCTTCACAATTATCCTCTTCAATGGCGATTAATTCCCCTTTTTTAAATTCTTTAATCTGATGATCAATAGTAGTAAGAAGTTCTTCAATATTTGCTTCTTCAATTCCCTTAAATAAAGGAGAATTAGTTAAAGCTTGGATAATTTCCGATTTCAAGTTTTTAATAACCTTCTTTCCGTAACGTATGTTACCGACTACCTGGCTAAATTATACTATAGTTGATTTGAGGAAGCAAAAACAAACTCAGGGCTAAGCGATTGAAAGCACAGCCTGATGAATTGGTAAGTATAAAGTATTTTTTAGGAAGGTGATAAATATGGTTAGAAAACTTATTCAAATTGATGAAGAAAAATGTAATGGATGCTGTCTTTGTGTTTCTGCTTGCCATGAAGGGGCAATTGAAATTATTGATGGAAAAGCAAAGCTGGTTAGTGACGAATACTGCGATGGTTTAGGTGATTGCCTACCTGAATGCCCACAAGATGCGATTAGTATTATTGAGCGAAAGGCAGCTCCTTTTGATGAGGAGAGTGTTAAAGAGCGAAAGAAAGCTTTAGCAGCCGAAAAAAAGAATGAAAATAAAATGGCTTGCGGTTGCCCGGGAAGCTTGGAAAGGCTACTGGAAAAAGGAGAGGAAAAGCAGTGTGTCTGCGATTTGGGTGAGAAACAGGAAACCCAGGCTCAAAGCTGTTGCAGTTCGGAATTAAAACAATGGCCTGTACAACTTGCGCTCCTTAATCCTAAAGCCTCTTACTTAAAAGGTTCCAATTTACTAATTGCCGCGGATTGTACGGCCTATGCCTATGGTTCTTTTCATCAGGATTTTATCAAAGATCGGATTACCCTGATTGGTTGTCCGAAACTGGATGATAATGATTATTATACAGAGAAATTAGTGGAGATTCTTATTCAAAGTACGCCAAAGAGTATTACTGTGGTCCGGATGGAAGTCCCATGTTGTGGAGGGTTGGTCCGTGCGGTAAAGGAAGCTATGCTAAGGACAGAGACGATTCTGCCCTATAGTGAAATAGTTATTTCTACAGATGGCCGAATAATTAGCAACTAAAGGAAATTATATTATTATCTACTGCATTTATTTGACCACAATCTATAGTATTTATCTTTTTAATTGGGCGTTCAATAGGTTGTGGTCAAATCTTTAATCAAGAAAAAAAGGAGGTGTTTAATATTGAATAAGCTTCGAAAACTATCCCAGTTACTCTTTTTATGTTTATTTATTCTGCTGATCCTTAAAGGTAAGATGCAATTATGGATGGTAATCTTTCTAACCGGAGTAGTGGGAGCAATCTTCTTTGAACGCTTTTTTTGTGGCTGGATTTGTCCGATTTATACCATTACTGGGACAGTGGAGAAGATCTATCAAAAATTAGGAATTAAAAAACGGAAAACTCCGGCTTTTCTTAAAAAACCAATCTTCCGTTATTTGATGTTGGGGGTCTTTTTAATGCTGTTCCTGATTATGATGAAAACAGGAAAGAAATTACCGATCCTTCCAGCTTTATTAGGAGTAGCAACTATTATCACTTTGTTTTTCCCGGAATCCCTCTGGCACCATTATTTATGTCCGTATGGTGTAATTCTAACAATATCTGGTAAGAAGGCAAGAAGATCTTTCCGGGTGGATGAAGAAAAATGTATTAACTGTGGCCTTTGTACAAAAATCTGTCCGGGAGAAGCAGTTGTCGAGAAAGAGAAGAATCATCAGATTGACCAAAGATTCTGCCTTGAGTGTCAGCAATGTATCAGTACCTGCCCGCAGGAAGCCATCGCTTACGATAGGAAAGAATAAAGCCTAAGTATTATAAGTTAAGGTAATCATGTAATTCCTCAATTGGCTAAATATAGGCAAAAGTTAATTACGCAATTCTCTCAAATAAGGGTTCTCCCTTTTTTACATTGACAAAACCAGTATTAAGTCATATACTAAATATGCTTAATGCTTGGTACGGTGGGCATTAGCAGGCCTACCGGTAACATAAGTTAATGGTGAATCTAGATTGGAATGGAGGGAGAAATTTGAAACATATAAAACCCGTAGTTCTTATGAAATTGCAATCTACTGCTAAAAACGGTGGTTGCGGGCGGTGTGCAAATTCATGTCAATCTGCCTGTAAGACCTCTTGCACAGTAGGGAACCAGGTTTGTGAGAGATGACTGTTGGAGTATGGCCCGGGAGACCGGGCCTTTTAATTTTTTATGGATGGTGAGAAAATGAACTGGCATGCTTTCTCTTTTCTAGATCAGTATTATCTATTTGATACCCCATCTAATTCTTTATTTGATCTTGATCGCCCAACTTTTTTGTTATTGAAGGAAGAATCGGAACCAGAGAATGCTGATAAATATCAGCAGCTGTTTACGGCTGAATTTTCACCTGCAATCAGAGATGAAGTGACAAAGGAGATTTCGGTCTTAAAGCAAGAGGGCTATCTAATGGATCGGGATCCCTTTCTGGAGAAACCGGTTTTTAACTTAAAACCCGAGCTCAAGGCACTCTGTCTTCATCTGGCTCATGATTGTCAATTAAGATGTGTTTATTGTTTTGCCGGGGGAGGTGCTTTTGGGGGCGATAAAAGTTTAATGTCACCGGAGGTAGGTCGGGCTGCTATTGATTTTCTTTGTTCCTCTTCAGGAGATAAGGATCATTTAGAAGCAGATTTTTTTGGCGGCGAACCCCTTCTAAATAAGGAACTCCTCTTTGAACTGGTATTATATGGGGAAGAAAAGGCTGCTTCTCTAGGGAAAAAGCTACATTTTACCTTAACCACTAATACCCTGGAATTGAACCGGGAGATTCTGGAGTTTTTACGCCAGCACCAGATGGGTTTAGTTCTTAGCCTGGATGGACGGGAGGCCGTAAATGATCGTATGCGGGGAAAAGGTTCCTACCAGCGGATTATCCCCCGGATTCTGGAAGTTGTCCGTGATTTTCCAGAGATTAATTACTATGTACGTGGTACTTACACCCGGTATAATCTTGATTTTAGTGAAGATGTTAAGCATTTTTATGATTTAGGGATGCGTTCGATTTCTGTAGAACCAGTGGTCTGTAATCCCAAGCTTCCTTATGCAATCAGGGAGGAAGATCTTCCCCAAATCTATGAAGAGTATGACCGCTTGGCTGTATTCTTTTTAGAGGCAATGGAAAAAGGAGATCCTTTCAGATTCTTCCATTTTGTAGTGGAATTAGAAAAAGGGCCTTGTTTACCTAAAAGGTTACTGGGTTGCGGGGCGGGTTTTGATTATTTGGCTGTAACCCCAAAAGGAGAACTTTACCCCTGTCACCAGTTTGTAGGGGAGGAACCCTTTAAATTAGGTGATGTTTTTACCGGAATAAATACTCCGGAGACTAGGGAAACCTTCGGCCGGGCAAGACTTTATGAAAAGGAAGGTTGCAGTGATTGTTGGGTCAGGTATTATTGTAGTGGAGGTTGTCATGCACATGCCTACTTTGCAAATGATGATATCTTAAAACCGGACCACTTAGCATGTAAGCTTTTAAGGAAAAGGATGGAATGTGCTTTAGGTTTATATGCTATGCAAATAAAGAATAAGTCATGACCTTATTTACAGGGGAGCTTTTCTAATAAGGGTATGAAACTTGTAACACTTAAACAATTCAAACCGAACTTAATTATCTTACAAATACAAAACTTTTGAACCTGGTGCTAACCAACGCGCTGGGTTATTTTTTTTATCATAAGGATTTTTTGTTAGGTGGAGTAATATAATTAGGTGCTGGAATGTATACCAGTGAAGAGAAGGTAGTCGAGGAATGCTGAATGAAGAAATCCAATTTCACTGCGGAAACAACATTCTGACTAGGCTAGGAATAGAATAACGGGATTACTCAAGAATGATTAGAGTATTTTCTAAGTAAATTGGAATTAGTGCTGATTAAAAATTGGGCAAAATGAGGAAGATGAGGATAGGGTCTTTGGAGGGAAGAAATTTGAACTTTGGCCTAATCTTAGTTTTGGGGTTAATATTAGCTTCGGAATTTGTTAATGGTTGGACAGATTCACCTAATGCGATTGCTACAGTTGTTTCTACCAAGGCAATGAAACCTAAATGGGCAGTATTAATGGCAGTGATTGGTAATATAATTGGGGCTTTTTATGGGCGGGAAGTAGCAAAAACCATAGGTACAGGAATTGTCAAACCAGAAGCTATCAACCTGGTGACTGTGGGGGCAGCGATGGTCGGGATTATAATTTGGTCGACAGCTGCATCACTTCTTGGTCTTCCCACTAGTGAGAGTCATGCCTTGATAGCAGGTTTGGCAGGTGCAAGTCTGGCAATGGCTGGCCCGGGAGTTTTAATTATCTCCGGATGGAAAAAAGTCTTGATTGGGCTGGTGGTCTCTTCCTGTTTTGGTTTTACCGGCGGTTTTGGTACAGCCTGGTTTATCCGAAATTTCTTCGATGATTTACCAAAAGAAAAATCTAACCGGGTCTTTAATATTTTACAGATTATTTCTGCCGGTGGAATGGCGATTAGCCATGGGAGTAATGATGGGCAGAAATTTATTGGGATCTTCACTTTAGCTCTGGTATTATCAGGTCTGTTACCAACTTTTACGGTTCAACCCTGGGTTATTATCCTTTGTTCTTTAGTGATGGGGATTGGGACTTCTGTTGGCGGCTGGAAGATTATTGAGAAGATTGGAACTAAAATGGTTAAGATTGAACCGGAACAAGGTTTTGCTGCCCAATCTACAGCTACAGCATTGATTTTGTTTGCTTCCAGTTTAGGGGTGCCACTAAGTACTACGCATACGATTAATACTGCAATCATGGGAGCAGGGGCTTCAAAGGGATTCTCTACGATTAATTGGGATATTGTAAAAGAGTTAGTAATCGCCTGGATCTTAACCTTTCCGATCTGTGGGGCAATTGGTTTTCTTACTGCACTACTGTTTAAAAGAGCATTATAGAAGCTTTACTTTTCCACTAGTATTGCAGTGGGTAATATTCTACCTTTATTCTTTATAAATCAGCTTAATGCCATTAGAGACTTTGAAACAAGGTTAAACTAAAAGTGGTAATATTTTTAATTATGATAGCTTTTATGAGTGTAAATGTGCTCTATCCGGAAAGTATTGTTTTTCAACAAAATTATGATATGAAAATCGGGAAAAGGACTCCATTATTACCTTATACTTGGCTGCTTTCTTACTTCAAGTGCAAGTCTGCGTAAACCGGCATCTTTTAGGATATCAATTATTTTTACTGCTGCTTCATAGTAACAATTCCGGTCCGCCCTGATCAAAACCGGGTTTTCGGGATTTTCCTGCTCCAATATTGCTGGCAAATCCGGGATAGAAACTGGTGAACCATTATAATATAAATGGTCATCCTGGTCTAGCTCAAAAAGAAGAAAATCATGTTCTGTCAGAGTAGTACTGCTTTCAGTAGTTTGAATATAAAGGTGATCATCGAGCAAAACATTCCCAAGGAGCAAATTAGGAGATTAGTGGACCAACATTTTAAAATGATTTTTTACGGGTTAATGGCACGGGATATATAAGTAGTTACTAGCTACAATATAATGATATTCCCACTAGTAATGGTCTAACCTTAGATAATTACCTTGAATAAAAGTTAAACACTATATATTGTGGCCGAATAAATGTCTGGAGTATTATGTACCCTCAAATAATAAATATATAAAGCTGGAGGTCAGTAAGATGAAAAATTTTTTAATCGGCGTCGGGGTGGTTTTCGGTATTTTATTTGTATTTATGCTTTTGACAGTGGGAGTAGTTTCGGCGGCCAATAAACCAAAAGGCGATAAAGAAGAAGTATTGCCTGGTAAGAAGGGAAACTCAAAGAAAGCGTTAATTATCTATCATCCTGGAATCTCCAAGTTCACCACCCGTATGACACATCAATTAGCAAAGGGGCTAAACGAGGGAGGGTATGAAGTAACCTTGAATCATCCGGGGGATCATCTTTCGACAGATTTATCCGGGTATACGCTTGTTGTCTTTGGTTCACCGACCTATGCCGGGCAAATTTCTTCGGCGATGAGAAAGTATATGGCGCGTGCTTGTCCGCAAATAGCGAATACTTTAACAATGGGAATCGTATTGTTCTCAACAGGCGCCCTTGATGAGATTCAAGAATTTGATAAATTAGAAGAGATGCTTGTTGGGTTGAACGTAGTTAAAAAAGTCAAGTTTTTGGCCGGCTCTAAAACGGAAAACGATAAAACTGCTTATGATTTAGGGATCGAGTTGGTAAAGGAATGATTTTAAATTCAGCAAGCTTAACAGAAGGCCTACGGAGAGGAGTTCCGAACACCATAACATTCCTCCGGGTTGTGTTGACTTGCTTTTTAAATTACTATATTTTCAACCATTTTGGCAAAATGATGATTCCACTCATTATTTTCAGTCTTATATTTCTAACCGATTATGCGGATGGAAAAATTGCCAGGTTGTATGGGCTGGCCACGCCCTTCGGGGCCGCCTTTGACCTCCTGGCGGATCTGTTTTTTATTATCTCATCTTGCATGGTGTTATATGCTTTTCAGATTATCCCGTTATGGTTCTTATTCGTTATTCTGTTTAAATTTATCGAGTTTGTTGTTACTTCATTTTTATTAAGTAAGTCCGAAAGTGAAAGAACAATATTTGTTTTTGATTTCATCGGTAGGCTGGTAGCGGTAGTATTTTATATGATCTCGGCTTTACTTTATATTTCCTACCGGTATTCACCGGTCATATATACGTTTTGTATAAATAGATTATCTTATATTATTCTTTTGTTTGCGCTTTTTTCTTCCACTTACCGGATTCGGAATTGTTTTCGGATGGTTAGGGTTTCTTCAGAAAGAAAGGTTATAAGACAAACGGGTTCCGCAACTATGCTCTAACCAGCAATCAGAGTCTTAGTAGAAAAAACCAGGAATTAACAAAAATATTATCTCTAATGAGGGCTTTTTGCGTTGTCTTTGATTTTTTCTGTCCCTGCACAATATATTGATAGCCT
>DIPO01000064.1:45152-48789 GCA_002427045.1 Firmicutes bacterium UBA5486
AACGCAAAAAGCTTTAATAAAAAGTAGGTTTTCATTGTTATAGAAAGAAATCATGGTATTGGTAGCTTATTAACTTTTTAGGCTTGCAATCTACGAATGAGCTTAAGGAAAAATAAAAAGATTATTAGGAGGGAAATATATGTCATCAGGACTGCGTGATATCAACTTTATTGATCATGAATTCTTTATGCAAGCTGCAATTGATGAAGCTATTATTGCAGGTAAGCGTGGAGATAAGCCGATTGCGGCAATTCTTGTTCATGACTCAAAAATTATCGGGAAAATGGCTAACACATGGAATACCAGACAAAGCAAAATTCATCATGCTGAAAACTATCTATGTCTGGAAAATGCTCAATTTCTTAGAAAACATGGGCGCGACTGCATAATCTATACAACACTGGAGCCTTGCCTAATGTGTATCTCTACGATTGTTATGGCTGATGTAAGGAATATTGTCATAGGATATCCAGATAAATACATGCAAACTAAGAAGTTTATTGAAGGCCATGATTGGCTTAAAGAACGTATTTTCAATTATGTTGTCGGAATCAAAGAGAAAGAATGCCGTCGACTGATTGAAGAGTATGGGGATGAAAGGGATAGAGAAATACTTTTATAGTTGCATTGGAGAAGTGAGTATTACCTGTTATAATTTAATACTAGGAGGCAAAAGCATTAGCTAAGCGTTCCTAATAGATTCAGATGGTAAAGTATTCAAATCAACCAATCATGGATTAAATGCTGGAAATTTAGAAATGTTTGATTATACAAAGGAGATTGATTCCACTCTGCTAGATTCTAAAGAAAGGAGGGCCATTTATGCTGGAAGCAGTAATCTTTGATATGGATGGCGTTATTGTTGATAGTGAACCGTGGCATCTGGAGGTAAATCTTAAACTTTTTGAGGAATTAGGGTTTGAGCTTAGTTTGGAAGAGTACAAGCAATTTATTGGGAAATCCAATATTGATATGTGGTCCTTATTAAAAAATAAATACTCTTTAAAACAATCAATGCAGGAGCTGTTAAAAATACAAGGGGAGAAGAATATTCAGTATTTGCAGCAACAAAAAGATGGCTTAATTGAAGGTATATTAACTTTACTAAGAACCCTTAAAGAAAAAGGTATCCCGACCGGACTAGCTTCTTCATCTTCTTTGGAATATATTGAAGCTGTTTTAGATAAATATAAGATTCGGGAGTATTTCCAAGTAGTGGTTACAGGAGAAAGTATGGAAAAGGGGAAACCGGCTCCGGATATTTTCTTATATACTGCTAAATTATTAGAAGCAAAATCCGAAAACTGTGTAGTGATTGAGGATTCCGAAAATGGGGTTAAAGCGGCTAAAGCTGGTGGAATGAGATGTATTGGCTTTAAAAACCCAAACTCTGGAGAGCAGGATCTTCATGGTGCGGATTGGCTGATTGATTCGATAAAAGAAATAAGGTTTGAAGATTTAATTAGATTATTTAGATGAGAGATTTTACTCACTTCGTGATGTTAAGGTAACCGGTGTGAGCGACTCAAACCAGCATGAACAACCAATTAAAGTGCCTCTGGAGCTTGTCGACTCACCTGGCTTATATTTTCATCATTTCATGTGCGCGGGCAGTAGCCAGCGTGAGCGACTACTTAGCTATTGCTTATTAAACTATTATTAACAAATATTGAGATAAAATAAACTTAATACTGGTGATCTTTTTTATCAATGACCGTTGTAACGGTCATTGGTTTTATCTAGGAGTCTTTTGCGATTCCTCGGAACTAATCCATTGAAGTTTATTGAGTAAAGAGTCAAGTTCCATCGAGACGTTTAGTACTTCATCATCGGTTTGGAGTTTTTCTTCCCATAAGGTCTCCATTTTTCTGCGGACTTTATGGATCTTTTGTTTAATATTATTTTCCTCCAACAACTAAAACCCTCCATCTAATCTTTATAGATTTGTGCTAAATACAGTGTTTATATTTACAGCTTTTAACAATTTAACTCCAGTATAAATTACCAATAAGGAAAAATCAAGTATTATTTTACCTTTATGGCAATAATCATTAATTAATGTTTTTGTCGTGATAAACTAAAGAAAAAGTTAATTCAAAATATTCGGAAGCGGTGGTGGTTATTTTGCGTTTTCCGGAAAGGCTAAGAGAATTAAGGGAGGAAAAAGAATGGACTCAACAGGAATTAGGAGCCAAATTAAATCTAACAAATACAACAATTAATAGGTATGAAAATGGTTATAGACAACCTGACCCGGAAACTTTAAATAAGTTAGCCGAAATTTTTGGAGTTTCTACTGATTATTTATTAGGCAGGACAGATAACCGTTGTTTTGAGAAGCATATTTCTTATAAGGTAGATCCATTAGAGGGGTTAACGCCCGAAGACCGAAAATCGGTTGAGGATTTTATTGACTTTATGAAAGTTAAAGCTAAAAAAAGAAAGAAGAAGTAAGAACCAAAAAACTGTCTGCTTAGACAGTTTTTTAAAATAAAAAAAGCCCCTTTTGGGACTAAGACTTCTGGAGCTGGCGATGGGACTTGAACCCGCAACCTGCGATTTACGATACCGCTGCTCTGCCAATTGAGCTACGCCAGCATAAAATCTAATGGAGCGGGCGACGGGATTTGAACCCGCGACCCTCGGCTTGGGAAGCCGATGCTCTACCACTGAGCTACACCCGCTAAACAAATATAATTTTATGCTATTTAGCTATGAAAGTCAAGAATAAACTTTCAATTATTAGCTTATGTACTTTATGGAGAATTTTATTTTAAAGGTTAAGAGAACAGATAATTGAGTAAACAAAACATAAAGGTAATTATACAATTTATTTAGGTAAAACATGTAGTAAAAATTTTAAAAAAAAGAAGGTTATCTCATGTTTAGCTAGAATAAATGTGGTGTATTTCCCCTCCTAGCTAGAGCCGGAAAGGAGATTAACTGACCGGAAAATGCCAAGGGGTGAAAGAAATGGTAAAACAATTTAAGGAGGTGCAAAGATGGCCTATAAAATCTCCGATGATTGTATCAATTGTGGGGCTTGTGCAGGTGAATGCCCTGTCGATGCTATCAGCGAGGGTGATGACAAGCATGTAATTGATGCTGAAAAGTGCATAGATTGTGGAACATGTGCTGATGTTTGCCCTGTTGATGCTCCGAAACCTGAATAACCACTAGTTTTTATCTATTTTATCCCGCCTTTTGGCGGGTTTTTAATTTAAAGTTTTGGTGGAGAAACAAAATCTGGCCCTTCGATGGCTTTTTCCTCAAGATACTCTACAATTAGGCGACGAACTACTTCGGAAATACTTGACCGTTCGTAAAAGGTTAGATGGCGAAGTTTTTCATAAGTATCTTCTTCAATACGGACATGTAAGCGTTTATTTTTGATTCCCAATCTATTCCTCCCCCTGATAGTATTAATTAATCTTATTATATCCATTTGCCTAGAAAACACTCTCGTTATTCTATTCCTAGCCTGGGCAGAATGTTGTTTCAGCAGTGAAATTGAATTTCTTTATTAGCATTCTTGGTGAAGCGGAGGCGGAGATAATAACTTAAATTTTCATCATTTCATGTGCGTGGGCAGTAGCCAGCGTGAGTGACTACTGAGAAAATAGCCCTAGTTGATTCA
>DIPO01000064.1:48970-74714 GCA_002427045.1 Firmicutes bacterium UBA5486
ACAGTTGGTCGACTTACCCGCCTTTGATCTTAATCACTTTGAGTTAATTATTATTTAACCTTCCCAGAAAAGTGTTTAAACTTTCTCCAGCTGGAATTAAGATTAGTTCCATTTTGAACTCCGGCTGAAAGACTGAGAACTCTGCCATTAAAACGTGACGATCAAGAGAATAGATTTTACTTGCTAGCTTAATGGATTTTAATACACTATTAATGGAAATTGGAGGAGTTAGCCACCATCTAGTGGGGATATTTTCATGAATTGAATCCCAAAAGGTATTAATCAATATATTTGTGATCTCACTTAGTAAAGATTCATCAAGTTTACTGAGGAAAAACTTACGGACTGTACGGCGTTTTCTAAGCCCCATGCCAACTAATTTCATGGCAGTATCCCGGGAAAAACAAAGATAGAGTTCGCCTTTAATGTCTCCAGTGACTCGGGAATGAACTCCGAATTCTGCTGAAGGAGTATGCTTCAAATTTGTAATTAGCCAAGAAAGAGGGAGAAAAAAGAAACCAGTTAAATTAATTTCCAGGGGCCTTGAAAAAAACAAAGAAAGCTGTTCACTAACGGAAAGAACCCCATTTCTATAAAGTTTCTCTAACTTATCTATCCCTGGCTTATTGGAGAGCAATGAAGAATAGAACAGACTCTCTTTCATCTCAATTGCCATAGTAATCACCCCTTTTACAAGTTATGGTTTTGATCTTATTCTCGTTATATACTGGATATCCTTTCCATAAGAAACAATAAATGCCTAGGTTTTTCACGTATTTTTTTGGAAGGGTACTAATAAGGAGAAAACAGAAGCTTTTACTAAAAATGAAAAGCTATTTTTAATATTTAAATCTTATAATGAAGAGATGGGGGCTAGGGGTGTCAAATAAATGCAATTGAAAGATAAAAAAGAGAGAGATAAAGGAGATTGTGTAAAAATGGGCAAAAAATTATTTACTGGTACCGGATATTAGATAAATTTAACGCATTTTATTTGTTGATTAAAAGCAGATAAAAATGCCCACTGATAAAGATCGTAGTAAATGCGTTATGTTGTGGCTGCATTTAGCTTAGATCAAAATACTAGTGGGCATTTTTTGCATTCGAGGTGCATAATTCAATTATTTAAAATTTAACTCCCAGGCAATTCCCCTAAAAATAATTAGGTGATTCCTTTATAATTATGCAAATTCTTTAATTTGCTTTTCGCGTAAAAGGCGACGGAGCACTTTTCCTACAAGATTCCGGGGAAGTGATTCTATAATTTCAAATTTAGGGATTTTAAATTTAGAAAGGTGTGCTATACAGTAACGTCGTAAATCTTTTATGGTAGCATTGCTTCCTTCTTTTAATACGACGTAGGCCTTTGGTACTTCTCCCCGTAAAGAATGGGGGATACCTACTACCGCAACCTCTTTAACAGCCGGGTGAGTATAGAGGAAATCTTCAATTTCACGAGGGTAGATTTTCTCCCCGCCCATAATGATCATATCTTTCAAACGATCAGCTACAAACAGGTAACCATCCTCATCCATGTAGACCAGGTCGCCAGTATGAAGCCACCCGTCTTTGAGGACAAGATTAGTTTCCTCTGGATTCTGCCAGTATCCTTGCATCACCTGGGGACCTTTAACTACCATTTCGCCGATACGGCCCGGTTCATTTATTTCTTCACCATTTTCAGGGTCAATAATTTTAATATGGGTATCAGCAATTGGAATACCAATGCTTCCGGGTTTAACCATTCCATAAATAGGATTAACAACAACAATTGGTGAGGCTTCAGATAGTCCATAGCCTTCAACTAATTTGCCTCCAGTTATTTTTTCAAAACCATCTTGAATAGCAGCAGGAAGGGGAGATGAACCACTAACGCAGGCTTCAATTGAACTTAGGTCATATTCATCTCCGTTTCGCATTGCAATTGCTCCGTACATGGCAGGTACTCCCATGAACAGGTTTGGCCGGTATTTTTGAATTAATTCCATTAATTCTTTAATATCAAAACGAGGCATTAATAAGATGGTAGAGCTACTAATTATCGGCCCGTTCATACTGGTGGTTAAACCGTAGATATGGAAAAGCGGTATTACACCTACAAAGCGGCCTTCACCATCTTTATAAACATTTTTAAACCAGTTTCGAAACTGAATGGCATTAGCAAGCAGGTTGGCATGGGTAAGGATTGCTCCTTTCGAACGCCCGGTAGTCCCTCCTGTATATTGTAGGTTTGCTATTGAATCGGGATTGATCTTAACCTGTGGGTCAGTAACCGGTGCTTCGTAGATCAGTTTTTCTAGTGATAAGGCAATTGATGAAGATGGGAGCTTACTTTCCGGTGATAAAAGATCATTAATCTCGGAAGTTATTATTATCAAATCATCTATTTTGATTTTTTCCAGATTAGGAAGTGATTCTGAACAAGTGATAATGATTTTTAGGCCACTGTCTTTAATGATAAAAGAGAGGTCATCACCAGAAAGCATAGGATTAATAGGAACGACAATTCCTCCTGCCCGTAAGATACCATAATATCCAACAACAAATTGGGGAGAGTTGGGTAGATAGATACCCACGCGATCACCTAAAGAGATACCTAAACGAATAAGAGCATTGGCCATCCGCGAGGCCAGATCATTAAATTCGCGGTAGCTCCACTGCTGATCTGAGAAGACAAATGCTGCATGGTCAGGTGATTTTTCTGTAGTTTGGTGTAAAACCTCTGAAAGAGTGAGTGAAGGGTAATCCAAATGAGCTGAGACTCCTGATTCATAATGCTTTAGCCATTTTTCACTTTTGATTTTTTGCAAGCTATCATTCAAGATAATTCTCCTTTCGGCCTGGGAGAATAGGTAGAAGCCTAAGTTAGGAAGTGATCTATATTAAATCCCAGGTAAAATTCATTAATTGATTTTCTTATTTTTGATTATAATTTTTAATTAAGTTCGGTCTAATAAATTCGGCTTAAATATGAAATGTCCTGCTAACAAATAATGAAGAAATATTTAGTTACTCCTTTCTAATTATGTTTTCGGCATTATCATAATAGAGGTTTATGTTTATCTAAAATTTAAATCTATGCTTCAAGTTTTAAATTATATCAGAAGAGAAAGACCGTTAGCAATGAATAATCTTATCCATTAATTAAACATTAAACCAATTTAACTGAAATGATCATATTATCTTGTTTTTTCATCTAAGCAATTGCATAGTTTGATTATTGAGACTTATAAATAATTGACAGATGCTAAAAATAGTACTAGTATTATAATTAGTAATGGGCATAAGCCAATAAAACAAATTAATAAGGAGAGGTTATTTTATGAAGATTTGTATTTCTTCAAAAGGAGATTCTGTAGATAGTATAATGGATCCGAGGTTTGGACGAGCAGCTTATTTCGTTATTACGGATATTGATACTATGGAGTCAGAAATTATAGAAAATTTAGCTGCAGCTTCTGGTGGTGGGGCTGGAATTGCTTCGGGACAGATGATGGCTGATAAGGGTGTGGAAGCTGTAATCACAGGTAATGTGGGCCCAAATGCGATGAATGTTTTAAAAGCGGCAAAGATTGAAATCTATCGTGGAGAATCAGCATCTGTGCAAGAGAATATTGAAAAGTACAAAAAAGGACTTCTTGAAAAGATAAATACGACAGTTCCTTCTCATTCCGGCATGAGTTCACAGGAAGAAAAGAAATAAAAGAAATAAACGAAACGTTTAGCAGATAGCTTATTTAAAATAATGGAGGTTTTTAATTATGAAGATAGCAATTTCTACAGATGGGAAAAATGTTTCGCCACATTTTGGTAGGTGCCCTTCCTTTACCTTGATTGACCTTGAAGAAGGTAAGGTGGTTAATAAAGTGGAGGTAGGAAATCCTGGACACGCACCAGGTTATATTCCGCAGTTTTTGCATGAAAAGGGTGTGCAGCAAATAGTATGTGGCGGAATGGGAATGCGGGCGCAAGGTTTATTTACAGAATTCGGGGTAGAAACGATTTTAGGAGTAGAAGGAAGCATTAATGAAGTAATAGAAAAACTGGAGAAAGGTCTCCTGGAAAGCAAAGAAAGCCTATGCAAACCTGGTGCAGGAAAAGGATATGGCGTGGAAAAAAACGAATGTGACCATCCCCATAATTAGGATGTTGTTGGATTTTAAAAAGGAATCATTATTATAAATAGATATAAATAAATTTAATCTAGTTAGCAGGTGTAAAACCTGCTTTTTTTTAAGGGTAAAAATAGTATAAACGATTGAATTATGCAATTCCTTAAAACAGAAGATTTAGTATTAAAAAAGGAAAATAGCTTATATAATCTTGTAATTGCTATTTTTAGACAGGTGAGAATAATTAGTATAAAGTTAATAATTCTTTAGTAATAAGAAAGTTATTGACAAATGCCCAAAATAGTATTAATATAATTATGGGCATAAGCCAATAATAAAAGTGATGTATCTCTTAAAATGATCATTTAAAAAGGAGGTTTTTACTATGCCATTTGGTGATGGAACAGGCCCGATGGGCAGAGGACCGCTAACAGGTAGAGGAGCAGGTTTTTGTGCAGGTTTCCCGGTACCTGGATATATGAACCCGGCAGTAGGTTGCGGCAGGGGATTTGGTAGAGGCCGGGGCTGGAGATTTAGGAATATGTTTTACCAAGGTATGCCGGGATGGGCTCAATATGGTTATCCAGCAAATGATGTAGCATACACATCTGCTGTTGATGAAAGAGCATTTCTTAGTAATCAGGTAGAATTTCTTGAAACTCAATTACAACAAATGAAGAAGCGTTTGGATGAACTTAATCAGGAGACTGAGTAGTAATGTTATCAAGGGGTATGCATTAAAAGAGGCAGGAGATAAATCCTGCCTTCTACATTTTCAAACATTGATATACATTTACATTAGAAAAAAGTTAATATGGACATCTGCCAAGAAAATAGATATTTTTTAGTATTAATTTAGGAGAAAATTAAAGATTATAAAGGGAGGTTCGAGATGAAAATAGCTGTTTTAAGTGGAAAAGGAGGAACAGGGAAGACTACTGTTGCTGCTAGCCTGGCGGCCTCATTGCCATCCTGTCAGTATATTGATTGTGATGTGGAGGAACCCAATGGAGCGATTTTTTTAAAACCTGAAATACAAGAAAGTTCTCCGGTTAAAGTTCTGGTCCCTGAAGTGGAGATGACAAAGTGTAATACTTGTGGTAATTGCGCAAAGGCCTGTCAGTTTAATGCGATTGCAGTTGTTAAAGGTGAGGTTTTAGTCTTTCCAGAAATTTGCCATCACTGTGGAGCATGTGTTATTGCTTGCCCGAATAGGGCAATTCGGGAAGTAGAACGGGTTATTGGGGTTTTAGAAGCAAATGAAGATGATACATTCTTACAGGGGAAACTTAATATCGGGGAGCCAATCAGCATACCGATTTTAAAAGAATTAAAAAAACGTATAAAAAAAGATCTACCTGTAATTATAGATTGTTCGCCCGGTGCTTCTTGTACAGTAGTGGAATCAATTGAAGGCAGCGATTTTTGTCTGCTGGTAACTGAGGCTACACCTTTTGGACTTCATGATATTAAAATTGCGGTACAGCTTGTTAGAAAAATGGGAATACCCTTTGGCATAGTTTTAAATAAGGCCTCAGATAATAGCAAATTGATCCATGATTTTTGTCAGAGTGAGGGGATCGAGCTTTTGATGGAAATACCTTTTTCGCAGGAAATTGCGGAGGGTTATTCAAAAGGGATTCTTCCTGTTGAGAATAATAGTATGTGGAAAGAAAAATTTATAAAGTTATATGAAAAAATTGAAAGGGGTGCTAGTAAATGAAGCAGATTGTCTTTATAAGCGGGAAGGGTGGAACAGGAAAAAGCACCCTAGTTTCATCTCTCAGCATCTTCGTTCAGAATAAAATGCTTGCCGATTGCGATGTTGAAGCACCAAATTTACACATCTTAATAGAAGGGGAAACTTTAAATAAGGAAGGTTATTATGGTGCAAAAGAAGCAGTGATTGATCCATCATTATGTGTAAAGTGCGGCTTATGCCGGGAGACATGTAGATTTGGGGCGATTAATGAAGAGTTTAAACTAATCCCAATGAAGTGCGAAGGCTGCGGAGCTTGTACACTGGTCTGCCCTGAGAAAGGGATCCGGCTGGAAGAAGTCAAGACAGGAGAGACTTTTATCTCCAGTACGCCAAGGGGAACTTTTTCCCATGCACTTCTTGATATTGGGGCTGAAGGCTCGGGGAGACTGGTCACCGAGGTAAGAGAAAATGTAGATAATTACAAAAAGGATGAGGAATGGTTAATTGTAGATGGTTCTCCAGGGATCGGATGTACAGTTATTGCTTCGATAACAGGAACAGATGCTGTGGTTGTAGTTTCTGAACCGACAAAATCCGGTCAAAGTGACTTGGAAAGGGTTTTAGGTGTAGCAAGACATTTTGGTATTCCGGCCTTTGTTTGTATAAATAAATACGACTTAAATCCGGAAGTAACTTCAGAAATTGAAGCTTTTTGTGAAAGTAATGGCTATCCTGTTATTGGCAAAATACCTTTTGATCCATCAATTGTCAAGGCTTTACAAGAATTCAAAACTCCGATTGAGGCTGGCAATGAGAGAATAACTAAGGAGATTACTAATTTATGGGAAAGATTGATTGAAGAAATAAAAAAACTTGAAACGCATCAGGTGAAGAAAATTAATGATGAAAGGAGGGATATATAATGCCACGCTTTGATGGTACAGGTCCAATGGGACAGGGACCAATGACTGGAAGGGGAAATGGTTATTGTGTTCTTCCGCTCACCGATCATGATACCCCTAAATCAAATTCCGTTCCTATTCCACGGGTATATCCGTATGGCGGCTTCCGAAGAAGAAGGTTTAATTCATTAAGAGGATTTGGAAGAGGATGCGGACGGGGATTTGCCCGTGGAAGATGGTGGTAAATAGGTGAGAGAATTGCATAATTACCTTAAGGTTTTATTTAACCAATTATGCAGTTACTTAAGGTAAGAAGGGTTCCCTGAGATAATAAGAAGGGAGCATGGAGAGAAAGCAGAGTTATTTTAATACTCTTTTCTCTCCTGCTATTTTTTGCCAAAAGAGATAAAATAGGAGGGAGTGATTTAATGAAAGTACATATTCTTACTGATGATCGAGTTAGAAAACGAGGGCTCCTTGCCGAACACGGATTATCGCTTTGGATCGAAAAAGATGACAAAAACATACTCTTTGATACAGGTCAATCTTCAGTTTTTTCTCATAATGCAAAAACTATGGGTATTGACCTTGAAAAGGCAGATTATATAGTGATCAGTCATGGCCATTATGATCATTGTGGAGGATTACAATATTTTCCGTATGCAGATAAAGGACCATTGATTTATGCTCATCCCGATGCCTTTCAAAAGAAGTTAGCATCTATTAATCAGGATGAGCCATCCAGGGAAGTAGGAATACCTTTTGAAATTTCTGGGCAGAACTGGATACAAGAGCAGATTGTTTATACTAGAGAGCCTTTGGAGATTGAAAAAGGCATACTGTTATCTGGAGAAATACCTTATACTTGTACTTTTGAAGAAGCACCCCAAAATTTTTATCTTGCGAAAGATGGTAAGATCATACCTGATATGATACTAGATGAACAGCTGTTGATTATTGAGGATAATGGTGAAGTTGCAATCTTTCTTGGCTGCAGCCACCCAGGAATTATTAATAGCCTTAATTATGCCCAAAAACTTATTGGTGATAAAAGGATTAAACTTTTGGTAGCCGGAATGCATCTTGAAAATGTAACTTCTCTTCGTTTGCAGAAGACGATTAGTAATTTATTGGAGTTTAATATTCAAAGAGTTGTTCCTTTACATTGCACTGGGTTTAGAGCGATGTGTGAGATAAAACGTTCTTTGGGTGAGAATTCTCTAATTTGTTCTGTAGGAGATATAATAGAAGTTTGATTCTCAGATTAAAGTATAATTAGTAAAAGAAAAATGGGCAGAAGGTAAGGAAAGCTGAATAAATTTTAAATTGATCAATTATGTAATTCCTTATATGATAGATAGTAAAGGAGATTTATTAAAGGATAAGCAGCTAAATGCCCTGTGATCGCAAAAGATCTTAGTGTTAATATTAATGATTATGTTTTAAAAAGGAATTAGTAGAGAGGAGGGGAAGAAAATGAAAATTGTATTAGCTCCTGATTCTTTTAAAGGAAGTTTAAGTGCCTTAGAAGTATGTCAGGCCATGGAAAGGGGTATCCGTCGGGTAGAGGGTGAGGCGGAGATTATTTCTGTGCCAATGGCAGATGGGGGTGAAGGGACTGTCAGATCGTTGGTTGATGCTACAGGAGGAAAGATAATCAGTAAAATGGTGACAGGCCCCCTTGGTGAACAAGTGGAGGCTTTTTTTGGAATGACTGGGGATGGAGAAATGGCAGTTATTGAAATGGCTGCGGCTTCAGGGCTTCCTCTGGTTCCTGAGAAGAAAAGGGATCCTAGTATAACAACAACTTATGGGACAGGAGAATTAATCTTAGCGGCTTTAGATGAAGGGTGCAAAAAAATAATCATTGGAATCGGCGGTAGTGCTACTAATGATGGGGGCGCTGGTATGGCGCAGGCGCTTGGATATCGTTTTCTGGATGAACAAGGCAAGGATTTGCCATTTGGTGGTGCAGCATTAAAGCATTTGGCAGAGATCGATTCTTTAGGGAAGGATCCAAGGCTATCAGATTTAACTGTGATTGCAGCTTGTGATGTGACTAATCCTTTAATCGGGCCTGATGGTGCATCTGCTGTTTATGGACCACAGAAAGGGGCTACCCCGGAAATGGTTAAGGAACTAGATGAAGCGCTTTCTATCTTTGCACAGGTGATCAAAAAGGAGTTAGGGATGGAAGTCGCAGATTTACCTGGTTCCGGGGCTGCCGGTGGTTTGGGAGCGGGCTTAGTTACTTTTCTTCAAGCCCGGTTAGAACCGGGAGTGAAGATCATTAGTGAGGCTGTTGCGCTTAGAGATAAGATGGACGGGGCTGATTTAGTAATAACCGGTGAAGGCCGGATTGATGGCCAGACGGTTAAAGGGAAAACTCCTATTGGGGTAGCGCGGGTCGCAAAAACTCGAGAAATTCCGGTATTAGCAGTAGCCGGTAGTATCGGTTCCGGTGCCGAGTTGGTTTATGAGCAAGGGATCGATGGGATGAGCGCAATTGTTGATCAGCCAATGGTCTTGGAGGAAGCAATTGCTTCTGCTGGTAAACTAGTCTCATTGGCTACAGAACGAATTTTTCGGACGTTTTTAAGTGGAAAACAAAGTGGTTGCAAATAATTTTTAAGATTTTTTAACAATTAATGTTTAATTTCTTCCGGAAATGTAAATACTGATCACAAGAACATTTCCGGGAGGGAGTATGATGTTACGTAGGTATATGATGAAAATGCTCTTTTCACTATTGTTTTTATTCCTTTTTAGTGTGAAGTTTGTTGACCTAACCTTTAGTTTTTCCATTGGTAATCATCCGTTACTAACAGGATGGGAGGGAGTGGGGATACCCCTAAAAGAGGTGGAGATTGAAGGATGGTCAAAATTAAATGATGAATATACAACTGTTTCCACTTTAGAAAAAATTGCTGCCAGTTTAGAAAGACGTTTAAGGCTGAAGAATCTTGCACCAACTTTATCTGGTGATGAATTGGATTTTAGCTATGTAAACATTGAAGGAGAGTTTTCTGATAGTTCCAGAGTGATTATTACCTTACAATCGATTAGGGGGGAAGGTAATACAGCAGAGACTTTTTGTGGAGTGATCATTCTTTTAAAACCGGAAGCAGGTTTGTCAGATAACCTTTTACGTTTGAAACGTGCTTTAGAACCGGTAGTTGGAGAGATGCCATTATCAATTGTTCTTGGTGGTGAGTGTAAAGGGCGAATCAGTGAAGGGGAGGCCTACAACTTGATGAAGGCGGTCTTCGGTCGTTTGCAAGTTAACGAAGTAATCGGTGAGACAGGTGGAGATTATGGGAAATGGTCGGCCTTGACCAGTTTTCTTGAAGAGTCAGTGACTAAAGAAGGAACAAAACTTAATCTGGAATTTGCTTACAGATACCATGAAGAAGAAGGTATTACATATATAAAACTTGCTACTCCATTTTTATCGGGCTATTTATGGTGATAAACAAAATTAAGGCGTTGCATAATTATTACTTTTTTGCACCTTCCTATTTAACTGGGGCTTTATTGTTTATAGAAGAGCAGATGAAAGGAAGAAAATATCGGAACCAGCTTTTAGGGCTGTCATTCAATACGAGTGACAAGCTATGAGATGCATGATGTAATACCCTCAAGCAAAAAAAGTTATTTGAAACCATGTAGAAGATACATGGTTTTTTATATTGAATTTGAGAAGAATTAATATTTGGGAAATGAACTATATTTTTGCCAAACAGTTCAAAAGAGATGTAATGAGTCTCAAATGTATGGAATTAAGGAGGAAAGGACTTTAATTTGAATTATTAGCAGGATTTTAAGTAGTAGTAGGAAATATTATACTTAATATGTTAATTTTATTTTAATATCTGAGGGAATTATGCATTCCTTAATCTACTGCTCTTTACTAACGAATTAAAGGAGTAAAAAAATGAGAATTGACTGGCGGTTAATAATTGGCATACTCTTATTTATTCTTTTGTTAAGCCTTACCGTATTCTTTTTTTATTCTTTTAAAGAAGAACACTCAATACCACCGCCATCCAAGAATCGATATCATTTTGTTATGATTACCCGTGATACAGAGGAGAATTTCTGGGAGAAAGTCTTATTTGGGGCCGAGACAATTGGCAAAAGTGAAGGTGTGGCCCTTGAGTACTTTGGTTCTCGCTCTGCTGATGCTAAGGAGTTTGAACGATATTTAGAGATCGCGGTTTTATCCAGAGTGGATGGGATTCTTTGTTCTATTCCTAGTGGTACTTCTTTTCAGCACTTAATCAATGAAGCATATGAAAAAAAGATACCTTTTGTTGCTTTAGGAAAGGATACTCTGAGTAGTAATAACCTTTCCTTTGTTGGTATTAACTCTTATAATTTAGGTTTTAAGAGTGGAGTAGCTCTTGCTAATACCGTAAAGAAAGAGACGAAAGTGGCAGTTTTTATTAATTCGAGTCTTGCAGATCAAAGTTACGATCGTTATTTATATGGATTTAAGCGAGCAATTCAAGATGCACAAACGATTAAAGTTGAATTAATTATTAACTCTAAAGGAGAAAGCATCAGTGCGGAAGAACAAACGCAGTTACTGCTTAAAAACTACCCGGAAATAGAGGCAATTGTTTGTACTGATGCTAATGATACCTTAGGTGTTGCTAAAGTAGTAGTAGATCTAAACCGGGTTTCAAAAACTACGATTATTGGTTCGGGTTTAACCTCGGAAATTGCTAATTATATAGAACTAGGTGTTATTGAAGGGGTTCTTGCTATGGATCCTTTTGAATTGGGTGTACAAGGCATGTCAGCTTTACTCCGTTTAAAACAAAACAAATCCCAAAAAGAGAAATACTATATACCTTTGTTTTTTGTAAATAAGGATAATGTGAAACAATTTACGAATAATTATATAACTGTACAATAAATTATGTAATTTAAGGAATTGTATAAATTGATAGATTTTAAGAGTAGGAAGAGAAGATGAAAAAACGGATTAATCAATCAATTCGAATTAAACTCATATGTTCGTTTTTAATTCTTAGCTGTATCTTTGCACTGGTTAACTTTTTTTCATATTATACTGAACGAACTCTGCTTAAGCGGATTAATGCCCTGCTTACGAATAATATTAAGCTTAAAGAATACACCTCCAATGTAGATAACCTTGTTAACTCTCTTGAGAAATATTTGGTTTCCAGAAACTTTGATATGTTAAGGGAATATCTCCATTATGGGCAATTAATTGAAGCTACTTATCCCCAGCTTACAATTATTGAAGAATCCATTGACAACTATCTCCTCTTAGAGAATATTAAAAATATGTCTAGATTCTTTCTTTATGAAGCCGACAAAGCGGTTCAAGCTAAAAGAGCTAGAAATAGTGAAGAATATCATCAATGTTTTGTTGAAGTAGTTCGATACAGCGTTAATATTAAATGGGCGATTGACAGATTAATTATCAAGCAATTAGAGGAGAATAGCCGTCAATATCTGCAGATTTCAAACCGGCTATTCTATACTCAGCGCTTAAGTTTGTTCTTGATTATTTCGGCTTTAATTGTGGGTATTGTGGTTGCTATTTGGATTAGTTTTCGCTTAACTGACCCTTTGCGTAAGCTGGCTGAGGCAGCGGAGGTGGTTTCAACAGGGGATTTCTCAATAGAGCCATTGCCTGTTTCAACAGATGACGAAATCGCTGTAGTTACAGAGGCTTTCAATGATATGGTTGCTAGTATTACGCGTCTTTTTGAAGAAATAAAGAGCCAGTCAAATTTGGAGAAAAGGTTAAAGGAACAAGAACTCCAAAACCTTATTATGAAAAACACTTTACGTGAAGCAGAATTGCATTCCTTACAATCACAAATTAATCCGCACTTTTTATTTAATACTTTAAATGCTGGTGTACAATTGGCAATAATGGAAGATGCAGAAAAAACTAGTGAATTTATTGATAAAGTTGCTAGCCTACTCAGATATAGCTTGCGCCGGATTGAAAATCCTGTGACTTTAAGGGAAGAAGCGAATAATGTTAAGACGTATTTTTTTATTCTCCAAACTCGTTATGGGCCTGATCGTTTTAAGTTCTCTGTAAATATCCAAGCGGAAGCCGCTGTTTGCCAGATACCGCTTTTAACCTTGCAGCCGCTTGTCGAAAATGCTTTGATTCATGGAATCGAAAATTTAGAAAGTAAAGGAGAGATTATTGTGAATGCATACTGCCATGAAGACCGCTTGTTAGTAGAAGTATTTGACAATGGGCAAGGAATGGATGAAATCACTTTAACTCGCCTGCAGAATAATGAGAAACTTCCAGGGCATACAACGGGTTTAGGCCTTGCCAATGTTAGAGAGCGTTCGCGGCTCTTTTTAGGAGAAAGCTGTAAAATGAGGATTAAAAGTGCTCCTGGAAAAGGGACAAAAATTACCCTGGACTTGCCCGCCGTTAAAGAAGGAGGGGTAGGAATTGAGGATCTTGGTTGCTGATGATGAACAGATCATGCTAGATTCGATCTGCCAAATGTTGGGGAGTTTAGCTGATATTACTCTTGAAACTGCCCGGACCGGCCGTGAAGCAATTGATAAAGCCTATAGTTTCAATCCTGATGTGGTTTTAATTGATATTAGAATGCCGGGGATTAATGGATTAGAAGCTTTATCTGAGCTTCGTCGTCTAAAACCAAATATGATTACTATCGTTATTTCGGCTTATGATAATTTTCATTATGCTCAAGAATCAATTAGATTAGGTGTTTTTGAATATTTGTTAAAACCGATTAACAAAGCAAGATTACTGGGAACCATTGACAAAGCAAAAAGAGAATTAGAAAAAGAAGAACAGCGAAGACAAGAAAATTTGGAATTACGGGAAAAGTACAAGAAGCTTCTTCCGTATATTGAAAATGAATTTCTTCAATCTCTTATCTCTGGGATTGATGAACTTGCATTTAAAGAATACCAGGAGTTATTGGGTGCTTCTTTTCATATCGGTTTTTTTATGGTTATATCATACATAGATTTACAAGAAGTTTATAAAGAAAATATAGAACTTAAATATTATTTTAGAAATAAATTAGCTGAACTGGTCGGGGATATAAGAAATCTTTTTCCCTGCTTTATTGGCCAGATAAAGAATAATCGGATTGTAATTTTTATTCCTTTACCAAATCTCCAAGATCGGGTTGAGACAGAAAAAACACCTCAATATTATGGAGAAAGAGTTTTACAGCATTTGAGGGAGAAAAATAATGGAGAGGGTTTCCGTATAGGGATCGGAAGTATCTATTCTTCTCCTCACCATTTTAAGTTTTCATATCATGAAGCAGTCCAGGCTTTAAATCATGCTATTAATGAACCGCTTAAAATCTATCCTCAGCTAAAAAAAACACCGGATGATCTTTGGGAAAAAGAGCTTTGTCAGTACTTCCAGGAGATCTTGGATAGCCTACGTTTTGGCCATACTAATAGAATAGAAACTTTGGTGGCAGGGTTGGCTTCTACTTATTCTGTACTAAACAAAAAACAGAGCGATCTCTTTCGTTTTCATCTATTAAGTTTATTACTTGATGTATGTAAGCTAAGTAATGAAAACCTCAATAATGAAGAAGAGAAATATAATAGTTTTCAACGGGTCTTTTTCCTTTTTACTCAGGCAAAGTCGCTTCCTGACCTGTCTTTACAGGTTGGAGAGTTAATTATTTATCTAGCTCACCGGATTAAAGAGAGCCAGGATGGACAGATCACAATAGTTGTCCAAAAAGCAAAACAGATTATTGAAGAAGATTATGCTAATCAATTGTCGCTGAAAGAGGTAGCTTGTGCTGTAAATGTTAGTCCTTTTTATCTTAGCCGTGTTTTCCGTGAAGAGATTGGGGCTGGCTTTGTTGAATATCTCACTAAGGTTCGATTGGAAAAGGCATTAGAATTACTAGCTCAAGGCATTTCGGTAAAAGAGTGTTGTTTTTCGGTGGGATATAATGATCCTAATTATTTTAGTCGCCTATTTAAAAAACACTATAATGTAACTCCTACTCAATACCGAGATGGAGAGTTTGAAATGAAAGGCGGTGGTTTTTCCGGTGAAAATTAAGGTGAAAAGGAATACTATTTTACTTGTATTACTCACCTTTCTTATTGTTTTAAATGGATGTAATTGGCTGAAGAAAACCGATTCAGAACCAGAAAAGACATACAAAATTGGCTTTGCCATGGCTACTTTACGTGAGGAACGTTGGCGCCGGGATCGTGATTATTTTTCGGAACGGATTAAAGAGCTCCATGCTGAAGTTTTATTCCAAAATGCTAATAATGACCATGACCAGCAAATGCGTCAGGTGGAATACCTTTTAAGTCAAAAAATTGATGTTTTAGTTCTTGTTCCCCAGAACCTTGAGGCAGCTGCATATGCAGTACAGATGGCTAAAAAAGCTGGTGTAAAGGTGATCTCCTATGACCGTTTAATACGCAATTCTAATCTAGATTTATATATTTCTTTTGATAATATTAAAGTTGGCGAATATATGGCTGAGTATATGGTGGGCCAGTTACCGCGTGGGCACTACGTAATTATTAATGGTGCTCCCACCGATAATAATTGTTATATGTTTAATCAAGGCTACAAAAATGTATTTAATAACTATATCAAAAACAATAAGATTGAAATTGTGTTTGAAGGGTGGGCAGAAGATTGGCGGCCCGAACAAGCTTACCAGTATATCCAAACTTTACTGGCTCAAGGGAAAACTTTTGATGCTGTGATCGCAGCGAATGATGCCTTAGCTAGTGCCGTTATTGAGGCTCTTTCTGAGTGGCGGTTAGCTGGGAAAGTCCTAGTAGCAGGACATGATGCAGACCTTTCGGGCTGTCAACGGATTGTAGAAGGGACTCAGTTGTTGACGATCTATAAACCAATCCGTCAATTAGCTTATCGGGCGGCTGATTTAGCTTTAGCTTTGGCTCAAGGGAAAGAAATCAAGACTAATTATGAACCGATCTTTAATGGGAAACATTTTATTCCTTCGGAAATAATCAATCCCATTCCAATTGATAAGAATAACATCGATATTATAATTAAAGATAATTTCCACCGTACTGAAGATATTTATTTGAATCTTCCTAAGGATAAATGGCCTAAAGAGAATGGGAAAAGCTAAAGCAAGATCGATCTGGATTTTTTAAACTACAAAATAGTTTAGATTAAGCAACCTTTAAAGTAGGGTTGCTTTTTTGTTACAAAAATTTGTCCTTGAAGAGCAAGCTATTCTAGGTACATTTGGGGAAATAATTGTTAAAATCTAATTAACTGATATATCTACCGGCTCAAAGAAATAAAAAGAACTTTGGCTGGTAGTATTGTATCAAAGAATAAAAGGAGGAATTAGAGTGAGAAAATTTAGGTTTCCGGTTCTTGTTTTTTTCTTAATTGTGTTTGTCTTATCAAATATTGCGTTATCTGCCCCTAAAATTTTAATTGGTTTTTCCATGGACACATTAAAAGAGGAGCGTTGGCAGAAAGACCGCGATTTCTTTGTTGAGGAAGCAACAAAGCTTGGAGCTAAAGTATTAGTGCAAGCAGCTAATGGTGATGATGCCCTACAAGTTTCACAGGCTGAAAATCTTCTCTCACAAGGAGTAGATATTCTTGTAGTGGTTCCCCATAATGCGGAAGCATGTGCTGCGATTGTAGAATCAGCTCATAAATCAAAAGTTTCCGTTATTGCTTATGACCGGCTAATTAAAAACTCTGATGTTGACCTTTACATCTCTTTTGATAATGAAAAAGTTGGAACTCTTCAAGCAAATTATATTACAAAATTAGTCCCCACTGGTACTTATGTATATATTGGTGGTGCTCCGACTGACAATAATGCTTATATGTTTAAAGCTGGTGCCATGAAAGTGGTTGACCCATTGGTTAAAGCCGGTAAGATTAAACTCGCTTATGACCAATTCACCAATGATTGGAAACCAGAAATTGCCCAGTCTAACATGGAAAATGCCTTGACCCTTCTCGATAACAAAGTAGATGCCGTTATTGCTGCAAATGATGGTACTGCCGGTGGAGTTATCCAGGCATTAACCGAGCAGAAATTGGCAGGTAAAGTCCCTGTTTCTGGTCAGGATGCCGAACTTGCTGCCTGTCAACGTATTGTTGAAGGAACCCAGACCATGACCGTCTACAAACCAATTAGGGTTATTGCCGAAGCAGCAGCCCGGGCCGCTGTTGATATGGCTAAGAAGAAAAAGATTAAGACGACTATGACTGTTAATAATGGTAAGATTGATGTCCCGTTCCTTGCCCTAGAGCCGATTGCTGTGGACAAAGATAATATGTACAAAGTAATTATCAAAGACGGATTCCATAAGTTAGAAGATGTTTATCGGAATCTACCGAAAAAAGATTGGCCTGCTCAAAAGTAATACGTTCTTTTTAAAAAAAGAGAGAGGCCCTGCCCCAGAGGGAATAATTTGTATGGTTGAACTATTAGGGGCCTTGCCTCTCTCTTTTCCTTATTCTAACAAACTCTACCAAATCATTCTTACTTTGTACATCAATTAGGGGAATACATATCAGCATGAGCGGCTACCTAATTGAGCTGGGTTTTATTTAGCATTCAGTCTTTTGAAAATGCATATAACTTGACCTTTACTTAAAGAGTACGAAATGTGGGATAGGTAATTATGTATTTCCCTTATATAAAACGTATCTAAATTATTGTTAAGTCTCCCAAAAGTAAGGATGATGTTGATTTTCCATTAAGAGAGGAGGTACACCCATGGAGGAATTCGTACTGGAAATGAAAGATATAACTAAAGATTTTCCTGGGGTGCGGGCTCTCGATAACGTCAGCTTTAAGGTTCGCCCTGGTGAAATTCATGCTCTTTGTGGTGAGAATGGTGCCGGTAAATCTACTTTGATGAAGATTTTAAGTGGCGTGTATCCGGTAGGAACATATACAGGTGAAATTTATATCAATGGTGAACTCCAGTCTTATAACAATATCCGTGAGTCGGAAAATGCTGGAATTGCCATTATTAATCAGGAATTATCTGTAATCAAACAGATGACCATCGGCGAGAATATCTTCCTTGGTAATGAACCAACTAATTTAGGGGTTGTTATTGATTGGGGGCGCCTATATTCTGAGACTAAACTATGGCTTAAAGAAGTTGGTTTACAGGTTAGTCCCGAGACAAAGGTAGGCAAACTAGGTGTTGGGCAACAGCAAATGATTGAAATTGCTAAAGCTCTTTCTAAAAAGGCAAAAATATTAATCTTGGATGAACCTACTGCTGCTTTAACTGAAAGCGAAGTTGATACCTTATTCTCAATTCTTAAGAACCTCCAAGCTAATGGTGTTACCTGTATCTATATATCCCACAAACTAGGAGAAGTGATGGAGATTGCAGATACAGTTACTATATTAAGAGATGGCCAGATGATTACAACTCTTCCCATTAAGGAAACCACAGAAAACCAAATTATCTCTATGATGGTTGGAAGGGAATTATCGGAACGTTTCCCCAGGATTGAACATAGTTTTGGTGAGGTAATACTGGAAGTTGAAGATTATCAGGCATTTGCTCCAGAAAATAGTGAGCGTCCGATCCTAAAAAATATTAATTTTAATGTCCGGGAAGGAGAGATTTTAGGAATTGCTGGTTTAATGGGTGCCGGCCGGAGTGAATTAGTTATGAGCATTTTTGGCGGATTAGCCGGTAGTCACAGTGGAAGAATCGTAATTGATGGAAAACCAGTGAAGATTAATTCCCCTGAAGATGCTATTAAAAACGGCCTTTCCTTAATTACTGAAGACCGGAAAAGGTATGGACTTATTCTGAAACATGATGTCAAGAAGAATTTAACTTTAGCTAATTTACCAAACTTATGTAATTGGGGATGCATTAATTTTAATGAGGAAGTTAAGATTAGCCAGAAATTTGTAGATTTACTACAGATTAAAACTCCAACCGTTGAAACTAAAGTTAATAATTTGAGTGGCGGTAATCAGCAAAAAGTAGTTCTTGGTAAATGGTTGATGACTAAACCTAAAGTTTTGATTATGGATGAACCGACCCGGGGAATTGATGTGGGTGCTAAATTTGAAATCTATAATATTATGAACAAACTAAAACAAGAAGGTGTCGCGATTATTATGGTCTCTTCTGAACTTCCGGAAATCTTAGGAATGAGTGACCGAATATTAGTTATGCATAATGGCACCATTAATGGAGAATTCATGCACGATGAGGCTGACCAAGAAAAAATTATGTTGGCGGCGACAGGAGGGAAATAAAAAATGAATAAAATAGAAACGCCGGTTATTCAAAGAGAAGAAAACTTCTGGCGACGTTTATCTTTTAAAATTGATATTCGAGCCTATACGATGGTCTTTGCATTAATTGGGATCTGGATTATCTTTACTATATTTACGGGCGGTAAATTTCTTACTCCCCGAAATTTATCAAACCTTTCCCGACAGATGTCAATCACAGCAGTATTAGCTATTGGTATGGTTATGGTTATTGTTGCTACTCATATTGATTTATCCGTTGGTTCGGTATTAGGTTTAACTGGAGGACTTGCTGCCATACTTCAAGTTTGGTATCGGGTTCCAACTGTATGGGCTATTCTTGCCGCATTGGCTCTTGGAACAATACTTGGTATCTGGCATGGGTATTGGGTTGCGTATCATAATGTCCCTGCTTTTATTGTAACTTTATCTGGCCTGATGGCTTACCGTGGGATGTTACTGGGAGCAGCAAAAGGATTAACCATCGCACCTATGGAACCAGATTTTAAAATTATTAGTAGTGGTTATTTAAATGGAATTCCTGGAATAGTCTTAACTGTTGTTGTTATTGGTGCGATAATTATCGGTAGGTTTAGGTCACGAGCTACCAAGATCAAATATGGTTTTGAGGTACGTTCCTTTACTTTAGAATTATTGATTACACTCTTTTATTGTGGGCTTATTGCGCTTGCAACTTATGTATTATATCAGTATGAAGGGATACCTTACCCTGTTATTTTGGTTCTCTTTCTTACTGCAGTATTCTCTTTTATTACCAATAATACTAAATTTGGCCGACAGGTTTATGCCATGGGGGGAAATGTTGAAGCGGCTCGGCTTTCCGGTATTAATGTCCGTCGCCGGACAGTAATGATTTTTCTTTTATCAGGTCTATTGGCTTCGATCGCAGGCGTTATTACTACCGCTAGATTAAATGCAGCAACAATTACAGCTGGACAAGGCGCAGAACTGGATGCAGTTGCTTCCTGTGTTATTGGTGGAACCAGTTTATTGGGAGGTATAGGGAGTATTCCTGGAGCTATCCTTGGTGCATTAGTAATGGCTAGCCTTGACAATGGTATGAGTATGATGAATACTGAGGCCTTCTGGCAGCAGATCATCAAGGGGTTTGTTCTTTTGTTTGCTGTTTGGGTAGATTTTAAGACGAAAAAGAAATAAGTAGAACATATAAAAAGGGAAGTGTTATTGCTTCCCTTTTTTTTAAATGTGGGACTTGTAATTTAAGGAATTGCATAATTCAATTATTTAAGATTCGGCCACAATATATTGATAGCCCACTAGTAATTGTCTAGTCTTAAGACAATTACCTCGAATATTAGTCAAATATGCAATTCCCTCAATTACCTCAAGTATGCATTTAACAAATTATACAATAGCAATTGTGAAATATCTTACAAGACTTAACTTGCGAATAACTATCTTTTTTTTGGAAAAGGTGTTAAGATATATAAAAGTATATACTTGAAGGGAATTATATAATCACTATTTCGCACTTGTTTAGTAAAGTTCAAGCTAAATTAGTAAACTAAAAACCGGATGCAAAATAAAGCTTTAGCTAAATTAAGGAAGGTGCGAATAGTAAGGCCTATGGTTTTATTATCTAATTATGCGATTCTTTAATTATATTAAAGGGGATGTTAAAATGATTGCCATCACCCCATCTTCTGAAGGTTCAAAAAAGGATAAAAAGATAGCAACCGGAAGTGTATTAATTAAAATATCTGTTATCATTATCATTATGAGTCTTACTATAGTGGGTATTGGTGTAATTGGGATCCAAAAAATTAACCAAATGCACCAAGTAGCAAAAGATATCTTTAATAGTAATACTTCAGAGTTATATCCTATTTCCGAATTTTTACGTACCATCTATAATGCAGAAGTTAATAGTAGGATTGCGGTCGAAAAAGGTGATGGTGCAGCGATTGCTAAATTATCGAGAGATATCAATGATGTCAGTGGCCAATTAGGAAATTTTAAATATTCTTTATCAGAAGAAGTAGTTGCTAGTATCGAAGAACACTGGGCAGATTATAATAAGGCAATTAATGACCTATATAATGAATTAAGAAAAGCTGGTTCAGATAATGATATTAAAATTATATATGAGGGGTTTATAAAAGAATCCCATAATCTTTATGAATATATTCATCAGCTTAGTAGAGATTTACGCAGACATGGCCTTGATAGTTTTTCCCGAGGAAAACTGGTTTATGAGTCGGCATATAGACAGCAGATAATAATTACTATTCTTGGTTTAAGTTTAGCGATCATCCTTGGTTTTTTTGTTGCTGTTTCTATAACCCGCCCCTTGCATCAACTTCGTTCCTCTACCGAGGAATTGGCAGATGGAAATCTTAGAGTAAAAGCTGTTGTAAACTCTAAAGATGAGGTAGAAATGGTTGCTTCAGCCTTTAATAAAGCTGTAGAAGAATTACGAACAATGGTGACTGGTGCAATAGAAAATGCTAAAAATATTACATCATCTAGTGAGAAACTCTTTAGAGTAGTGGAAGCGAATAGTCGTGCATTAGGTGAATTAAATCAACTGGTGGAGCATTTAGCTCAGTCCGCAACTACTCAAACGGGGGCAGTACAGTCGGCGGTTGATACAGTTCAAGAAGCCATTGCTGGAACTGCTATGGTCTCTAATGCTACGGTTGAGATAAACGATACTTGTCAGGAAGCTTCCCTTGCAGCTGAACGAGGGGGAAAAGCAAGTGTTGAATTGGTCAATACAATTGAGAGTCTAGTAGGTTCTGTTAAAGAAGTTGAAGAGATCGTTTGTAATTTAGCAGATGACACTAACCAGGTTCGTGACATGGTTGAAGTTATCCGTGATATTGTTGAGAATACGACTTTACTATCTTTAAATGCCTCTATTGAGGCTGCTCGGGCTGGAGAACACGGAAAAGGTTTTGCAGTGGTTGCTACTAATATCCGGCAATTAGCGGCCAAGTCAGACTCCTCCTTAGACCATATTGATGCTGTTATTAATAATATCTTTGAAAAAACTTCTGCCGCAGTGGCTTCAGTAACTCAGGGCAGTGTTCAAGTAGAAAACGGGAGAAAAACATTGACTGAGACCATTTCGATTTTTACGGATCTTGTAAATCAAGTTGCCCAAATTACGGCGAAAATCTCGCAGATAACCGAGACAGCTCTTCAGATGAATTATAATAATGAGCAGGTCATACTAGGAATGGATGCGATTGATAGAATTACCCAGGAAAATCTTGCTGCAGTTGAAGAAGTATCTGCTACTACTCAAGAACAATATGCTTCGATCTCTATTGTTACCGATGCGGCTCGACAACTTCAGGTAATGGCTAGTCAGTTAAGTGCGGCGGCTGATAAGTTTAATATTTAAGAGAATTGCATAATTTCCTTAAAGATAAAGGATTTTTTCCAAGATTGCCTAATTTAATCTCTGGTGGGAACTTCACTTGCCGGAGGTGTAATGATGAAGTTATATATGGCAATCTTTTTTGTTTTATTATCCTTTTTTTCTTTGGCTGTAACTACGGAGGCTTCTTGGCAATTAGGTTTAGATTGGCGGGTTAATGAAAGTATCGAACCGAGTGCTTGTAAGCTGAATTGGTGGTTTTGGCCTGGATGGGGAATTAGAAGTGTTTATGCCTGGGAAGAAGAAGATTTGGGCTTATCAATTGTTTACATTCCAAGAGAAAAAGGGAGTATTAATCCTTATGTAGCTCTTGGAGTTCGGGATGTTTTAGGTTTGTCACAGGTGCCTGTAAAAGAAAAGATAGAATTTGCAGCTGGTTTAGAGTTTAGAATGGGAAAAAGGTTAAAAGGAGTATCAACTGCGGTTGAAAGCCGGCTTATCCCATCAGATCTGGTAGGAAAGGAAACGAGTAAACTTACTCCTTTTTTCGGGTTTTCTATTAATTACGATTTGACCCGGAGACCACGCTTAGGTGTACAGAAAGATGATGATCTATATCTTTTGGCGAAATTAATCCGGGCTGAAGCAGAAGGCGAACCTTATGAAGGGCAGGTAGCTGTAGGTGCGGTAGTAATCAACCGGGTAAAAAGTAGACAGTTTCCGAATACGATCAGAGAGGTTATCTACCAAGAGAATCAGTTTAGCTGTGTACCTAAACTTGCTACTATTGAACCATTAGAGCAATCATTACAAGCAGCTAGGGATGCCTTAAAAGGCAAGGATCCCTCGCGGGGAGCTCTGTATTATTATAATCCAAAGCTTGCTTCCCCGGCGGGATTAAGGTTTTTTGCTACTGCCGATCTTCAGCGAACGGTAAGGATTGGAAACCATATATTTTTTAGATAGCTTGAGGAACTAAGAAGAAGACTAAAGCATTTCTGTTTCCCCTAGAAAATTCTCCGGAGTGGTTTCATAAGGAGCAACTCCGTGCTCAGGAATAACCCTGTTCTCAGGAGGGGCTTCATCCGGAACAACCTCATTTTCAGGTACCGGAGGTTCTTCTTTTTTCCCTTTTCGTTTAGGCCAGGAAGAAAACCAGCGCCAGATTTTATAAACACCACTTTCCGGGATGTTGGTTTCGGCAAAAACCTCTTTATAAGAATTTTTATTAATCCAAGCTGGGATAGCCAGTCCAGTTTCGGGATCAATATTTGCCCAGACGATTCCGGAGGGTTCAACGAAATCTAATACGGGTAGATTGGCGGTAATTCGTTTCATATAAGTACCCCAAAGTTCTACTGCTTTTCCACTTCCGATTACACCTTCTTTGTAACGCATCGGTTGATCTTGGCGATCATTTCCGAGCCAGACTGTTGTTAACAGCTGAGGGGTATAGCCAACAAACCAAGCATTGGTATAATCGCTGGTAGTACCAGTTTTACCGGCTGACGGGCGATTAGGGAGCCTTCCTCTCCAGCCGGTGCCATTATCAATTACATCTTTCATCAGCATTGTCATAATGTAAGCAGTTTGTGGAGAGATGACTGGGTTACCATTCCCTGGTTTAAACTCTTTAATTACTTTATCCTCATTATTAAGGATTTTTGTAATGGCATAGGGCTTGAGATAATTACCTCCATTAGCAAAAGAAGTATATGCGGTAGCTAGTTCCAGAGGAGTTACCCCTCTGGTTAAACCACCCAAAGCTAGAGGAGCATAATTTAGATCATTATTTTTCCCCTCTGTGATTAAACTATTTATCCCCATTTTTTTCATTTGATTGGCAACGGTTGGAATCCCTAAAGACTGTACGAGTTGAACAGCAGTTGTATTAATTGACTCACGTAAAGCCTGACGAAGGTTAATTCTTCCTTTGTATTCGTGATCATAATTTTCTGGAGACCATTCCTCGCCATTTTCTAGGTGGATGCTAACGGGCTGGTCTTCAAAGATTGAAGCTGCAGTATATCCTTGTTCCAAGGCGGTGGCAAAAACAAAAGGCTTAAGCGCGGAACCTGGTTGACGATATGATTTAACACTTCTATTTAATTGGGTTTGGGTGTAGTCCCGTCCACCAGTCATGGCGAGAATCCCGCCATTTGTTGGATCCAAGGTAATTAAGGCTGCTTCCGGCTGGATTTTTCCAGAGTAATGAGGGAGGCTTTTCATAACCTTTTCTGCTTCTTTCTGGTAATTAAGATTTAAAGTCGTGTAGATCTTATATCCGCCCCAATATAATTCCTCTTCAGAAAAACCTTCTTCTTTAATTAACAGGTCACGGATGTAATCCAGGAAATAGCCTCCTGCAGAGGAGGCTTCTTGTTTAGAGATCAAGCCCAAACCTTTGGTAATTGTAGTTTTATACTGTGATTCGGTAATATAATTTTGCTCCCAAAGTTTTTTGAGAACAAGGTCTCTTCTAGCTTTTGCAGTTTCAGGGTGTTTAAATGGGGAGTAGTTTTCCGGGCTCCTGATAACACCAGCAAGTAATGCGGATTCTTCTAGATTAAGAGAAGAAACCGATTTCCCGAAATAATAGCGGGCTGCTGCTTCTACTCCAATATTACCATGGGCTAAATAAATGCTATTTAAATAAAGTTCCAGGATCTCTTCTTTTGTATAGGTTCTTTCAATCAGTAAAGCAAATAGCATGTCCTGGATCTTACGGTATACTGTCCGTTCGGAGGATAAGAGCGAAATCTTTGCCAGTTGCTGAGTAATTGTGCTTCCACCTTGCTTGACTCCTCCCGGACGTAAATTTTGATAAACAGCCCGGCTAATTCCGATGGGATCAATCCCGGGATGGTGGTAAAACCGGGCATCCTCGATCGCAATTACTGCTTTTTTAAGGTAAGGAGATATTTTTTGTGAGGGGGTCCAAATTCGCCGGTGCGAAAAGAGGTTCCCGATTAACTTACCCTGGCAATCATAAACTTCAGATACCATGCGCATATTTTCTAGTTTATACCGGAGGTTACGGGGAAGGGTGAGATATGATAATAAAAAACCAAGGGCAAATAAGAAGATAAATATAGTGATATATTTAATGAGTTTCTTTTTCCGTTTCAATGGCATCATCTCCGAAATTCGTAAGAATTTCTTATTATGGGGAAATTGCATAATTACTTTGGCCAAATCTTAAATAATTAAATAATGCAATTCCTTAGTTATAATCAATATTACTTAATACCTATCATATTCAAAGAACTTTTACCAGTAGTATTTAGCTGTTAATAGGTAAAATTCCTGGGAGAAAGGGGATAATATTCCGTTTAAATACTAGATTATCTGTTATATAAGCTTTTTGCGTTGTG
>DIPO01000064.1:74897-76052 GCA_002427045.1 Firmicutes bacterium UBA5486
TGACAACGCAAAAAGCCCTATATAAGGTTATATTATTATGTTATAGGACAAAACCCTGTCCTTTATAGAAGAACAGGGTTGCTTAATTAACACATAAATGATATGTAGTGGTTGTTAAAAGAGTATTTTATTATATTATTCTTAGTTAAGGCAATTGCATAATTACCGAAACTTCCATTTAACCAATACGGGAAATGCCTATGGGGCTTGTCGATTCACCCGCCTTTGATTTACATTACTTCGTATACTGTGGGTAGGCGGCATGAACGACCATATAGTGTTTGACTAATATTCGAGGTAATTGTCTAAGACTAGACAATTACTAGTGGGCTATCAATACTATAATATATTGTGGTTAAATCTTAACTAAATGAATTATGAAATTCCTTAAGTTAGAAATAATAATGAATACCGGAACCAAGCCCAATTTTAGTGGCGGATATGGATTCATCTGTTTCATATGCACGGAATGAGATACCTAAGTCAAGCATAAACCCGATTCTATGTAATTCTTTAATGTCGGAAATATTTAAAGCTTTGAATAGGAAATACTCAATTCCAGCACCGCCTCCAAGGTCTAATCCCTTATTAAAATTAAAACCAGCTTTTCCAAATCCGTAAAAATTATAATTAGGATCGTTTTTCAAATCAAACATTGCTTTGGCCCCTAAGTAGTATGTATTTATTAAACCTTGTACAGACAAGGTATTAGAGGCTCGATAATTGACACTTAAGGAACCGTAATTAGCTATTCCTCCGTAAACACCAAGACCCAAGTTATGGTCAGCTGCTAAGGCCATGTTAACTGCGAGTAATAACATTAAAACTGTTAAAATCAGAGACAAAGATATTTTTTTCATTAGTATGTTCCCCTTTCTGTTTTTTATTTCTTACCACCACATATTAGGATACAAAAAGAAGTTTTTTTAAAACTTCCAATTAGGATATTATTATATCATAAAGTACTGTGAAGGATATGCAAACTTTTTACCAATTGAGAGAAATCGCATAATGTATCTTATTACTAGCTGCTTATCATTTGTTGAATGGCCGTCTATGAACCTAGTTCCAATAAATTATGCAACATTACTCTTATATAAGCTTTTTGTGTTGTGTCCTTTTTAAAAGGTCCCAACACAATATATAGTGTTAGGC
>DIPO01000056.1 GCA_002427045.1 Firmicutes bacterium UBA5486
GGGTCGAGCGACAGGAGGTCGCAAGCCGCTTTTGGTCCAGGATGGACTATAAAGCGGGTACCCGATTTCAGCCGAAGCTGAACCTTAGAATGCCTGAAGAAATTCACGTGAACCAAGAAACAACTTCTGACCAGGCGAAGATTATAACTTAAATTTTCATCCTTTCGCTTGCCCCAGCTTGCTGGGGTGGCGGGCTACTTAGAAACGCTTCGAAGAGTGTCGATTCACCCGCCCTTAATTGACATTACTTCGTAATGCTGGCGGTAGGCGGCGTGAACGACTACCTAAAAATTCCCTTGCAGCTCTTTTAGGAGCTGGTCCAACCAAGAGTTGCGTTTTTCAATCTTATTATTCTTCACGGCAATGGCTAAAGCCTTTTTAGTACCTACTAAAACCACCATTTTTTTTGCTCTGGTAATCGCTGTGTAGAATAAGTTTCTTTGGAGCAACAGGAAATGTTGGGTAGTAACAGGAAGAACTATCACCGGATATTCACTACCCTGACTTTTATGAACCGAAATAGCATAAGCAAGAACCAATTCATCGAGTTCTTCATATTCATAGGTTACTAGCCGTTCTCCCTTCTCTTCTGTAAAGGTGACTACTAACTCTTCTTCTTCAGGATCAATTTTCAGAATTCTACCCATATCTCCATTAAAAATCATTTTTTGATAATCATTCTTAATCTGCATTACTTTGTCCCCTTGCCGAAAGAGACGTTCGGCATACAGGAGTTCCGGTTTAGAGCTGGACTCCGGATTAAGGATCCTCTGTAATTCTAAGTTTAGATTTTCCACTCCAGTTACGGTTTTCCGCATAGGTGAGAGTACTTGAATCTCCTCAATAGGATCACATTTTAAATATCGTGGCAACCTAACCCCCACCAGCCTTACAATCGCCTCTGTAATCTTCGCCGGTTCTGGTTCCCTGATAAAGTAAAAATCATTTGCCCCTTTAAGTTCCGGCATTAATCCTTCATTGACCCGGTGGGCATTGGTTACGATTTTACTCGTTTTAGACTGGCGAAAGACTGTTTTTAACCGGACTGTAGGAATAACTCCCGAAGCAATCAGATCTCGGAGCACAGAACCGGCTCCCACTGATGGCAGCTGATCCTGATCTCCAACCAGAATCAGCTTGGTTCCCGGAGTAATGGCCTTTAATAGGTGATGAAAAAGGAGTAGATCAATCATCGAAGCTTCATCAATAATTACTACATCTGCCTCTAAGGGGCATTCTTCATTCCGTCCATATTTTAACCCTACACCAGGGGTATATCCGAATTCCAGAAGACGATGGATCGTCTTGGCTTTCTCTCCGGTAGCTTCTGCCAGTCGCTTAGCAGCCCGGCCGGTTGGTGCCGCAAGCACTATCCGTTGTTCTTTTAAAGAAAATAACTGAGTTAAACTCCGGACCGTAGTCGTTTTTCCAGTTCCCGGCCCACCGGTAATCAGTAAGACTCCTTCCTGATTTGCCTTCTCCACTGCTAAACGCTGCTCAAAAGTAAGAGCTGAGAGTTTAAGTTCTGCTAGTTCCTTTGAGAGTAAAAGCTCTTTACTATGAGGGGCCATCAATAAAGAGCAGAGTTTTTCCGCAACTTTCCGTTCAGTCCAATAAAAAACTGAGAGATAAAGACGTTCTTCATCCAGATAAACCTCTTTTTGCCTAATTAAGCTGCTAATCCCGGTTAAGACGCTTTCAACCGTAATACCCAATTCCAAACCAACCTGAGCCGCAAATTCCTCCTGGGGCATAAAAACATGCCCCGCCTCGGTAGACTTACGTAAAAAATAAAGGATTCCGGCACTAACCCGTTCAGGAGATGCCGGATCCTTTCTTCCAAGAAGTCCCGCAATCCGGTCTGCAGTCTTAAAGCCTACCCCAAATACTTCATCGGCTAACCGGTAGGGGTTTTCCTTTACGATTTCTGCTGCTTTCTCTCCATAATGCTGGTATATCTTGAGTGCCAAAGCCGGGGTAATTCCTACTCCCCGGAGAAATATCATCATCTGGTGAACATTTTTCTGTTCTTCAAATACTTTTTTAATCTTTTCGGCTTTTTGCGGCCCAATCCCCTCTACTTCTAGTAGTTTTTCCGGATGCTCCTCAATCATTTTAAGTGTCGAAAGGCCAAAAGTTTTAACAATTTTTTTGGCGGTAACCGGACCGATCCCTTTAATTAATCCGGAACCAAGGTAAAGTTGAATCCCCTCAATAGTCATTGGCGGTACTACCTCGAAAGACTCTACTTTAAATTGTTTACCATAAGTCGGATGCATTATCCACTGGCCAGTTAGTTTAAGACTCTCTCCACTTCTAACGTTTGTTAAATGACCTACAATAGTAATCTTTTCTTCTTCGGTTTTCAAGCGTGCTACTGTAAAACCATTCTCTTCATTTTGATAAGTAATCCGTTCAACAACACCTTCAATTTCAGACATGATTGCTCCCTCCCTCCCCTGGCAAACTTCTACTAATCTTCACTGCCAGAAAACCAGTGAGCCAACCAGAAGGGAGCGCTAATATCAGTAGCCAAGGAAGGAAAGATAAAACACCCGCACTGGGAAGAAGAAGATGCAAAGCCAGAAGCTGCCCCATATTATGTGCCACAGCACCTGCTATACTCAAACCTATAGGGCTAAAGACTTTAGGCACCTGTTTACGCAGAAGACTCATTATTAATAAAGAAGCCACTCCCCCCCCCAAGCTTAAAGCAAAGGAGACTGAAAAAAGAGTCCCTGTTAAAAGCGAAACAATCAAGATCCTTCCGCCAGTAACCATCCACGCCAAACCGGTTTTCTCTGTCAATAAAACTACTACGGTCACTATATTAGCTAAACCAATCTTAGCCCCCGGTAAGGGAAACACTAAACCAAGCGGGATCAGATAGGCCTCAAGTAAACCCAAAGCTACACCAAGAGCAATATAGATCCCGGTTTTAGTTATTCTCTTAATCCGCTCACTATTAGAGATTTTTCTTTTATTCTTCAAAAATTCCTACTCCTTGTTTTTCGTGGTTGCCGTTCCATCTCCCAATTAAGCCTTCAGATCACATCTCACTTCCCACTTCTCACATCTCATTTTTAGCTATAATAAGCTAGGCTCTCTAATTCTAAAGTTACATCAGCATAATGTACTTTTACTCCATCAGGTACTACTAACTTGACCGGAGCAAAATTCAGAAAGGCTTTGACTCCATTTTGAACACAAAGATCAAAAGTCGCTTGCGCCGTTCCTGCCGGTACAGTGAGGATAATAATAGAAAGCTCTAATTTAGAAATCATTTCAGGTAGTTCTTCAACTGCATATATGTTTACTCCATCCACTTTTTGGCCGATTTTTCGTGGATCAATATCAAAAGCAGCCGCCATTTTCAGCCCGGCATCAATCGGATGTTCTTTTTCCCGGTTGACTCCATAACGGATAAAAGCTCTTCCTAAGTTTCCTACTCCCACCAATCCAACCTTTATTCTCTGGTGTAAACTGAGGATTCGTCGTAGTTCTTCCCGTAAGTTTACAGTACTATAACCTACTCCTTGTTTCCCAAAAACCCCAAAGAAACTTAGATCTTTACGGACTTGCCCAGAATTAACGCCCGATCTTTCCCCTACTTCCTGTGAAGAAATAATTGGAAAAAGGCTGGAGTCTACATCTTCAAGAACTCTCAGATATAAAGGCAAGCGGCGGATAACCACATCCGGAACTCTCCGTACCTTCACCAAACTCCCCCTTTTTTTTATTTAGTTCTACTTTTCTATATTTTATTTGCATAATCCTTCCTAATAGGGATTTTATCCTCTAAAAAACATATCTGTTAAAATATTCTTTTGTCCTAGTTCCCTACCCTCTTGAATATATTTATACAATGTGAGGTTCCCATGAAAAAACAGGGGGTCTGAGTAATGAGCTCTCTGAAAAAAAATCTTGCTTTCCCAGAAGGGTTTTGGTTACTACTCGCGGTGGGTTTAACTCTTTTTACCTTTCTAATCGGTTTTTGTGTTTGCATTATTGAATTAAGCCAAAACCAAAATTCCACTATCTACCCTCTTCTTTATGTGAGGCGTCTTTATCACCTTGATTCCCATTTAGGTAGAAACTTTTTCTCCCGGGTGATCCCCGGGTTTAATCGATACCAAACTGAGGATGATCCCGATTTTATCCTCGATACTAAAAGCGCTGATCTGTTATTCCGTTTTTTGGTTAATATCCGTTACCCTTCTCACCAGGAGATCTTTAAAACACAATTCCCTATCCTCTCCTTTGTCGAAAATGAGAAGAACTATCATCTGACTCCTGTTGTATCCCGTTCCTTACCAGAGCAAAATCTAATACCACCAGCTAGAACCGTACCAGTGCCACAAGAACCGCCCCAACAAACATTACCGAGAACACGGGAAGAACCAGCTACCAAAATCCTACTCTATCATAGTCATACTTCCGAATCTTATCTGCCCGTTAGTGGAAAAACGCATATTGATAATGGACGGGGCGATGTAGTCCGGGTTGGAGCATCTTTAGCCAATATCCTCAATAATGTCTATGGGATCAAAACTACTCATTGTGACGCAATTCATGACCAGTACCCTTTCAGAGATTCCTATAAACGATCGGCAGTCACAGTCAAACAACTCCTCGATGAAAACCGTAAACTTGAAGTAGTTCTGGACATCCACCGGGATGCAACCCCCGGCTTAAATCACCAAGTTAAAATCGGGGGGAAATCTGCCGCCAAGATCATACTAGTGGTGGGTTCTGATCAAATGGGGCTTCACCATCCGGATTGGGAAAAGAATTATACTTTTGCTAAGTCTTTGTTAGGGACTATGGATCGTTTATACCCTGGCCTGGCTCATGGGATTATTCTTTCTGAGGCCCGATATAACCAGCATCTTCATCAGCAATCCCTAATCGTAGAGTTTGGTGATGAGAAATCTACTTGGGAGGAAATAAGCTACACCATTCAGCTTTTTGCCGAAGTTTTGGCCTCCCACCTTAATTTAAATACTACTGGTTACTCTATGTAACCAGTTTCTCCTTCTCCGTTTTCTCCTGATCGATCAGCATGCTTTGTAATCCGGAGAATCTTTAATTGATACCTTTCTACCTCTTTCAAACGCCGATCGTAAAGGTTAATCCCCTTGTAAGTAAGGAATAAAAAGAGCAATCCACTAATCATCCCCCCAGCTTCCCGCCACTTCGAAAGGCCCAGACTCATTAAGCAAAAATCTCCCACTACATATCCCAAAAGGAAAAAAAGTAAAGGTACCATATAAACTATAAGAGTTGCCCGCAAAAAAGAAGAGCTGCTTAGCCCTACCACTACTTTATCTCCTACCTGTAAATTCATCTTATTAGGAAGAACCAGCTCTTGGTCTTTCCGGCCCATTGTTAAACAGGCTCCACAATTAGCACAAGCGGAATGTCGAAGGTAACGGAGCCGGATATTTTCCCCTTCCACTCCCACAACCCAAGCTTCTTTCTCCATTATAATCCCTCTTCTTTAAATGATTTTGATATCAGCAGCTCGTGGCTTGTTACCCTAAGGCTTTATTTAAGCACTTATGCAACAAATTAATTTAAGAAAGCGAGGATTACTCCCCGCCTTATATTAAACGTCTATTTTCAGCAAAAGTTTCGCTCTGAAATTTAAGTAATCCTTATCGCTTGGAGTAAAACCTACTATCCCAACCGCTCTTTAAATAAGAGTTTTAACAACTCACCAAAGCCAAAGGGGGTTATTACTAAAGCAAACACAATCAGCCAATCGATTAAGGATAAACTTTGTACCCGGAAAATCCGCATCAGAACCGGAATGAAAAAGACCGAAAACTGTAAAAGTGCAGAGGCCGCGGTTCCGAAAAGTAAGTACTTATTCCCGAAAAGGCCCCGCGTAAATAATGAATCTTTGAGCGAACGGAAGTTAAAAGCGTGAACTAGCTGGCTTAATCCCAAAGTTGCAAAAGCCATAGTTTCTCCCTTAAGCACGGATTCCAGTACTCCAATCCTAAAAGCTACTAAGGTAATAAGTGCAATAAAGGCCCCTGAAACAAGCAGCGAAATTCGTACTCCAGTACTAAAGATCCCTTTCCCCGGATCCCGAGGGGATTTCTTCATTATATTACCCTCTGGTGGATCTATACCTAAAGATAACGCAGGAAGCGTATCGGTAATTAGATTAACCCAGAGAATCTGGATCGGATACAAAGGGATCGGCCAGCCCAGAACAATAGCTGTAAAGATCGTAGCAATCTCTCCGATATTACAGGAAAGTAGGAAATAGACCGCCTTTTTTATATTTTCAAAGATCACTCGTCCCTCTTGGATTGCGTGAACAATAGTAACAAAATTATCATCCGCTAGCACCATTTCCGCAGCTTCCTTTGCCACATCTGTGCCTGTCCGTCCCATTGCTGCACCAATATCTGCCCTTTTTAAAGCCGGAGCATCATTTACCCCATCTCCGGTCATAGCCACTACTTCCCCATTAGCCCTAAGGGCATCAATAATTCTTACTTTATGTTCCGGAGACACACGGGCATAAACCCGAATCCGGCCAACTTTTTTCTCTAATTCTTCCTGTGTAGTAACATCTAATTCTTCGCCGCTCATCACTTGATCTTCTTTAGATAATAATCCTAAATTCCTGGCAATCGCCATCGCAGTATCACGGTGATCTCCGGTAATCATCTTAACCTCAACCCCGGCCTGGTGGCAGACCCGGATTGCTTCCTTAGCTTCCGGACGCGGAGGATCAAGCATCCCCATAAATCCCACAAAAATTAGTTCTGCTTCTGCTTCATTAACCGGTAGAGTTTCTCTTTCAGGATAGGAGCGTAGTGCAAAACCTAACACCCTCAGCGCCTTGCCAGCCAATTGTTTATTACATTCAAGAAATTCCCTCTTTTTCTCTGGGGTTAATTCCTGAATACCACTAGGCCCTAACCACCACTTACTTTGATCTAAAATCAAATCCGGGGCGCCTTTAGCCAGTAGCCAGCATTCCCCATCTTGGATCTCTTCCGTACTTATAAGAAACTTACCCCGGTGAACTGTACTCATTCTTTTGCGTACAGAATCAAAAGGATACTCCTTCACCCTTGGCAACTCAAGTTGAAGCCTTGCTCGGTTAAATCCTGCCTTTTCCCCTACCACTAGTAATGCACCTTCAGTGGGATCCCCGGCAATCTCTTCCTCCCGGATTAAATCAGCATCATTACAAAGCAGCCCAATCTGAAGAATTAATGAAAGAAGAGGTTCTTCTTTCGCTTCAATCCGCTTACCATCTCTAAGTAGCTCTCCCTCTATTCCAAACCCTTCACCGGTAACCTCATAGCTTCCGGCTCCGGTAATCACCCGTCGTACGGTCATGGCATTTTGGGTAAGAGTTCCGGTTTTATCAGAACAGATTACTGTAGCTGAACCCAAGGTTTCTACTGCCGGAAGCCGCCTGATAATCGCCTTTTGCTTAGCCATACGCTGAACACCCAGCGCAAGGAGGATCGTGACAATGGCAGGTAATCCCTCAGGGATCGCTGCTACGGCCAGGCTAACAGAGACCAGAAACATCTCATAAAAAAGGTTCCCCCGGAGAAGCCCAACAACAAAAATAAGGAGACAGACCCCAATTGCCAGTAAACCGAGTTGTTTTCCGAATTCGGCTAACTTCTTCTGTAGCGGCGTCTTCTCCACTTCGGTTTCCTGAATCATCCCGGCAATCCGCCCAATCTCAGTCTCCATACCGGTGCCAGTCACCAAAGCCCGCCCCCGCCCAAAAGTAACAATCGTCCCCATAAAAGTCATGCTTTTCCGCTCCGCCAATGGCGTCCGTTCAGTCGCGATAAATTCGGGATCCTTCTCCACCGGAACCGATTCTCCGGTTAAAGCTGATTCATTAACCTGTAGATTAGCAGTCTCCAGTAATCTGGCATCAGCCGGCACAAAATCCCCGGCATCGAGAAGAATTATATCGCCGGGAACTAGGTCGCGGGCAACAATCTGTGTAACCTTACCATCCCGGTAAACCTTGGCATGGGGAGCAGATAGCGTTTTCAATGCTGCCATAGATTTTTCTGCTTTAAACTCTTGTACCACACCAAGCACGGCATTGATTACCACCACCAGAAGAATAACAAAAGCATCGCCCCGCTCTCCCAGGAGCAATGAAATCACCGCCGCAATAATTAAGAGCAAGACCAGAAACTCTCCAAATTGTGCAGCCAGCATCTGCCCGATCGTCTGGCCCGGCCTCTCTTTTAATTCATTCCAACCGTGCTTGTCCCGTCTGGCAACTACTTCAGTAGAGCTTAAGCCTGAAGAGATATCCGTTGTCAAAGTTTTCAGGGCCTCTTCTATACTTTGCATATACAATTCCGGCATCGGATCACCTCGTTAAGAATTATTCCCCTTCCCACCTTACTAATATCCTGCGCCGGCGAGGCCCATCAAATTCACATAAGTAAACCCCTTGCCAGGTCCCCAAAAGCAACCGCCCCTCCTGCACCGGAAGGAGTAAAGAGAATCCCATTAATGAAGCTTGCAAATGTGCGGGAGAGTTCCCCTCACTATGCAGAAAATTGAGCGAGGAAGGAACCATTTTATCAAGTGCCAGTTTCAAATCATGGACCACATCTGGGTCCGCGTTTTCATTAATCGTCAGTCCGGCAGTAGTATGGGGAATATAGATATATCCTACCCCATTTTTCATTCCTGTTTTCTTTAGATCCTCTGATAATTCCCGGGTTATCTCCAGAAAATCAACATTAGCCCTAGTTGGAAAAATCATTTCATGCCAGATCTTGAACACCTCCTCTCGTCGCTCGTTAGTCTCACATTTCGCCTTTACATCCTTGCCCCAGCAAGCTGGGGTGAGCAACTACTTAGAAAGTAGCCCTAGTTGATTCATCTGGTCTTGATTAAATCACTTCGTGATAATTATGAAACCAGCATGAACAACCAATTAAAGCGCCTCTGGAGCTTGTCGACTCACCTGGCTTATATTTT
>DIPO01000051.1:0-180 GCA_002427045.1 Firmicutes bacterium UBA5486
TGAAATTGGGTCGAGCGACAGGAAGTCGCGAGCCGCTTTTGGTCCAGGATGGACTATAAAGCGGGTGCCCGATTTCAGCCGAAACTGAACCTTAGAATGCCTGAAGAAATTCACGTGAACCAAGAAACAACTTCTGACCAGGCGAAGATTATAACTCAAATTTTCATCATTTCATGTGCG
>DIPO01000051.1:418-9155 GCA_002427045.1 Firmicutes bacterium UBA5486
GGCTTATATTTTCATCATTTCATATGTGCGGGCGGTAGCCAGCGTAAGCGACTACTCAAAGTTTATTCGGATTGGACTTCATTTATCAATTCATTGATAAAATTAGTATTTATCTCCCCTTCTCTAAAACTAGGATTAAAGAGAATTTCTAAATGAAAAAGGATATTAGATGAGATTCCACTAAGCTCAAACTCATCCAAGGCTCTAATTAAACGGGCAATTGCTTCCTCTCGGTTTTCTCCCCAAGCAATTAATTTGGCGATCATCGAATCATAATGTGGAGTTATAGTATACCCGGAGTAAACCGCAGTATCAACTCTAATACCCGGGCCTCCCGGCACGTGCATAAATTCAATCTGCCCAGGTGAAGGAAGAAAACTCCGCTCCGGATCTTCAGCATTGATCCGGCATTCAATCGCATGTCCCCTCAATTTTACATCCTCCTGTTGCCAAGGAAGAGGTTCCCCTGCAGCAATCAGAATTTGCTGTTTCACCAGATCAATACCTGTCACCATCTCTGTAACCGGGTGTTCTACCTGTATTCTGGTATTCATCTCCATAAAATAATAATTATTATTATCATCCATTAAAAACTCAACTGTACCGGCATTGGTATAGCCAACAGCCCGGGCACCCTTTAAAGCCATTTCACCCATTTCCTGCCTGAGCTCCGGCTTGATAACCGGCGAAGGAGTTTCTTCCAAAATTTTCTGGTGCCTCCGTTGTAAAGAACAATCTCTTTCCCCTAAATAAATCCCCTCTCCATACTCATCAAACAACAGCTGAATCTCAATATGCCTGGGACTTGCTATATATTTCTCTATATATATCTCTGAATCACCAAAGGAAGTATCTGCTTCCCTCTGTGCCAGCTGATAAGCTTCTTCCATTTCCTCAAGAGAATTAACCACCCTCATCCCCCGTCCGCCTCCACCGGCTGAAGCCTTAATAATTACGGGGTAACCGATCTCTTTCGCTAATCTAACCGCTTCCTCAACAGAAGTAAGAGGGCCATCTGAACCTGGGATCACAGGAATTCCTTGTGCTTTCATAAACTTTTTAGCCAGCGCCTTATCACCCATTTTTTCCATAACTTGAGCTGCAGGGCCAATAAACTTTATATTATGTGTCTCACAGATTTCAACAAAACGTGGGTTTTCTGCTAAAAAACCATATCCAGGATGAATCGCATCAACCCCGGCAATAGTAGCTGCACTAATAATGTTGATAATATTAAGATAACTCTTCCCCGGAGCTGCCGGACCCACACAAAAGGCTTCATCAGCATAACGGACATGTAAAGAATCCCGATCCGCCTCTGAATAAATCGCAACTGTATCAATATCCAGTTCTCTGCAAGCCCGGATAATCCTAAGGGCGATTTCACCTCTGTTAGCAATTAATATCTTCTGGAACACTTACGCAAACACCTCCAGCTTAATAATCTAGTTTATAATTTTTCCAATATAAACAGAGGTTGTCCATACTCCACTGGTTCAGAATCATCTACTAAAACCTGAACGATCTTTGCCCGCATATCACTTTCAATCTCATTCATTAGTTTCATCGCTTCAATAATACATAAAGTTTGACCCGGTTCAACTGTCTGTCCTGCTTGAACAAATGGTTCTGATCCGGGATTTGACGCTTCGTAAAATGTTCCTACCATCGGTGCAGTAATTAATACTTGATTGGGGGCAATTGTATTATTCTTCTCCTCCACAGAAGAGGAAACAGAAGCCATACCTCCAGATTGGGAAACCTCAACCGGATCAACCACCGGAGTAGTTGGGGTAACCGTTACTACTGGCTGAATTGTTCCAGCGGTTGCTTTTTTTATTGCAATTTTAGTACCATCACTTTCAAGATTAAGTTCGGTAATATCTGTCTCCACCATCATTTTCATGAGTTCCTTGATTTCCTTGATATTCATAATTACTCCTCTCCTTAACCACTTTGACAAATAAGGATAGAATTCTTTACAATCAATTATTCTAAATTCACCACATAAGAGAGTTTTCCTCTTTTTTTTATATCTCTATTTTCCTCAGTAACATATTCTTACCATTACCCTGCTTATGAAAATGCAGCTCGAAACTCGTCATTCTCACTTTTCGCCTTTTGTCTATATTAAGAAAAACGCTACCGCAGGCTCTCGCGATTTTCCTTGGAGTCTAATGTAGGCGAAAAGTGAGATTACCCATCGCTTGTGTAGAATGATGCCCTTTGCAAGCTGCTATTATCATCATTTTATGTGTGCGGGCGGTTGCCGGCATGAACGGCTTCTTTGAAAATCTTTCTATTAGGCTACTCTATAATCCGGACCTTTTCTGGTGGGTAACCAGTAATCTCCGTAATTAATCCCCCTAAATCAGAGACCAGGTTGGGATTAAGAGCGCCTCCTTTTATTATTACTGTAATAATTTCAGGGTAAATAATCACTGTATTATACTGAAATCCTTTAGCTTTCAATAGGTTTTCCACTTCCTTCTCCATACTTGCCCGTCTAAGTAAAGTCAAAAGTTCCTCTCCAATTTTTCCTGCCTCTTCTTCTCCTGCACTCCTTAACATCTCATCCAGTTTCTCCTGGAGGCGACTCCGCTCCCGATCTCTTGCTAAACATATCTCCTCAATCACAGAATAATCATCCTTTTTCTTAAGAAAGGCCACAGGAATTTCTAATGGTTCAGTATTTAATTTGGGGGTTGATGAAGAGCGGATCACACCATAAAACCCAATAATAAAAAAGAGAATTACCAGAAAAATAATAAGAATAATTCCATCTCCAAATTTTTTAAAAAAGCCCATTAGTCTCCCCCCATCACTTGTCACTCGTATTAAATAACACCCTTTGTAAAATACGAAATGAAATCTTTTTCATCCTCATTTATCTTACTTTTTCCATGGCAACACAATCACCCGATGAAGAGGTACTCCCAATAAAACTGCTACTGCCTCAGATAATTCCCTACAAATCTCAGGGTTTTCCCCTCCTTCTGCCACCACCAATACCCCGGTAATCGTGGGAGCCTTAATCTTAGTACTCACCGGAGATTCTTCTCCCCCGCTTTTTCTTTGAAAGACCGGTTCACGCTGAACCTTAATTTCCCGGGATTCTCCCCCCTGCTCCTGAGGGATAATCCTCTCCTCCCTATTCTCCCGGTAAAGCCATTCGGTTTCTTCAGTTCCAGCCAGATTAATATCAACCATCACCCGGCCTACACCTCTAACCTGGGTTAAGATAGTAGCTACTTCACGTTCAAGCCTACTTTCCGACCACTTTTCGTTTGACTCTGTTAAATTTAAAGCCTTAGCCGGTATTTCAGCAACCGACTGGACTTGCTTTTTCTCAGCTAAACTACCCCAGAGCATTAACCCAATACCTACACAGATTAAAATAGCAGCTTTCAATAGTTTGCGCTTTTCTTTAATGGGAATATTCTGTAGAAATAGCCATTCATTATTCTTTACTATTTTAGCTAGGGCATGATCAATTTTCCCATTCAAATCTCTCTTCCACCTCCACACACCCTTCATCAATCTTTAGCAATTCCCCGGCTAACCTTTGTAAAAAACCTACAGGCACCCCAGGATCAGATCTCAAAATAATCTTAACCTTAACTTCTTCTTCCGCAAAATCAATAAGCTCTACCTGCATCCCCTCAATACCTGTTATTTTTCTTAAAACTTTTTCAATATTTTCCTCTCTGGCAGCATTTAAAAGCTTCTCCGCTTTATCCTCTCCCACTCGGCGAAGTTTGACTCCTTCCGTAACTAGAATAGAAGAATCAGGATAATTTTCCAATGCCTCTACAGGTAAGAATTCCGGAGAAATATCTTCCCTTAATTTAGGTAAAATATTAATTAATGAAAATAAGACGATCAGGCCGATAACCAACCGGGTATACTTGCGCATCTCATCTTCCGGAAGAAGTAACTCCAAAAATCCAGCCAGAAGAATCAATGCTAATAATCCTTTAATTGCCTCTTTAATTTAGAACACCCTCTCGAAACTCGTCACCTGACTTATGAGCGACTACCTAATTACAGCTGTAAGGTTTCCTAGGCCTACTAAAATGGTTAAGCTAAAAAAGAACATTAAACCAACAATAACAACAGTCGCAAAGATTACCATTACAGTTTTTCCAATCTCCTGCAACGAATCGGCTAATTTCTCTTGGCCCAAGGGCTGTACTAAAACAGCAGCGATCCTATAGATAAAAGAAACTACTAAAATCTTTAAAGCCGGATAAAGGCAGAGTAAAATAATCGCTACTGCGCCAAAAGCTCCGACGGCATTTTTAATCAAAACCGAACACCCAGCGGCTAGTTCCAAGCTATCAGCAACAGTGCCTCCCACCAAAGGCAGGAGATTTCCTGTAAGAAATTTAGCCGTCTTAAGGCCCACTCCGTCTGTTACCGCCACTGTTACCCCTTGTATCGAAATAACTCCTAAAAAAATGGTTACCAATAAGCTAAGGAGCCCAATAGCTAAATTCCTCATAACTTCCGAAAGCTTATTAATCGTAAATCCTTCAGCCATTCTGGAAACCAGGCCCACTGTTCCGGCAAGTAAAATTAGAGGAAGAACCAGATTCTTTACCATACTCACAATCAATCCTATTCCTCCCCAAATAACAGGATGACAGACAGTTGTCAGAGTAACGCCTCCAGCAGCCGCCAGTAACGTGAAGATCGTAGGAAGAAGAGCTAAAATAAATCCATTTACCTGTTCCAAACTCTGATTAGCCAAATTTAAAGTAGTAGTAAAACTTTGGACAGCCAAACCCATCAAGATTAAATAAATTATGTTATATACCAGATTTCCTAAACTCTCCCCTGACCAAGCCTGTTGAAAATGAGTTAAAACTCCTCCGATCACTGCTAAAATTATTAATTTGCCTAAAAGATTCAAGTTAATTACAATTTCCCGGCTCAAAAACTTTACTAAGTTTTTAAGCATCCCCAAAAAATCCAAGCCCATCCTTCCCCTGACCCAAGCCAGCGGATCCCATACCGGAAGTAACTCCTTAGTTTCAGCATCAAGTTTGGACAAAAATGAAGTAATCTCATCCAAATTTAGACTAGCTAACTCTTCCTTAACTACTGTATTAATCTTTGCATTCACCCCCGACTCCAGTCCAGAGCTTGGTTGTGGAAATAGGAATAGTATGAAAATAAAGCTAATTGATAAAAAGAGCCGGCTTGAAAAAACTTTCATCGCTGCCTCCCTGTTGCTAACAGCATGTTTCAGATAAATCAGAAAATCCGTAAAACCATCTCCAGAATGGCTACCATAATCGGAACTGCCAAAAAGAGAATAATGATCTTCCCTGCCAATTCCAGTTTGAGAGCTAAAGCACCTTCACCCGCATCGCGGCAGATTTGCCCTCCAAATCCAGCCAGATAGGCAACACCCATCACCTTGAAAAGAGTTTCTAGGTAAACCTCATTTATCTGGGCCTTAGCAGCCAGATACTCAAAAGCACTAATTAGCTCAGTTAAACGTCCCACCAATTTTAAAAGAATAATAACGCCAACCACGGTCGAGAGTAAAACCGCCAACTCCGGAAGTTCCTGACGAAGCAAAGTAAGTAAAATTACTGCCACTAGGCTAATTCCTAAAAAGAGGAGAATATCCAAAAATACCCCTCCTACAAACCAAAAACAGCTCTCACATCCTGAAACAACCTGTAAATTAACTGAATTACCATTAAAAACACAACTACTACTCCTGCCAAAGTCAACAATTGAGCCTGCTCTTCTTTTTCCGCTTGTTTGAGAATTATGTTGAGAACTGAGATTAAAATACCCACTCCTGCTATCTTAAAAATAATATTTATATCAGGCATTTCTCTCCTCCCCTCTCCTTTAAAAAGACTTAAGAAATAGCACAATCCACAAGTAGAACTGGATGAATCAACAAAGGAGGTGTTTTCTGAAGTGGTCACCTACACGTTTTAAGTAATTATGTAATTCCCTGAGCTAATAGAAGATTAAGATGACTAATGCCCCGATGGCAATCCCCAAATATCGATAGAGTTTTTCGTTTTTCTCCTGATCCTTTATGGCCTCCTCTTCCTGTACTTTTAAACGCTCTACATTCTGGCGAATTGCAGATAACTGATGCTCCCGATCCGTATTCCCCAGTGTCCGTCCGAAATTCTCCAAGATCATCCAGTCTTGATTATGTAAAAATAATTTTTTCCGGCAAGCAGCTAAATTTTTTTGCCAAGCCTCATCTGCAATTAAGCCCTTGGAAGCAAGTAGTTCTTCTGTAAAACCAGAAAATATTATTCTAGCTTCTCCTTGAATTCGTCCGCTAATTTTCGAAGAAGCTTCCATCAGAGGAACAGTAGCATAACCAATCTCTGTCACCAGCCAGTGTAAAGCTTGGATTATATCACCTATTATCTTTATTCTTTTCTTTAAAAGTGAACTATAGATCCATCCTGCCATAGTGCTGGCGGTGATAACCACAACTGCTCCTAATATTTTCATTTTCTCACCTCAAACGCTGGACCCGGGAGAAAATCTGCTCCTTAGTTCTTCCATCCCAGATCCCTTCTAAAGTTCCCGGCCCAAACCTTCGGCTTAACGTCACCACCCGTTCTACCAAACCATGAAACCAGAGTTTTCTCAGCGATGGCCTGGCAGAAAAATCTTTAGTATCCCAAGCATGAGCAGTAGTGATAAATCCAACACCAGTATTAAGAATCTCCTCAATTATTTCAAGATCTCCAGGGCGCCCAATTTCATCAGTTGCAATAACCTGTGGCCCCATTGTCCTTAACAATAAGAAAACCCCCTCCCTTTTGGGGCAACCACTAAGCAGATCAGTCCTTATACCTACATCAAGCTGGGGAACCCCTTGATAACAACCGGAAATCTCCCCTCTTTCATCAACCAAGCCTACTTTAACCGGAAAAGGAAGCTGCTCTCCATTACTAAAACAACGGATAATATCCCGGAGTAAGGTCGTCTTCCCTGCTTGCGGCGGTGAGATAATAATGGTACGCAAAGGGCGTCCTTCCTCCATCAGGAAAGGCAAAAGTCCATGACTTATCCCTTTTAACTCCCGGGCAATCCGTATATTCAAACTAGTGATTCTCTTAATCCGCACTAAACTGCCCTGCTCAACCAGGCATTCACCAGCCAAGCCTATACGGTGGCCTCCGGGCAAAGTAATATATCCTTCCTTCAATTCTTCTTCCAAAGTATACAAAGAGTTTCCTCCGATTAGCTGCAAAGTACGAATCACCTCTTCCTGCGTAACTATAAAGGCCTGAGTCTGATCGGCGGTTAATCTCCCTTCAGCAGTAACTAATAGTGAATCTCCGATCTCAATCTGAAGCGGTCGTTCTGCACGAAGACGAATCTCTTCTAATTTTCCCCAGATCCCTGGGTAATTTTGCTTAATACTTTCTACAATCCCCCGGATCTTTGGTGCCAAATAAGGTAGGATATTTTTTTCAAAGCTCAAAAAGACCCCTTCCTTACATTAAAAATAAAAAAGCCCGTCCCCACGGTATAATAAATATGGGGACGGGCGGGAAAATATGCTTATTCCAAATTAACTAAACGTCATTTGAGTAGGATTTGTTATCGAGGCCTTCCTCATCCTCATCATTCTCTTCCAGCAGATAATTTTCTTCCTCTAAATAACCTAAATCTTCATCAATAGCTTCTACATATTCATAAAGCTCTTCATGTTCTTCCTTCATCTCTTCAATCTCTAGAGTTACGAGGTCACAGACATTCAAGAGTTGCTGCCATAGAACCTCTTCTTTTTCTCCTTGAAATTCTTGCCCCTCAATCAATCCCCGTAAATAGGCAACCTGTTCTTTTAAATCCATTATCCCAACCTCCTCTTCTGGTTCTAGTGTTAGTATAACTTTAGCCAAGAAAGTATATCCGCTTGTAGATTTAAAAGAGTATAGCTTGTAATATCAAAAAAGATTTTCTTATCAAACTACTAAACAAAAAAACCGCCCTAAAAGGCGGTTCTTCTTCTGAATATACCAGCTTATTTGGTTGCCCGTCGCAAATATTCACCGGTTCTGGTATCCACTTGAAGTACATCACCAATATTAATAAATAGTGGAACAGTAATCACAACCCCTGTCTCTAAAGTAGCAGGTTTATTTCCACCAGTCGCCGTATCACCTTTAAATCCTGGTTCTGTCTCTATTACCTCTAAGTCTACAGTATTTGGCAAATTTACACCAATCGGTTGATTTTCATACATTTGAACCATTACGTTCATATTATCTTTAAGATATTTGACCCCATCCCCAAGGACCTCTTCCTTTAGCATCAGCTGATCATATGTAGTATTATCCATAAAAACATAATCTTGCTCGCTTTTATATAAAAATTGCATCTCCCTAGTATCGATCCTGGCAAGATTAACTTTTTCCCCAGCATTAAAGGTTCGCTCTACAGTATATCCTGTACGAATATTTTTCAATTTAGAACGAACAAACGCTGAACCCTTTCCCGGTTTAACATGCATAAACTCCACAACGGAAAATAGTTGTCCATCCAATTCAATTGTTAATCCTGTCCGGAAGTCATTAACCGATATCATAAATTATGTACCTCCTTAACTGGTCACTTAAAATAAACTGTTCTCGTGCGACCTCTTATATTGTTCCATTATTTCGTCCTCTTATTTTATCATACGCCTGTCTCTGCTGTCGAGAGTTATTCCTAAAATGCTTTTTGCGATGTAAGC
>DIPO01000013.1:0-3029 GCA_002427045.1 Firmicutes bacterium UBA5486
GTTTGATGAAGATTGTTAGTAAGGGTGGGGGTAAGGCTGTTATCGGGAAAATGGATGATCTGACAAGGTTTGGAACAATAAAAAAAGGAGAGTATACAATTGCCGAGAAACTTCCCGATTTAGGAAATCCCAAAGCGAATTGGACGCAGAATGCAAGTGTTCTGAGACAAGAAATGAGTAGAGGTGTACCTATTAGAGATGCCTCGGTAAACCCAGTAACTGGAGCACTGGAAAATAATACAGGATTTCTAAAAGCAGAAAGAAATCTTCTCGATAGTAAGGGGTGGAAATATAATCCAACAACAAGATATTGGTATCCACCAACAAAATAAGTAAGGCGGTGAAAGTATGTTTAGAGTTGAGCCAGCACAGAACAGGGATAAGTTGGAGTTTAAGGAAGAAGTACTTAACAACTTCGATTTTTTAATAACAGAATATGGATTTAACTGTGTTAAAACTGAAGTTACTCGTGTTCGATATGAGTCCCCAAAAGTATTTATCAATATATATCATGGACATGCATCATATGAGTTGGGTTTTGAAATTGGGCTACGACATAGTAGTGTACATCAAAATGAACCCAAATTTACACTTAGTGAAATAATTGAACTTGCAGGGGCTTTAGATGAAACAAATTATACTTATTATCAAGTTAGTACCCAAAAGGGGATAAAAGAATTTGTACCTAAAATAGCTGAATTAGTTAAGCAATTTGCTAAAAGTGCTTTATTAGGGGATATATTGACATTTGAAAAGTTAGAATTAATACAAAAGCAGCGGTCTGATAAATATTTAAGTAAAATGGAGATTAATAGAATAAGACCAAAAGCCGAAGAAGCTTGGCACAATAAAAGATACAAGGAGTTTATTGAACTATATGAGCCCGTTAAAGATGACATATCACCTGCTGAGGTTAAGAAGTTAGAATACGCAAGAAGGCATATAGAGTAGAGGCAGTTAAAGCTGTAGGATCAGCTCCGCCATGCGCCTTGACAAATGAGGTGCACGTTTATAAACACCTTGTAGTGTTCGAACTTTGGCTAAGATGGTACGGCTCTGCTGGCCGCTGTAAACCGGAGCTGCGCCCCAAGGTGCACCCGCCTTTATCCTGCTTTTTTTCGACCTAAAATTGTCGAGGCATAATGGAAGGGCCAGCCGACACGTAGGTTATACTAAGCAGTACAGAGCTACAAGCTAAAGGAGGGCTAGCCTAATATGAAGTATACCAAATTTGTAGGACTTGATGTACACAAAGACACCGTCGCAGTAGCAGTTGCCAAGGAAGGATGGGAAGTAGCGGAATCCCTGGAGACGATTAACAACAGTCTAGAAGCCATAGCTAAACTGGTACGCAAGTTAGGTCCGGCGGAGAACCTGTATTTTTGTTACGAAGCAGGTCCATGCGGTTATGGGATATATCGTCAACTTACAGCGACAGGGGCAACCTGTATGGTAGCGGCACCGTCTCTAATACCGAGAAAACCTGGCGAAAGAGTAAAAACTGACCGACGTGATGCTAAAAAATTAGCATAATTATTACGTAGCGGTGAATTAATCCCTTTGACAGCCATGAAATGAACAGTATGGGCACTTCAAAATTGAAGAGACTTGGCAGTACGATTCAGTTAATGATGTTACGACGGTTACTAATAAACTACAAAGAATTAAGTAATAAAGATGATGGAAAGTTGAAAATCAGGATAAGAGAAGTTATGGATAATTATATCCTTTTTACTAGTGAATTCGGTAGTGGTAGGGCGCTATGGAATGGTAATCAACCAGCTTTAGATCAAGAATATCATGTAGAGGCGGAAATATTAGAAACGCTTACATGGTTAAAAGAAGTGATGTTAAACAGCATTAGCGAATCTAAAATAGTTTTTAATAACGGGGTTATTACAATCGCGGGTGTTCTTGAATCCGTTGATGAAGATGGATTCTCTGTAATCAGAATCGGAGACAGTATTATTCCTGTCATGATTAACGGGGCTAACGAATATGTAGGAAGGCACATCAAGGCTATCGTTACTGAGATAACTTTATTTGACCAGAACTACTAAAAATATAATGCTTAATCCTTTAACCGCCAACCCTGCATTAGCCTGCAAGGTCGGCGGGTCTTCTTTTGTCCAAGTCAATATACATTACAAACATGAAGATTGTTAGTAAGGGAGCGGGGAATGCGGGATTAATTGATTCTGTCAAGTCTGGGAAAACACCAGTCATTGGCAAAATGAAGGATTTGGAGAAAATCGAGGGAAGCGAAATAAGAGTTGCTGATTATCTACCAAACAAAGGTGATCCGAAGCTTAACTGGCAGCAGAATTCAAGTGTCCTAAGGCAGGTTATGAACGAAGGGAAACCTATTAGAGATGCATCGCCATTTAGTGGAAAAATTACAAATGATTTTTTAGGAATGGAACGTAATTTATTACAAAATCATGGTTGGATATATAATAACGGTTTCTGGCTTCCGCCAAAATAAGGAGGGTGTGATATATGTCAAATGCGTTTATAAAAACGATAGAAATTGATATAATACCAATATTCGAAAAAATAGGTGCTAAGGTACTAAAAAAGACACCAAACGAAGCTGCTTTTTTGTTTAAAGACATGGAGATCTCTATTTATTTAGAAAGAGGGTTCGAAGTATATGCAACTATTTTATCTTTAAAATTGAATAAATCAGTATACTTGTCAGAAATACTTTCAGATTATCTTAATTTAAGAGACCGAGGCATATATCACTTATCTGACAGGTTTACTATGGAAATGTGTGTAAAAAATATTGTAGACATTATTATATCAGAAGTAGTGCCTCTTGTTTTAGATGGGAGAATTAATGAAGCAATTAACACAATTACATTAAAAAGAAAAGAGGATCTAGGTAAGTATTATGAAGATCTTGCTGAAAAAGAAGCAGAAAAGGCATTTAAAGAACAAAGATATGATGATGTTATTTTGCATTATTCTAAGATAAAAAAATTAGATGATGTTCAGAAGAAACGATTAAATATATCTCTATCAAA
>DIPO01000013.1:3160-3349 GCA_002427045.1 Firmicutes bacterium UBA5486
GATTAAATATATCTCTATCAAAATTGAAAAAATAAAATGACGATTCTCTCAAAAAGATGCTTTATCTGGGCCTCTAGGAAGATCGTCGAACACTGGACAGCCAGATGTCGAAATTGGGATATGGTTTTAAACCAACTGGAGCTTCAGAGTTGTCAAGGGGACGGGGTTGTTGCCCCCCCCCCCCCCCCC
>DIPO01000079.1:0-16123 GCA_002427045.1 Firmicutes bacterium UBA5486
AATTCTTAGCAAAAACAGTAATGGATGATTTTGTAAGAAAAAAGTGTCAACGAATACTTGACACATACAGCCTTTTTCTATCCCTTGACTTAACTAGCTTTTGTGTTATCATTGGAAATGATAGTATATTTAAACAAAAAAACGTCATCTCCGAATTCCTTATAAGAAACGGGGGACCCATTATTGGGGTGAATCCTGGTTATCAGGTAGGGCAACTTGGGTGTCCGAACCCGTCAGCTAACCCCGTAGGAGTGATCCAAGCGTTGTGTTTTAGTCATAAGACTTAACCTTCGCTTTTTTTGCGTTTAAAAGAGGAAGAATTAGTCAGCGTGAGCGATTACTTATTATTTATTATATCTGATTATCCTATTTTATCTAAATTTATTAGGGGCTAAATAGAACGGGGTGGTTTTTTTGAAAAAATGGTGGCATCGTGTACGGGGTGATGTGATGGGCGGAGCCACGGCGGCAGTTGTCGCCCTTCCTCTTGCCCTAGCCTTCGGAATTGCCAGTGGAGCAGGTGCGGTAGCAGGCTTATATGCGTCAATCTTTGGTGGCCTAACCGCGGCTGTATTTGGTGGTTGTGGTGTGCAAATTACTGGCCCTACTGGCGCAATGACGGCAGTTTTGGTCAGCATTGTCAGCCAGTATGGGGTAGGTGGCATGCTTCTGGCTGGTGCTTTAGCAGGTTTGATGCAAGTGATTTTTGGCTTGCTACGATTAGGTGGATTCGTTAAATACCTGCCCCAGCCAGTAATCGCTGGTTTTACAAATGGAGTCTCTATCTTATTTTTTATGACAGCTATTGGTGATGCTCTAGAGACGCCCTCTATTACTCTGATAACCACAGTAGTTATTCTGTTGGCACTACGTTTCTTTAAGCAAGTTCCGGAATCCTTGTTTGGCTTAGTTGCCGGCCTAGTTGTTAACGAACTTTTCATTCACAGCCCACAGGTTGTGGGCAATCTCCCCTTTGGTGTACCCAAACTGGCACTTGGTACCATGCCTTTTAGTGAGATAGGACAATTAATTATGCCGGCATTCACGATTTGTCTTTTGGGTAGCATCTCAGCATTGTTATCAGCAGAGGTTACTGATGGGATGATCGGTGCCCAGCATGATAGTAACCGAGAGCTTATCGGCCAAGGCCTAGGGAATCTGGTCTCTTCATTGATCGGCGGTGTACCCGTATCTGGGGCTGTCGCCCGCTCTGGAATTAATGTCCATAGTGGAGGGCGCACCCGACTTTCCGGTATCCTACACGCTATCTTCTTGATGCTGATGGTTCTGGTTCTTGGCCCTATTGCTAGGCGTATACCATTAGCCTCATTGGCAGCTATCCTCATGGTTGCTTCAGTTCGCACAGCCGATTGGAAAAGCCTAAAGCTAATACCCCATGCTCGTTTGAGTTATGGAGCGATTATGACTATTACTACCATATTGACAGTGGTGAAGGATTTAACTATTGCCGTGGCGGTAGGAATTGTTCTAGCGAGCATAGTGGTACTGGTTGAATTGGCTTTTTCACCGCAAGGAAAAGTAGTCAGCAAGCAGTGTACCGCAGCCTCAGTTCTTCCTGTTCATCCTGATCTTGAAGTAATCGCTTTCCATGGACCTTTGTTTTTCGTTGGGGCAGAGAATTTGAGGCGCTGTGTAAGGGAGATATCTGAAAAATCTATCCTGATTATGGATTTCTCTGATGTATCCGTTATGGATGAGACTGGAGCCCTATCCCTTCGGGATTTTGTTTGGCGGTTGCAAGGGGAAGGCAAGAACATATACATTGGAGGGCTCAACAGAAAGCCTTTGCGGATGTTGATCAGAATGGGCGTAGTAGACAGCCTGGGCAGATCTCGAGTCTGTAAGAGACTGGAAACTGCTGTACACAGAGCGTCTGAGGAAGGTAGTCTAAGCTGGCCGGAGTAAACGCGTATTTGGTTCTGGGAAGTGCTTTATGATTCGAACTATGGGGTGTATGGGGTAAGTACTTTTATACTCCTATGCTGCTGCATAGGAAAAGGAGGTTTATCATGCGCAAGCGATCACTAGTTCTATTTGCTTTACTGTTAGTATTTTGGGTAGTGATTTCTGCAGGTGTAGATCCGCAGCATATTCTAGCCGGGGCGATTCTTGCCCTAATCACTGTTTGGTTTTGGCAGGATCTTGGCCCAAGATTACCCAGTATACCATTTGCTAAGGAACTGCTGCATTTGGGTCGCTGCCTTGTATTGTTAGTACTGTATATTGTTCAATCAAACATCAACGTAGCCAAAACATTGCTGTTTTCCAGCCCGCCGGTGAGCCCGGTGTTTGTGGTGATGGAACCTCCGATTAAAAGCAATTGGGGGAGAGTGCTCCTGGCTACCTGTATCACTATTACTCCGGGTACGGTGACTATTGATGTTGATCCAGAAACAGGCCGATTTATTGTGCATGCACTAACAGAAGAAACAGCGATTGGCTTGTTCTATTGGCGGATTATTGATGAGATCAAAAACCTGGAAACATTGAGGCAAAGGAGGGCAAAGCATGTGGTGGATACTGGCAGGACTCATGATCTTGATTCTCTTAGTACTCTTACGAGCGATTATCGGGCCGACAGTCATTGATCGCTTGATTTCTATTAATGCCATCACCAGTAAGGTCAGTGTGATTATCCTATTGATGGCCTTTGCCAGAGGAGAGTATGGATTTATTGATGTGGCCTTCGTTTTTATGTTGTGTGGATTTGTGGGAGGACTTTGGATACTTAAAGTACTCACACCTGGTGATTGGCAGCTGAAGATACCAGGATTAGAAGGCTTTGAAGGTGATAGAGAGGAAGTGCCTTCACATGATTAAATGGATAGCAAATATTTGTTTTATTGGGTCATTTTTGGCCTTTGGTTTAGGGACTTTAGGCTTGTTCAGATTTCCAGATCCATATACCCGCATGCATGCGGTGGGAATGGGTGATACCCTGGGTGTGGGGCTGGTTGGGCTTGGGCTTTTATTGCTCAGCCCCAACTGGATTTTACGGATTAAACTGGTGGTTATTCTATTCTTGTTTTGGACGATTAACCCCACCATGACACATTTGGTGGCCAAAGCGGGCCTGATCCATGGGACCCAACCTGTGGAAGGCACAAGACTGAGGAAGGGGTGAGCATATGCATTTTGTAGCTGTTGATTACTGGATTATGATCCTTCTGTTTATCCTAGTGGTGGCATCTTTAGCTATGTATTTTATCAAGGATCTAGTGCATGCAGTCATCGTTTATGGTGCATACAGTTTGACTATGGCTCTCATATGGCTACAGATGAATACTCCCGACCTTGCTATTACGGAAGCAGCTGCGGGGATCTGTATGACTGTCTTAATGATGGTGGTTATCTTCCGCACAAGCCGAAGGGAGGAATAGCAGTGAGAATAGGGAAACTGCTGATTCTGCTTGTAGCTTTACTAGTGGCCTATGGAATACTGATTACAGTAGCGGAGCTGCCTCCCTATGGAATGCCGGACAATCCCGTTCACAACCAGGTCTCGGAACGCTATATTAACGAGGCTGTTGAAGACACCGGAGTACTGAATATGGTGACAGCGATTGTCCTTGATTATAGGGCATACGATACAATGTTCGAGACGATTGTACTGTTCACGGCAACTCTTGCCGTGGTCATTACCCTAAAAACTTCTAAAAGAGAGGAGAGCGGTAAATGAGAGACTTTATTTTAAAGCGGGTGGCTGCCATAATTCTACCTTTTATCTGCACATATGGATTTTATGTGATTCTCCATGGCCATGTTTCCCCGGGAGGCTCCTTTGCCGGAGGTATTATAGTAGGGCTCAGTTTTATCGCATTCTCCACGATTTATGGCATAGAAAAAGGCCGTGCCAGGTTACCAGAAACAGTTCTTACCTGGACAGAGAGCTTTGGTACCCTATGGTATGGAATCATGGGAATGGTAGGTATTACCAAAGGGGCTCCTTTTTTGGCGAATAAGCTGGCAGGCATTGACCTTGGGGTACCGGGAACGCTTTCTTCTGGAGGGCTTATTTCTCTTATTGGTCTCGGTGTTGGCATTAGGGTAGCCAGTACCATAGTAACTTTGTTTTTTACTATGATGGAGGAAAAATCGTGAGAATATTACTAGAAAAACTAATGGCTAACTATCCATATTTTGCTGCTGTAGTCCTTTTCACTATTGGGGCTCTCACTGTGATGACTCGTTCCAACCTGTTTAAGAAACTGATTGGGATTAATATCATGGAAAGCGGAATTTTTCTTATGTTTGTTGCTGCGGGTAATATCCGAGGTGGGGCTGTGCCAATTCTCGATGAGGCAAATACAAAGTCTGTGTATATCAATCCGCTGCCATCAGCTTTAATGTTGACTGGTATAGTTGTTAGTGTGAGTGTAACTGCTTTCGCTTTGGCACTCATTGTTCGATTATACAAATCGTACGGTACTACTGATGCCCATCGAATAGCGGAGATGAGAAACGAGGTGTCAGAGAGATGACAGCAGCGATCACAGCTAACCTACCAGTATTTGTTGTTATTGCCCCTCTATTTGTTGCTTTTGTTCTGCCGACCTTTGCTCGCCGGATGCGGTTAGTGGAGGGTCTTGTCATCTTTGTGGAAGCTTTGGGGCTTGTGGGTGCAGGGTATCTGGCATCCATTGTTTTAGCACAAAAAGGTATCCCCATTATCTACCGTCTGGGTGGTTGGCCGGCTCCATGGGGAATTGAGCTGGAGGTAGGCAGTTTAGGGGCCTTTTTCTTACTTGTTATAGCCGGTGTTAGTCTGCCGGTAGCATTGTTTGCCAGGGGTAATCTTACTAAAGAGGTAGGTAGCAAAGAGCGGGTAACCCGGTTTTATGTACTCTATCTGCTGCTGAACGGTGCTCTAGCCGGTATGGCGGTAACAAACGATCTTTTTAATGTTTTTGTCTTAGTAGAAGTAGCTACTTTAAGCTGTTGTGGTTTGGTAAGTGCCCGCAATCACCCTCGGGCTGCTGAAGCCGCCTTCACATACTTGATACTGGCAACTTTAGGCTCTACCCTTGTTCTTGGTGGAATTGGTTTTCTCTATATTACCACTGGACATCTGAATATGGGGTTTTCCTCTCAGGAACTGGGGAGGATTTGGCAGGATAACCCCCATGTGGTATGGGTGGCAATCAGCTTCATGTTGGTTGGTTTTGGGGTTAAATCAGCTCTTTTCCCATTGCATCTTTGGCTGCCAGATGCACATTCTACGGCCCCTTCTCCCGCTAGTGCCATTTTATCCGGGCTTGCTATTAAAGGCTATCTGATCTGCCTTTTGAAGATCTTGTACAATGTATTTGGTCATACTTTGATACAGGCATTTGCTGTACACAGGATACTGGTGCTGGCGGGTATGGTTGCGATTATTGCCGGTTCCATATTGGCCCTTACACAAGATGAACTAAAGCGGAGACTTGCTTTTTCTACTGTTGCCCAGGTAGGCTATATTTATCTGGGTTTGGGTCTTGTGAACACAAAGGGCTTGACTGGTATGTTGTTTTACCTGGCCAGTCATGCAGTGAGCAAGTCAGCCCTGTTTTTGGCGGCAGGTGCCATGATCGCCGCTACGGGTAAGCAGAGTATCAGTGAACTGGCCGGTATCGGTCGGAAAATGCCGATAACGATGGCAGTCTTTACCGTTGGTAGTCTAAGTCTGGTAGGTATTCCGCTATTTTCTGGCTTTATTGGGAAATGGTATCTAATCCTTGGAAATTTAGAAGCCGGAAATATCATTCCGGTAGCTGTGATTATCATAGGGAGTGTGCTTTGTGCCGCTTACCTTTTTCCCATTATTCGGACTGCTTACTTCGAACCGGTAGCAGATGAAGACTGGCAAGATCCTGGTTTGCCGCAGAAGATCAGCCTTATTCTGCTGGCAGTAGCAATAGTGATTCTAGGAGTTTTACCAGGACCTTTCCTGGAGCTGGCTAGTAGGGCTGCAGCTGAATTTTTGGTGCTCCAGTAGGGGGGAGGAGGGGATTTGACAGATGCTTAATCTTATTCTGGCTTTATCAAGTGGAGTGGTTGGCGGCCTGATAGTTGCTATGATGCCCCAGGCCAATCACCGCCTGCGTAACCTTGTTGTTTTGGTTTTCTCTGCATCCGGCATGGTTTTTAGCTGGCGAGTTGCTCAAATGGTGTTTGCAGGCGAGAGTGTTAAAATAGCCGGTGAGTTCGGTGGATTAGCCTGGAGTCTTGCCCCAGATCCACTGGGAGCAGTTTTTGGACTTATTGCTTCCACTCTATGGCTTTTTGCTGCTGTATATTCTTTTGGATATATGGCCCAAAAGCATAAACAAAGGACTTATTACACCTTTTTACTTATATCTCTCAGTGTGACCCTTGGAGTAGCTTTCTCAGGTAATCTTGTGGCTTTGTATTTGTTCTACGAACTACTTACCTTTGCTACTTATCCTCTAGTGATTCATGAACGTAGTTCTGAGGCAGTGAAAGCCGGATCGAAGTATATTCTTTACAGCCTTTCCGGTGCAGGAGCAATCTTGATTGCGATTGTGATCACCTACCGTTGGGCAGGGAATCTTGATTTTGCTGGAGGGCCTATCCTTGTGGGCTGTTTAAAGCCCGGGCTTAGCTGGCTCCTGTTATTATTTGTTGGTGGATTTGGTGTCAAGGCGGCCATAATGCCATTGCATCGGTGGTTACCAGCGGCCATGATCGCTCCGACTCCGGTAAGTGCTCTGCTGCATGCCGTGGCAGTGGTTTATTCCGGTGTCTATGGAATTTTGCGGGTAGTATATTCTGTGTTTGGCCACGAGCTTATGGGACAGCTAAGTTTTGCCAGCATACTTCCCTGGATTGCGGCTTTTACTATTTTGGTAGGGGTTGCTATAGCTACTCAGCAGGATGTTTTAAAACGGCGATTAGCTTATCATACTATCAGTCAGCTTTCCTATATTCTGTTGGGTGCCTTTACACTGCAGCCGTGGGGATTAACTGGGGCCATACTGCACATGATTAGTTACTCTACGCTAAAAGTAACTCTCTTCTTTTGTGCAGGGATCATTGCTGAGCAGACCGGCGAGACCAAGGTCAGCAGGATGGGTGGGGTCGGTTGGTCACTACCTAAGACCATGGCCGCCTTTGGTATCGCCAGCCTAGGAATGATTGGTATGCTGCCTCTCAATACCTTTTGGAGCAAATACTACCTGATGAAGGGGAGTGTAGCGGGGGGAAGATGGCCTCTTGCTTTGGTATTGATCGGCAGTGGTATCATCAATGCTCTCTGTTTCATTCCTACAGTTGTAACTGCCTTTAGCGGAGAAAGAGTTCGGTCGGACACCGAACAGGGAGGCAGGGTTGCCCTTATGCTTGCTCCAACCATGTTTTTAGCTGCGATTTCACTTTTCATTGGCCTTTGGCCAGGAATTGTTTGGTCGGGAGTTCAGGCTGTTGTTGATTGGTTTTTCTAAAGAAAGGAGGCCAAGTTATGTTACTTGTAATATTTATAGCTATTCCCTTCATTGGAGCACTTGTCTTCTTCTTGATGCGGAACAGGTCCATAAATACACCTTTTATTACCAGCACTATTCTTCTTGTTTTGGGGAGTTTCGGGCTGAAGAGTGTTTTTGGGGGGAGGCCATTAACCTATAGATTACCGTTTTCCGGTCCTTTTGTACCGACTTTCCAGGCTGATCCCTTATCTGCCATCTTTGTAATGCTGGCTGCCTTTCTCTGGCTCGTCGTTTCTATATATACACCGGAATATATGAAACATGAAGGTAGGGCCAGGAGCTTTGATCTTTGCACATTGCTGACTCTATCGGCGGTTTTGGGGGTTTTTCTAGCCGGCGATCTCTTTACTATGCTGCTTTTCTTTGAGCTGATGACTATCACATCGTTCTTCTGGGTTGTTCATCGGTGGAATAAAGAAGCAGTTAGAGCTGGATATTTCTACTTGTTCTTTAGTATCATAGGGGGTCTTTTTCTGGCTTTAGGGATTGTACTGATGGGCGCAGCCACGGATGTGCTTCCTGCCATTGGTGCAGGCTTTGTTACTCCTTTGGACTCTCGAATGTTTACGTGGAGTATTGCTTTTTTTGTGGCAGGGTTTGGGATTAAGGCCGGTATGGTACCTTTGCATCTCTGGCTACCCCATGCGCACTCAGTAGCACCTACTCCCAGCAGTGCACTCTTATCCGGACTGCTTATTAAGGTGGGAGCTTATGGCCTGATAAGGGTGGGCGAGTTTGCAGGTTGGGGTATGAGATTAGGGAACAAGGTTGCCTGGTTAGGACCTGGCCTCGCTATTCTTGGTACCTGTACGATGCTGGTTGGCGTTACAGCAGCATTGCTCCAAAGTGATGCTAAACGTCTTTTAGCTTACCATAGTGTCAGTCAGATGGGCTATATTATCTTGGGATTGGGTATTGGCCTTTATCTGGGACCAGATGGGAGCCTGGGCCTCTTAGGTGCTATTTATCATATTCTCAATCATGCGCTCTTTAAAGCTGCCCTATTTCTGGGTGTTGGTATTATCTACATTCATACGAAAGAAACTAATTTGTATAACCTCGGCGGGTTGTGGCGCCGTTTTCCGGTAACCGCTATACTCATGTTTTTAGCGGTTTTGGGTATTACCGGTGCACCAGGGCTCAATGGCTATGCCAGTAAGACTCTGCTCCATCATGCAGTCAGTCTGGCTGCCAAAACCGGCATGCCATGGGTTGTTTGGGTGGAACGGCTATTTTTGCTGGTGGGGATTGGTACAGCTGCCTCTTTTACTAAACTGTATTATCTTATATTTCTTGGAAAAACTACTAAGCTCGAGGTCTCCGATGATGGGTCTCCCAGATTACAGCTGGCTATGGGTTTATTAGCTGCTGTTATGGTAGGAATTGGACTTAGACCGAAATTCTTTCTAAAAGCTATGGCCATACCGGCTGTTCGAATACTTGGTATGGAAGATGCTGCTGCCAGCTTGGTTGGTCTTTCGTTTTGGAATTTGGGCGATGTCACAGGTATGATTATCACCTTAATCCTTGGCGCCTTACTCTGCTGGGCTGGGCTTAAAAGCGGAGTATTTCATTGGCAGCCTCCTGTCTGGTTAACATTGGAAGGTTTAGGAAAATATGCAGGCTTGGGGATTTTAGCCCTTTGGCGGATAGTAGCGAAATTTTGCCGCTCTCTGGTTACAGCTGTTCGTGTTGCAGGAAAAGCCATGAGTTCTCGTCTAGATCTTGCTATCCGTAAATTTGACCAGTCAAGAAGTGGCACTATCGGTAGGTTTACCTTGACGGGGATTAGCGCTGATGCCGCAATATTAATTGTGATATTAGCATTTCTAATTGCATGGTACACCCTTATCAACTTTGGCCTGCCTAGCCTATGACTGCCCTCCAATGGATGAGAGGATATCTTTAATAAACTTATCTTTCTTGTAATTCAATTTCTTCTATTTTGATTAATTCTCTACCTTGAAATTGAAAACAAAGTATATAAGGCATCTTATCGATGATTACAAAAACTATCAAATTGGAAGTCAGTATCGTAATAATTTATTATTGTACTCAATGCTGTCCCATGAGTTCTTATTACAATATTCATTCCATTACTTTCCTTGAGCACACTGTGAAGGGCAGAAATATTTCGTTCTTGCACTTCTCTTAAAGATTCTCCGTTTTCAAGTTTATAATTAAAATCTTCCCATTGTCTTCTTGCATATTCGTAAAAATTTTCTACCCATTCACCCACTCTACGTTCATAAAAATCCTCTATTACTAAAATATCTAATTTGAGTTTTTCTGTCAAATCCTTAACGGTATCGATTGTTCTTAGATAAGGGCTTGAATATATTTTAGTAATCTTCTTGTCTTTTAATGTTTCCGTTATTTTTTCTGTATCCTCTAGGCCCTTTGTTGTCAAAGGACGAATATTATCTTCTTTAATTGTATAATCAGACTGAGCATGTCTGATAAAATATACGTTTGTAACCATTAAACAAAACCCTCTCCATATTTATCTTTTTCATAAGACTCAATATATTGACAGTGCTTAAAATCCATTTCCTTGATGTTAGTACTAGTACTAACCAGCTCAAAATTCAATTATTACACTTAATGATTATCAAAACGATATGCAACATCTTCAGCTAGTGGGTTAATTGTAGTATGATGTAAAAAAAGAAGAAAGAGAAGTTAAGGAGCAAAATGTAAATGATCAATATGAATGAAGATAAATTAGTTAAACAATCAGTAATAGGTAAAATACATAGCCCATTAGGGAAAAGATACCGATTATCTAGTGATGGTATGTTGAAAATGTTACCTTCCTTTGGTGGAATAACCTATAATTTTTCTTTAGGAGACAATGCTTTTAGTTTAGCAGGAGACCATGTTGAACCGGATGTTTCGGTGAGAAATGAGAATAGAGAAGAAAATGAAGCTTTAAATATGTTGGCATGCATAGGTAATGAAGCAAATGTAATTACTGGAGAAATGAAAGGTTCAAAAGGGTATGTTATTGGGAAACACGGAGTTGTAGACCATGTTTTAGTATGGTTTCAAAAAGAAGTGGTAAAGAATTTATCGATTAATGATGTAATTCAAATAAAGGCAGTAGGCCAGGGATTAACATTGGACTTAAGTAAAGAAATTAAGCTGATGAATATCGATCCATATTTATTAAAAAAAATTATTTCGGTCAGATCGGATGGAATTATTGAGGTTCCCATAGCTTGTGAATTACCATCGGTATAGGCTATTGGGTTTATTTTGGTAGATGAGGGAATTGCATAATTACCTTTGGCATCCATTCAACCACAATATATAGTGTAATTTAATTATGCAATTCCCTAAGATAATAAGCAATTTTGGACGATTACTTTTGAAGGGGTAGATGCTGATTAGTAAATACTACTAAATAAAAACCTAAGAACAGTGAAAGAGGTTGAAAAAATGAAAAGGAAAGCCAATAGATTTATATATTGGGCCCCAAGAATTCTATCTATATTATTCATTATGTTTTTAGCAATGTTTTCCCTAGATGTAATTTCGCCTGAATTAACTCTTAAGCAGATAATTATTGGATTGTTTATGCATAACATACCAGTATTGTTACTGCTGTTAGTGCTGATAATATCCTGGAAATATGAAATGGTCGGGGGAGTAGTTTTTTTACTGGCGGGTTTGTTATATATCATAATGATGGCCATTCGTTTATCTTGGCATACCGTTCTGCCATGGAGTCTTTTGATTGCTGGGCCGGCATTTTTCATAGGGATTTTATTTATGATTAACTGGTTTCAGAAGAAAGAGTAATTTCCTTATGCTTTAAATAAGCTATATAGAAAATACTAGGAAACATTAGGAAGATATTAACAATAGTTGAGCTAATTGATTAATATTGCAATGAAAATAGATTTTTTATCCAGAAAGGCCTTAAAAGGGATGTGGTATATTGTCTGATAAAGATAAGGGATATAAGTTGAAACTGAAGCTTTGGCAAAAGAATATTTTATCCATGCTCATCATTATAGGAGTTGGATTTGTTCTGTTCAATGTGGCGTTTATTCTGGCGTATTTTGTAATGAAAGCTTATGATATGGTAATAATGACGTTCGTTGATAATTATGCTATTCGTTTTTCATGGCATTATCTCTATCTTATCCTTGTTCTTCTACTCTCATGGTTTGTTTTTCGTAGACGGCTTGAAGATCTTGTTAAGGCAACCTTTTCGACAATGCCGCTGATTGTTGTTCTTTCTGAAGTTGGTATCCAGTTTTATCAGTGGCCTATTTTAGTATGGGTATTCGGTGCAGCTATTGTTGGAGCCGTTCTTTTATATCTCTATAAAACAAAACGTTCCTGGTTGTATTATTTTGCGGTTATTTATGTGGTTGTAGTGGAGATTTTTATTATGCTTTCGGGGAAGGAAATTTAATCTAGAAAACTAGGGCGTTACAGTTTAATAGTAAGATGATATTTCATTTTTAATTAAAGCGATGTAAGAAGGGGGTTTTATGATGCAAACTCAAATAAAGCGAGATTTAAAAGAAATATATAATAAATATGCTAATCAAAGAGACAAAGATAAGATGCAGGAATGGAAAGCAAAACCAAGGCAAGTATTTTTAGAATTAATAAAAAGCGAAGGCAAAAAAACACTTTTGGAGATAGGAGCGGGTCATGGCAGAGATAGTTTGTTCTTCAAAAATAATGGTATCGAAGTTACTGCCATTGATTTATCAGATGAGATGGTAAAACTATGCCGTACAAAAGGAATTGAAGCATATGAAATGGATTTCTATAATCTTTCCCAACTGAATAAAAAATTTGATGCTGTATGGGCAATGAATTCTTTATTACATGTTGAAAAAGCAAATTTAGAATTGGTTTTGAAAGAAATTAATCTTATACTTGAGTCATCCGGGTTATTTTTTATGGGTGTTTGGGGCGGTGAAGATAAAGAGGGTATTTGGGAAGAAGATATTTATGTACCACGTAGATTTTATGCTTTTTATACTGATGAAAGCCTTATAAAAGTTTTAAAAAAGCACTTTAAGATCATTAGTTTTGAGCAAATTGATACAGGTGAAAAACATTATTTTCAATCAATTATTATGAAGAAAAAGTAGGAGGTCCATTTCAATAGTTGGATTTTCAAATGATTTATTAGATATGAAATAGTAAGATGTACCCCTTGTCAAGACAAATATTTTTCTCTCCTTAGTGAACCAGATATTACCATTTGAACCTTTGTTTTTCTTCGATCAGGCTGCAATCTGTTGAGCCAGATAAATTTCCACGGGAGTCATATAATTGTAAGTCTGGTGCGGCCTTTCCATATTGTACTCATAGATGTACTCTTGAAATACTGGCTTTAAGTGCTTTTGGTGTATTGTATTCGTTTATGTAAATACGTTCGGTTTTTAGGCTACGATCTTTGTCCCATGGACTTTTATTCCAGTATTCTTTGCCAATTCCCTATAGTTATCTTGTGTTATGCCTCCTCCTGCTAGTATGATAATCCTATTATCTGCATAATCTACTAGTTCTTTTAGAGTTTGCTGGTTGTCTAAAGCTGAGCCTTGCCCTCCTTTAGTCAGTACCCTATCTATACCTAATTCGATTAATTTTTCCAATGCAACTTTTTTATCTTCTATTTCATCAAAAGCCATATGGAAGGTAAGACTTAATTCCCCTGATACAGGAAATTAAAAGTAATGAGGTGAGCTTTTACCAATTTCAAGTAGAAATAGAGGCCGGGAGGAGCGAACAGTGAAAAAGAGTAAACGGCTTGTTTTCCTGGCAATTACTGGAGCTATCTATCTGGCGGCGCTTGGTTGGGCGTTGGTATCTGGATATAAATACTTTAGTGACAGCCGGGAGTATGCTGCGGAGATCAAACAAAAAGAAGCCGAACTTAATATGGTTATGGCGAGGGTAAAGTATCTCCAACAGTTAAAAGAGGAATATTACAAATATTACCGGTTTGAAGGAATTGCTGATTACTTACGTTATCCAGACAAGGTGACGGTTCTTCTAATAACTGAAGCTTTAAAAGCGGTGATTGAATTATTGATAACTAAAATAGGTTTTGAGAGAGTGCAAGCTAAACATGATATATTAAATACTGCATCTGGAAAAGTAATGAAAAAAACTGGCAAGCAATATGAAGGCCGATTACGAAAATTTCAGTTAAAAAAAGAAGAAATTATTGAGTGTTTGGTTGAAAATGTTGTAGAGATTTGTTAGGAAAGGTTAGAGACGGTAATTAGAGATTGGTAGAAAAAATTAGTAAAGGAGTATGACAATGCGGGTAGCGTACAAACGGAAACTTTTAATCTTATTTATTTTAACATTCTTGGTTGTAATGGCCTTCAGTCCGAGAGGTTATACCGCTTCTCTCTTTTCTTCACTAGAGTTAAGCCTAGAAAAAAATATTGGCCAGAATTGTTATCAAAGTATTATTGACCAAAAAAAGGTAGTTCATTTGCCAGAAGAAGAAACAGAGCATTTAAATGCCATATTTAAGAGTTTGGTTAATTGTTGCGGAAGAAAGCAGGAACTGGAATTCAGCTTAACGGTAGTTGAAGATGAAACTGTAAACGCTTTTGCTCTACCTGCGGGTTATATTTTTGTCCATACTGGGCTTTTATCTTATGTCCAAAGTGATGGGGAGCTTGCTGGAGTGTTAGCTCATGAAATTGCTCATGTAGATCGGAAACATAGTATGAATGCAATCAAGCGACAGCTGGGAATGTCTTTATTACTACAATTAATTTTAAATAAGAAAAAATCAAAGGAAGGATTAGCTAAGGTTGGAAATGTTGCAATAAACATGACTCAGCTAGGGTATGGCAGAGAGGCGGAGTATGAAGCAGACCATTATGGCGTTTATTTTATGGAGGGTGCTGGTTACCAAAGAGAAGAGATCCTTAATTTCTGGCGACGGATAGTTGACCAAAGAGGAGGACAAGAAGATTTAGTCATCTTACAGCTTTTTTCAACTCACCCACCGACTTCCGAACGGATAAAAAGGATAGAAGGGTTGAGGTAAGCCAATTAGTAAGGCCATCGTTTACAATAGATTTACATGCTATTGTATGTAATATCGGGTCTTTTAGTGGATAATATAGCAAAAATATATTACTATAGAAATAAAAGAGGTTAAAAAGGTAAACCTATATTTAAAGGAGGGTTCATATTGAGTATTGAACTACGAAAAGATTTTACCTATTCCTTGATTGTACCAACCAGCATGGGAGTTCGTATTACCCCGCTTAATGGGCAACCAGTACATAGCAGTGACACTTTTATGCTACAAGCTACTAGTGCAGAGACTAATGTGGCGAGCATCTCATCCTATCTTGGCCTTCCTGTAAAAGTTTTAACAACTTTTGTCAAGGATAGTCCGATTGCTCAGTTTATTAAAAATAATCTTGCAAGTCGACATATGGTCTATGAGGGCCCAGAAGTTCCTCAAGATGGCCCATGGGGCTATCGCCATCAGTTCAACATTGCAGACAGCGGTTTTGGTTCACGTGGGCCGCGAGTATTGAATGATCGTGCAGGTGAAGTCGGTCGGACTCTTAATATTAAAGACTTTGACCTGGACAGAATTTTTGGCGAGGAAGGTGTGCAGATTGTACATCTTTCAGGATTGATTGCAGCACTTTCACCTGATACTAGTACCTTCTGCCTTGAATTGGCTAGAGCTGCAAAAAAATATAATACTAGAATTTCTTTTGATCTTAACTATCGTGCTTCCTTCTGGAAGGGTCGCGAAAAAGAGCTTCACGATGTTTTTACAGAGATTGCAAGCATTTCTGACATTCTTATTGGAAATGAGGAAGATTTCCAACTTTGTCTGGGAATAAAAGGTCCGGAAGCAGGGGGTAAAGATATTCCGGCAAAAATTGAAGGCTTTAAGGAAATGATTGGCCGAGTAAAGGGAACATTTCCAAATGCATCAGTTTTTGCTAATACGCTTCGTCAGGTTGTTAGTGCCAATAGTCATCTGTGGGGTGCCATCTTATTAGAGGGTAATAATTGGAATGTAGTGGAACCTCGACAAATTACTGTCCTTGATCGCATTGGTGGCGGTGATGGTTTTGTCGGCGGTTTGCTTTATTCAATTTTAAAAGGCTGGGAACCGGAGAAATGGGTGCAGTTTGCCTGGGCAACTGGGGCAATGGCTACCACATTTTTGACGGATTATGCTCAACCTATTGATGAAGAACAGGTCTGGAGTATCTGGGAAGGTAATGCGCGAGTAAAACGCTAAATTGTATTTTTTCTAAGGGGAAGGCGGTTATTTAACTTCTTACCCTTATATAGCCATTTAAAGAGTAGTTAATATAGTTAGTTGTAATATTATTCGAAGAACAAAGTTTACCTTTTTAACTAAACTTAAAGCCTCCGGTTTTGCAATAAGGCAAGACTGGGGGCTTTTAATTATTATGAATCTTATAAACAATATAAGATGAATTTTTCATATCTACATAAAAAAAAGGATTAAATTACTTTTTGGAGAATAATTAAATAATTATATTCACTGTAATATATAATTTTCCAATGAAGACATTACCTAGTAGTCGCTCACGCCGGTTACCTTAACATCACGAAGTGATTTA
>DIPO01000079.1:16249-27331 GCA_002427045.1 Firmicutes bacterium UBA5486
TAATTATCACGAAGTGATTTACTATAGGCCAGATGAATCAACTAGGGCTATTTTCTAGGTAGTCGCCATTCCAGTTTTTGGTATACGTGAAAGGATCAATATAGTAAGGTTTGTTCTAGCTAAAAATTGGCAAGTTTACAGATGAGAGACCAGATCCTAGAAGCTTTTCTAGGTGTACTTATTTAAAAGACAATTAAAGAGAGGTGATTAAAAGGAAATAGTTTTTAGATATTTCAAAATTACAGTTAATTAAAGGAGGAAGTTTAATGAAATTTAGGGGATTAGTTATTCTTTTACTTGTGGCCTTAACCCTTTCTAGCACGGTCTTTGCCGTAGCACAAAAGGGACCGTTCGTTGATAAGGTTTATTTTGATGTCAGAATGCAACAAGATATTGGAATTCAGGATACAGCTGTTGGAAATACTGATGTTTTCTATTATGGTGTCGAAGGCCCGTCTATTCAAGGGCTTGATCGTGCTACGCTCAATAAGCTGGAGATCTATTCTATTCCCTCTGGCAGCTGGAGCCTGTTGGTCAATCCTATTCCCAATGCTGCTCCCTATACTGTAAAGGTAGAGGGTAAGGAGTATTTTAATGTCATGGCAATTCGTGAAGTCAGATTTGCCTTGAATCACCTAATTAATCGGCAATATGTTGTAGATGAGATTCTGGGCGGGGCCGGCGGACCAATGTCAACCATGGCGACTCCTGGCCAGCCCGGTACATATCGGTATAATTTAATTGGCTCCAAATTAGGGATAACTTCTGAAGGAGACGAAAATGAAGCTTTAAAAGAAATTAAAGAGGCTTTGGTTGCTGCTTCAAAGCTACCGGAACTCAAAGGAAAACTAAAAGAGGGTAAGGACTGGTGGACCTTTAATGGCCAGCCTGTTACTGTTAAATTTATTATCCGTGTAGACGATCCACAGGGCAGGGTTAAAGAAGGCGAGTATGTTGCCCAACAAATCGAGAAAGCTAAGATAAAAGTGGACAGACTGATGTGGGATCGGGCAAAAGCTAATCAGGCTGTTTATGGTGGTAATCCTGCTGATTTTGAGTATCAGTTGTATACTGAAGGTTGGGGCGCTGGTGCTACTAGGGCATGGTGGGAACATATTGTCTGTCAGATGTATGCTCCCTGGTATGGTTATATGCCCGGCGGATCGGAACCTTCAAATTGGAACTATTCTAATGAAGAGATCGACCGACTCACGAAAAAGGCTTATGCCGGTAAATGTCTGACAGAAGAAGAATACTGGGAGACTGCACTTGATGCATTAGAACTTGGTATTAAAGATGCAGTCCGGATTTACGTTTGCTATCAGAATCAATACTTTGTAGCAAACAAAGCAGCTTTCAATAGTAGAATGGCTTATGGACTTGGTGATGGGCTGAATGGCTGGTCTTTGTATACTGCAGATACCAAGAACAAGGAACTCAGGGCCACTCAGTTTTCTGCCCAGGGTTCACTCTTTATGTCTGCTTGGGATCCAGTCGGAACTGACGGCTTTAATGATGTATATAGTAACTACATTGCTGAAGCATTGTATGACGAATCATCCTTTGAGAGCCCGGTTTCGGCAATTGCTACTCCTAACAGAGCAATCCCACAAATGGATACCTTAAAAGTAAAGGTGCATCTAGATGAAAAAGGTGATTTAGTCGGAGACGTACCTATTGATCAAAAAGCCCTTTATTACGATTCGGCTAAGAAACAATGGGTTAAAGTAGGAAAAGAAGAATCATCGATGGTTTCCTGTAATTATAAGTTGGTTCTCTCTAATTACCATCATGGTGTACCAATGGAAATAGCAGATTTTATGTATGCCGATGCTTTTCTACAGGAGTGGGTAACTCAGGATGGTGAGAATGATCCCTATTATGATGAAGAGTATTCCAGTAATATGGAGGAAGATGCTAAGATTAACCGTGCTAATATTTATGATGCCAAGAAAAATGAGATAACTTGTTTCTTTGATTACTACTTCCCTGCCTCTGAAGAGCGGATGGTTGGCAGTTTCCCGCCAGGCATTAAGGTATCAGCTTCTGGGCACCGGGTTGCTGTCTGTTGGGAAATTGTTGAAGCTTTGGCAAGAATGGTTGCCAGCAAGACTAGTGCCTCAGGTACAGTTTATAGCTTTTCTCAAAACAAACAAGGTACAACCCAAGTTGATGTCTTAAGACCTTCCTGTGTGGCGGATCTCAAGGCGGAGCTTCAGAAGATGATTGCCGAGAAACATGTGCCGGTTTCTCTGAAGGGCTATATTACTCCAGCCAATGCGGTTAAGAGATACCAGGCGGCAGTGAAATTTATTGATACTTACAAACATGGTTATATCAGTAATGGTGCATTTTATCTAGCTAAGTTTGATACATCTGCCAACTTTGCGGAATTACGGGCTTTCCGTGATCCGACTTATCCATATACTTCAGACTATTGGATTAAGCAATTCCGAACAATTGTTATGTCCATTGATAAGATGGATATTCCAATTATGAATGAAAAGGGTAAAGATATTAAGATCACCTTGAATGTGACCGAGACTATCTACCCGAATGATGATAAAATAGCAGCTGACAACGGCGAAGTATATCTAATTCTGATCACAGATCAGGGTGAAAAGCGGTTTAATGCTAAGAAGGTCAAAGCTGGCGTTTTCGAAGCGGTTATCCCTGGAAGCGCTACTAAAAATCTAGAGGCTGGCTCTTACACCCTATTGGGTAACGCTACTATTGAAGGAGCCATTCCGTCCGTTAAACCAGAGAGTTTAATTATCTTTTAGCTAAACACCGGAATCTGAACCGGGGTGCCCCCGGGAAAGGGGGCGCCCCCTGTTTATATTTGGGTTGTTAGTGCTCGAAACAGGGGTGAAATACTAAATGTACTGGAAGTATGTAGTGCGCCGGATTGTTTCCGTTATTTTTACCTATATTGTTATTGTCTTTATCTACTCTGCTTTATTTAATACTGTAATGGAAACAACAATTAGATCACAAATTGACGAGATGGTCAAACAAGAGATGTTGGTGAAGACCCATGTAATGAGTCCGGAGGAACTTAAAAAATTCCAACGTGAGCGGCTCGAGTTTCAGTATAAAAAATATCATCTAGATGAGCCTTCGCTCTCCCGGATTTTTTGGCGGTCAATCAGCACTTTAAAATTTGACTTTGGAAACTCTACCATTATCAAATCAGCTAATGGAGACCGGAAGGTCTTAACTATTGTTGGGGAGAAGATCCCCCGCACTGTTCTCCTCTTCACTCTAGCCACATTTATTGATATTCTGCTGGGGGTCATCTTAGGAGTGAAAAAAGCTCAAAAGCCTGGTAAGTTTCTAGACCAGTCGACTTCTATTATAACGATGATTGTATACGGAATGCCAACTTGGTGGGTGGCAATGATCTTTATTATGCTTTTCGTTTATAAGCTTGCGATTTTTCCTTCGGGGGGATTACATTCTATTCCACCACCCGAGGGCTTTAAGTATTTTCTAGATCTCCTTTATCACCTGGCTCTTCCTGTTCTGACGTTAATTGTTATCGGATTTTGGGGCAGAGCTTATTTGACTAGAAATATTGTACTCAGTACCTTGCAGGAAGATTATATTATGTCGGCCAGAGCTCGCGGCCTTCCGGAACGTAAAGTATTATACGGGCATACCCTCCGTTCGGCTGCACCTCCCATCGCTACGATGTCTATTTTGTCTCTTCTATTTTCTGTAGGTGGTGGGTTAATCTTTGAAGGGATCTTCAGTTGGCCAGGGATGGGGAATTTATATTGGGTTGCCATTCAGCAGAATGACATTCCGGTTCTCATGGGTAACTTGGCAATTACCACCATATTTTACCTGTCAGGACTAGTTCTTTTAGATCTAATTTATGGACTTCTTGATCCCAGGATTAAGGTAGGTGGAAAAGCATGAACATCAAAGGCATAAAAGATAATTTCCGTGATTTCTGGGGAGAGTTTAGCAAAGTTAAATACGGGATGGTTGGATTAGTTCTATTCTTTATTTTTCTTTTGATTGTAGTCTTAGAACCAATACTAATTCCTTTTCCAGAGGCTGGTAAGCGGTGGCGGGATATTACTTATTGGGAGGACAATCCAAAGAACGCTGCTCCGGCTTGGACTAATTGGTTTACAACCAAAAAGCTGACTCCCCAAAGTATCTTGGATGATCCCGAAATAAAGGAAAAAAAAGCAGCAAATACTCAAGTACTAGAGGCGGTTTTTAAATATGATTATTTCTATGATGTTCCACCGATTGATTTAATCCTTAGGGCCACTGGCAAAGGCCTGATTAATATGGTTATTGAATTGGAGCGGCCGGATGGATTAACCTTAGAAGTAACAAAAAAATCAATTAAATTAAGTAGTGAAGCACCAATACGTGTATCATTGGATAAAGAAGGTACAAGTATGGTTGGGGAGTTTTTAAAAAGTTACGAAGATCCGGTGATTTTGCAGGGTATTTCCATGAGTACGGTAAAACCAGTAGAAGTCTTTTTTGTTCAGGCACAGAACAGGTTGCTTGATAATCCGGTTCCGCTGAAGGGAGAATATCGAATTAAGCTTACTAGTGTGGCGGTAGGCAGTAATTCTTTTCTGAAAGAACCGGAAATTACTGTAGCTGGCCGGGTCTTTGGCTTGATGGGGACGGATGCTTCAAAACGGGACATTTGGAGTGGAGTGATCGCTGGTACTAAGTGGGCGCTTCTTATTGGGTTGTTAACTTCGGCGGTAGCTGTAGTAATTGGTGTCTTTTACGGTGTAACCAGTGCTTACTTTGGTGGAACAGTTGATCAAGTTATGATGCGGCTTTATGAGATTTTCCAAAGCATACCTTTGTTGCCGGTTATGATTGTGGTAAGTGCAGTTTTCAAACCAAGTATCTGGACAATGATTCTTATGATGTGTTCCTTTTTCTGGGTAAGTTCGGTGCGGACTGTGCGTAGCATGGGATTACAGATTAAAGAGGAGACCTATGTGGAAGCAGCTCATGCTCTAGGAGCATCAAATCGTCGAATCATTTTCAAACATATGGTTCCGCAATTGATACCATACGCTTTTGCTTCCATGGCTTTGCAGGTTCCAGTTTCTATCGTATATGAAGCTTCCATCAGCCTGATTGGGTTAGGTGATGCTACTATTGTCACCTGGGGTCAGATCCTTCATGATGCCATGCAGGGCGGTGCTGTTTTGCAAGGTATTTGGTGGTGGATTGTCCCGCCGGGACTATTTATTGCCATCATGGGAATGACCTTTGCTTTCTTGGGATTTGCTATGGATACGATATTAAATCCAAAATTAAAAACGAGGTAGGTGCCCCATGGATAAGTTAGAGGTTAAAAATTTAAAATTATATTATTATACAAGCAAGGGAGTAATCCGCGGGGTTGATGATGTCTCTTTCAGCCTTGGGCCCGGAGAAACACTTGGCGTAGTCGGCGAGTCTGGTTGTGGAAAGACTACTTTGGGTACTGCGCTTTTGAATATGCCAACCCCTCCCGGGAAAATTGTCGGTGGGGAGATTCTTCTTGATGGTGAGGACATTCTTAAGCTTACGGAGAATGATTTAAGGAAAAAAATTAGATGGGAAAAGATCTCTATGGTTTTCCAAGGGGCGATGAACTGCTTAACCCCGGTTTATAATATACGCAAGCAAATGATGGAGACGATTCAATTTCACCGGGAGATGGAGAAGAAAGAAGCCGAGGAAAGAATCAAGAAATACCTTAATCTAGTTGGCTTATCTGAAGATGTTCTGCGTAGATACCCACATGAACTTTCAGGTGGGATGAAACAAAGAATTGTGATTGCTACTGCACTCTTTCTCGAACCAAAGATCGTCATCTGTGACGAACCTACTACAGCTCTAGACGTAGTGGTTCAAGCACAGATAATCAACTTGCTTAAGGAATTAAAGGAAAAGTTGAATCTTTCCTTCATCTTTATCACGCATGATCTCTCAACCGAGGCCGAAGTGGCGGATCGGATCATGATTATGTATGCGGGGAAAGTGGCAGAGATCGGTACTAATCAACAGATCTACGGCCCTCAAGGTGCTGCTCATCCATACACCCAGATGTTAATGGCAGCGACTCCCAGATTACACCAGAGGGTTGATAATCTGGCCTTTATCCCAGGTACGCCACCGGATTTACTAAGCCCACCTAGTGGATGTCGTTTTCATCCGCGCTGTCCACAAGTAATGGAGCGCTGTCGAATAGAGGAACCACGGCTGACTGAGATTGAACCGGCACATACAGTTGCCTGCTGGAGGTGTTTTCATGAGTGAGTTTATCCTGGAAGTTGAAAATTTAAAGAAATGGTTTCCGATTAAACGTTCTCTGGGAGAGTTATTGCGAGGTCAAAGACGATGGGTACGTGCCGTGGATGGAATATCTTTCAAAATAAAACAAGGCGAAGCTTTTGGTTTGATTGGGGAGTCGGGGTGTGGCAAGACTACTACTGGTAAATTAATTATGAAGCTTCTTGAACCAACGGATGGCCAAATTGTCTTTAAGGAGAAAGATGTTACTTGTCTTAATTCTGAGGAACTACAAGAGTATAGAAGGGGAGTGCAAATGATCTTCCAGGATCCTTATGCATCGATGAATCCACGTTTCCGGATCCGGGAAGTGTTATCAGAACCTCTATATATTCATAAAATAGGTACGACCGAAAAAGAAAAAATGAAATTAGCTGCCAAAGCATTACAAGAAGTTAAATTGACCCCACCTGAGGAGTTTATGGATCGTTATCCACATATGTTAAGTGGCGGGCAAAGGCAAAGAGTGGCTACTGCTAGAACTCTCATTCTTTCGCCAAGTTTTGTTGTAGCCGATGAACCTGTATCGATGGTTGATCTCTCAACCAGGGCGGAGCTTTTGCAAATGATGAAAGAGGTTCAACATGTCCTAGGCCTTACTTACCTTTATATTACTCACGATTTATCTACTGCCAGATACTTTACGGACAGAATTGCTGTAATGTATCTTGGAAAAATTATTGAAATGGGGTCGGCCGACGAAGTCATTGATCATGCTTTGCATCCGTATACCAAAGCTTTGATTGCAGCGGTCCCGGAACCGGTCTCCGGCAAGGTGGGGATTATTAAAGAGGTGCCAATAAAAGGGGAGATTCCTTCGGCAGCTGAGATCCCGCAAGGCTGTAGGTTCCACCCTCGTTGTCTTTATGCCAAACCCGAATGTTGGGATCAGGAGGAACCGGAACTCTTTGAAGCTGAACCCGGTCATTTTGTTGCTTGCCGGCGGTATAAGGAAATTAAAAAAGATAGTATTAACGAAAAAGTAGGGTGAAACATGATTGGATACTTGTTGCTAGCAGCTTGTAGAATAGTTACCTTTTGCCTGCTTCGAAGGAGGCATTTTCCTAATACAAGCGGCAAGCAGCAAGTATCGAGTTACGGTTGTGGTGTTTTCTTTTTAGAATAATCATTATAAAGAAGGTGGAGCCTTGCAAAATAATAAATATTATTGGGGCTTAATAATCTTCTTCTTATTAATGACTATTTCTTCTCTGGTAATAGGTAGTAGCACGGAGGAATTTTGGACGGCAATTAAAAATGAAGATTATCAGAAAGCTGCAGAAGTAGGGAAGATTATCGGAAAAACTATTCCGGAATATTATTATTTAGCAGGAATATGCTTTCAGAATATATCCTGCTATGAAGAGTACGCTGTTTACAGGAATAACTATTTGCAACTAGGTAACCCGATTAAGCTTAGAGAGATTCTTCTTGAACAAGAAATCCAAAATCCTGATTCCCCTCAAATCTTACTACTGAAAGGAATTATTGCTGAATTATATCCTGAACTTGGGTTGGGTATTTCGAAAGAATTTTTAGAGCAAGCTAAGTCTCAGCTAGAGGCTAATCCTTATGTTTTTAATTATTTAGGCTTTCATGAAATGAATAATAGCAATTATTCAGAGGTAGCCCGAAAACATATTGAGCAAGCAATCATACTTAAGCCGGATTTGCCTGAGGCTTATAATAATTTAGCGGTAATTTTAAATTATAATCAACAGCCCGAAAAAGCACTTAATATGTTATTTATTTCTCTAAAAAAATGCCCCAACAATCCTGTAAATATATATTATAATATCATTGGGTTAAAAGCATTTGAGGTAGTATTAGTTATTTCTCCGTGTGATGGTGGAGGAGGTACTTATTCGATCTCTACCCCGGGCTTGGATGTTGCATTTAGAGAAAGATTAAAGCAAGAATTTAAAGATACCCCAATCCATCTATTAAAACTGGCAGAATGCTTTGTAAAGTGGAACAATCCAAAAGAAGCAGAGGCACTATTGGAAGGGGCTCATATTGATCAAAACTCAATACTTAATAAGTATATTAATTTCAGGATACAAAACCTTTACGGGAATTATGATGAAATGGTTGTTTTAGCCCAAGAAATCTTGGCTAGCAAGGATTTGGATTATCAAAGGCTTTTTGAGTGCGGGAACATATTATTCCATATGGAGGAGTTTGATTTAGCCAATGCTTTTTACGAAGCATCATTAACCAATGTAAATCCAGATGATTTTCTTTATTTATTAAAGATTTATTCCAATTTGGGGGCAAGTAATTATTGCCTTCAAGACGAGGAAACAGCAATATTATATTTTGAAAAAGCTTTAAATTATAACCCTTCTGATCTAATTACCCTTGAAAATTTAGGATTAGCCTATAGGAATAAAGGCGACAAAGTAAAGGCCAGGGAGTATTTTATAAAAGTATTAGAGTATACAGATGATTCAAGGACTCAAGAGCGGGTAAATATCTATCTTGAACAGTTAGATGATTGAGGGGATTTCATAGTTACTAAAACGCTTTCTGATATTTTCCAATTTAAAAATTCGATTTATCCCTCATCTGTTAAGGCTTTATATCCTGAAATTAATTTATTGATAGATTAAACAATAAAAAAGTCAACTCAGATATTCGTAATAAATCCTCAATAACTCTGCTACTGACCAAGCTTGAGCAGAACACCCCCGGGGTTCATGGGGAAAATCTCCATCAAAGATTTCTGAAATATTGCCAAGGCCATAATGGTTAAGATGTTCGATAAAAGGTTTATACATGTTTATTACTCTATTTTTAGCTTCTGGAGAATAGTTATTAACTTTTAAATAGCCTTCAAAAAATGCACCTAATAGCCAGGCCCAAGCAGTTCCTTGATGATAGGCGCCGTCTCTTATTATTCTTTTACCGCCATATGTGCCAATATATTTTTCATCAGACGGGGCTAAGCTTCTTAACCCAACCGGTGTATATAATTCTTTGTATACTTTATAAATGACTGCCTTTTCTTTTTCCTGATTTAATAATGAATAGGGCAAACTTACAACAAAAACCTGATTTGGCCTTAGGGATCGATCCGGTTTATCTTCATTAATAACATCATACAAATACTGGCCATCTTCATACCAGAATTTAACGGGAAAGTTTTCTTCAATACTTGTAATAATATCTAGATTGCTTTCAGGTTTTGCTAATTTATTACTTAATTCATTAAAGATTTTCAAAGCATTATACCACAGAGCATTAATTTCAACGGCTTTACCATAACGGGGAGTTACAACCCAATCTCCCGCTTTGGCATCCATCCAAGTTAATTGTATTCCTTTATCACCAGCTATCAATAATCCATCCTTAGGATCCATTTTTATATTATATTTTGTTCCCTTTTTATGATGTTCAATTATTTCTTCCAACTTCGGATAGATCTCCATAATGAAATCGATGTCTTTTGTATAATCCAGATACTTTTTGAGTGCGTAGAAAAACCAGAGGGTAGCATCAACAGTATTATAATGGGCCGCTTCACCCGAGTAATCGTCAAAAACATTAGGTATTAATCCATCCTTCAGATTTACAGCGAAAGTAGACAATATTTCTTTTGCTTCTTCATACCGGACGGTAGCTAATGTTAATCCAGGTAGAGAGATCATCGTATCACGTCCCCAATCCGTAAACCAGGGATAACCAGCGAGAATAGTTTTTTTGTTTGTCGATTTACGATCGACAATAAAAGAATCAGCTGCTAATATAAGCTTATTAATAAAGTCGTTATTAGTCTTTGCATATTTATGTAGCAAATCTTTCTGACGGCAAATCAAATTGTTTTCCCAAGATTGATAATCAAGAGTGTTGATATCTTCGGTGGAAAAAACAAATACAAATTCTTTATTTTTAGAGATATCAACAGTAATAGACCCGGGAATATAGTGATCATCAAGATTGGTTTCTCCCCGGTAGGTTTCAAACGGATAATACATACCCATAAAATATCCTTCTTTTTTTTGAAACTTCCCTTCAGTCCAATAGATGTTTAATTGGTGGTTATCCATATCTATTTTAAGGAAATGATCGGAAGAATGAATAATATTTATTTTCAGATTGGTAAGGAGACTCTCTTCATGGTGACTCCGGTAATTCAATAAGGGTATTAATTCTAGTTTTGTATTCTCTTTAGCTTCTAAGACTTTATACTTTACTACAGTAGTGTTTTTTTGATAAGGCATATAAATAGATTTCTGAATCATTATTCCTTTAATTAAATAAGTAAAAGTAGGAAAGGGTTCATTTTCAAAGCAAAGTAGATATTTATATCCTTCACCTTGGTATTTTATATTGGTTTTCATTACTGCGTCTTTATTAATATTAAAGGCAGCAGCTTTAATTTCATTAATATTTGCTTTTCTCTCTTCCAAACTTAAGTCATTAATAAGATTAGTTGCTAAATCATACTTATTTCCAGAGAAGATTATCTTTTCATCTAATTTGGAGACCATTAGCCTTCTATCAACCGGGGGATTAAAGGAAGAAAGTAATAAACCATGGTATTTTCTAGTATTAATCCCAGCAATCGTCGAAGAAGCGTAAGACCCAAGGCCGTTTGTAATTAACCACTCATCTCTTAACATATTTACATTATTATGAAAATTTTCGGTGGAGTAGATAGCCAACAAAATTCCTCCTATCATAATAAAATGAAAGTTTTATTGGGCTTTTTGCGTTGTCAATGATTTTTTCTGTCCCTGCACAATA
>DIPO01000079.1:27433-42973 GCA_002427045.1 Firmicutes bacterium UBA5486
TGATAGCCTAATACAAGCCCAACACTATATATTGTGTTGGGACCTTTTAAAAAGGACACAACGCAAAAAGCTTTATTAAGAGTACTTTAAGCAAAACTATTATATCATGGAGCAGATTAAAGAGGAAATTATTAGCGAACCATAGGTCTCATTTAATTGCACCGGAGGATAAACCGGAGACGAAATACTGCTGAAAGAATAAAAAGGTGATGATCACAGGGAGTAATGAGATAACGGACATGGCAAAAACGTATCCCCACTGAGTAAAATTATGTTGACCAAAAAAACCCGAGATGGTTATTGGTAAGGTTCTTTTCTCTAGATCATTGATAACTGTTAATGCCCAAGGGTACTCCTCCCAAGCCATTAAAAAATTGAAGATGCTTACAGCTGCAATAGATGGGCTGGCAAGGGGTAGGATGATGGTTCGGTAAACGGTAAAAGCATTTCCACCATCGATATAAATAGCCTCATCAAAATCAGTAGGAATTCCTTCGATAAACCCTTTAATCATAAATGTAGAGAAAGGGAGAACCCATGCAACATAGACAGGGATTAAGCCTCCCAATTTATTAATTAACTTAAAGGTGACAGCTAATTCGAATTGAGGTATAATAAGCGTCATTCCAGGTATAATCATGGTGGCCATAATGGTGGCAAAGAGTAGACGTTTTCCTGGGAAGTCAAACCTCGCTAAACAAAAAGCTAGCGAAGAGGAGATAAAAGCAGCTAAAAGAGTGCTACATAAGGCTACAATAAAACTGTTTAAAAAACTGCGGTAAAAGTCAACTTTAAATATTATATAGCGATAGTTTTCTAAAGTTACTTTGTTGGGGATTAGTTTAGGTGGATATTCATAAAGAGAACCATTAGGCCTTAGTGAGGTGCTAATTAAATAAATCATGGGTGTAGAGGTAATGATTACTCCTATGAGTAAGATAAAGTAGATCAGAAGCTTATATTTATATTTTCTCATCATTATTCATCCTTTCATTATTTAAATTTTCGGAAGTACTTAAATTGAGATAGAGTAATCATAGTAATAATCATTGCTATTATATAAGAAAGGGCAGCAGCATATCCGAAATCACGAGCTTCAAAAGCTTTATAATACATCCAAGTTAAAGCAACTTCTGTTTGGTGGGCAGGATGGCCACCAGTCATTAATTGGATTGATGTAAAAACATTAAAAGCTCCTATACTCAACATGACTACTGCAAAAAGAATAGTGTTTTTGATCGAAGGCAAGGTAATGTAGAAGAACTGTTTAAATTTACCACCACCATCGATGCTAGCTGCTTCATATAGTTCTAAAGGGACTCCTTGTAATGCTGCCAGAAAAATAACCATATTCCAACCAATACCTTTCCAGATTCCTAAAAGTTGGGCTACGAACATGCCAGTAGAGGGTTGATCTAACCAAGGAATATAGTTGGTAGTAAGATGCAAAAGGTCTGTAATTACATAGTTCAGAAAACCTTCATTATTAAAGATATACTTAAATACTAAAGCCACAATTACCCAGGAAGTAATTACAGGAAGATAATATAATACTCTGAATGTGATCTTAAACCGTTTAATGCTATGGATTAAAACAGCTACTAACAGACCGATGATGATTTGGCTGGGTACTGTAACCAAGGCATATATTAGGGTGTTGGAGATGGCCTTTCTAAAAATTGGGTCATTAAAAACATTTATGTAATTTTTCAGACCGACAAAGATTGATTTTTGTTCAAAACCGATTTGCCAATCAAAAAAACTCATTACAAATAACTTTACTATAGGATAAATGGTAAATAAGCCAAATACAATTAATCCAGGAATTAACAAGAAAATGAGCTGGAAGTTTATTTTCTTTATTTGCTTTTTTTTCCTTCTCGGTAATATTTGATAATCATGGGACATGTGTTCTCACCCCAAAACTTATTATTTAATAAAGGCGTTTTGTGCGCCATACCAACTAAGTACGACGCACAAAACTGTGATCCAAAAACTTGACAGAAATACTATTAAGGGGTAAATTATTTATGGCGAATATTTTTTTGAAGGCTAAATTGGTATTAACCTTTTTTAGCCTTTTTTTTATTGTTGAGCAAGTAAGATGTCGATTTTTTTTGCAGCTTCATCTAGACTTTCTTTCACAGATTTTTCACCTAAAATACTAAGGGTTACAGCATAAGTCAACTCTTTATCTATTTCTGGCCAAGTTGATACAGGTGGCCTTGGCTTAGCTGTTTGAATTGCTTCTAAGAAGGGGAGCATATTTTTATTGTTTTTAATAATACTTGAATCAATGGCAACCTTATTTACAGGTATTTGACCAACTTTAGCCATTTCAATTTGGGCATATTCACTGGTCATGAACTTCATAAACTCCCATGCTGCTTCTTTTTTAGCAGTTTTAAACATGACGATATCTTCCCCACCTAGTACTTGTGCTGAGCCGCCTTTACCAGCAGGCATAGGTGCTGTAGCAGGTTTGAACTGGGGATAGGAGTTTTCTAGTTCGGCAAATTTCCAAGGCCCTTCAATAATCATTCCGTATCTACCAAGAGCGTAGCCATCGGTTAATGGAATGGCACCTTTATTAAATCCGGTCATTGCCCCATCACGGTACAGGTCAGCAAGTTTTTGAATAATTTCTATATTTTTTTCGCTATTTAAAAAACCGGATGCTACTTTATACTCTGGGTCAGTAATATCACCACCATTACTCCAAATAAACGGGCAAATGTTCCAGCCAGCTAAGGCAGGTTCTGCATATCCCCAGATCTGACGTCCTGATTTTTTAGAAAGTTTCCGAGCTGCAGAGAAGAATTCATCCATGGTCTTAGGAACTTTTACTCCTGCCCGGCTAAATAGGTCCTTATTATAGAATAGAATTTTGGTGTTAGTGTTCAAGGCGAGTCCATAATAATCACCTTTCACTTTAGCCGTAGCCATTGGCCCATCTAAAAGCCTGTGAGCTACAGCAGAGAAATCGCCCATTTCTTTATTTAGAGGAACCAGAATATTAAGTTTTTGAAATTCGGGGAGCCATGCAATATCAGCTCTAGCTACATCGGGTAGTTGATTACTACTGGTGCTAACCAATATTTTTTTGTGAAGCTGATCCCATTCGTGGGGGATGGCTTTTACTTTGATATGAGGGTATTGTTTTTCAAAGGCTGGAATAATAAGATTTATTAACTTTTCATTCTCCGGGGATTGGGCATTATAATGATGCCAGAAATTAATGGTTACTTGTTCATTGGCGGAAATTCCAAAAGATGCAAAAAGAGAAATAAAGATTAAACTTAGTAAGAGAACCCTAATAGAAAAGGATTTTTTACACATGTTATTTTCCTCCTGTTTTTCTTTTTTGTGAAATGATCTTCACTTGATAAGGTAGCAGTTGTAATCTTAAAATACCTTGGTAGTGATTAAGGTCATCATTATGGTAAGTATAGTTTTGAAGGTTTTCTATGTGATGACTTTCCCCGCTTATTTCATCTGTTAAAAAGCAAATGTCTTTGGGTGATTCTAATACTGGATAGGTAATCTTCGTAGTCAAGTTTGAGTTATTAATGATGACATAGACTCTGTCTTCTTCAAATTCCCGGTAGAAGCCATAAACATAATTATCTGAAGAGCAGTAATTACTGGAAAAACTCCCTAATTGTAATGGTTTATACTTTTTTCTAATGGCAATAAGATTTTTGTACCAAATATAAATTTCGCGATTTTGTTTGCTGGGATTCCATTCCATACTCTTTCGACAATCAGGATCATTCTCGCCGATTAGGCCGATTTCATCCCCGTAATAAATACCGGCAATACCAGGGAAACAAAGTTGAAAGGCGGCAGCAATTTTTAAAATTTGTAGTTGATTGTTGCTAAGGGTAAGGAATCTGGCTGTATCATGACTACCGATTAAATTATAGAGGGATAAATGTACTGTTTTACAATAGACTCCTAGGATACGGTTGATTCTTTCGTCAAATTGAATAGGGGAGATCTGTTTTTTGGCAAAGAAGTCAACTAATGCATCTCGAAAGAGATAATTCATAACTGAATCTACTTGGTCGCCTCTTAACATTTCCCGGTTTTCTCTCCAGGTTTCGGCGAGAATGAAACAGTTAGGATTAATAGATTTGACCAGTTTTCTAAAATCTTGCCAAAAAGTGTAATCTACTTCGTCTGCTACATCGAGGCGCCAACCATCAATGCCGGCCTCTTCTATCCAGAATCTTGCAACCTTTAAAATGAACTCTCTAACTTCAGGATTGCTTAGTCTTAGTTTTGGCATCCATTTATAGTAACCTGTGGTCTCATAATTTAAGTTTTTCGTGTCAATGGGAAAACTATCGATTAAAAACCAATCCTTATACTTAGAGTAAACACCATTTTTCAAAAGATCTTGGAATTGAGGAAAAAAATAGCCGCAATGATTGAAGACACCATCCAGAATGATTTTAATTCCGTTTTGATGGCAGATATCAACTAAGTCTTTTAGATCATTGAAGGTTCCAAAGGAAGGGTCAATCCGAAAATAATCTATAGTGTCATATTTATGATTGGATGAGGCTTCGAAGATTGGTGTCAAATATAAACCATCGACACCTAAAGCTTTGATGTAGTCTATGTTATTAATGATTCCCTTTAGATCCCCTCCCATAAAATTATCTCTTGTAGGAGTGGAACCCCATGGTACAACATCATATGGATCATTGGTTGGATCGCCATTGCAAAACCTTTCCGGAAAAATCTGATAGAAGACAGAACCTTTAGTCCATGAAGGTACTTTAAAGATATCCTGTTCATTGGTATAAAGGTACTCGAAGAAACCATCTGTAGGATTTGAATGATTTACCCCGTGGTAATTAAGGTAAAATGTTTCATTAGTCTCTGATACTTGAAAGTAGTATTTGATATACTTTGTGCTTTCCGTGGTATCAATGATGGTTTCATAGTAGTCATAAAGGTTATCTCTAGCGTAACATTGCATTTTTGCGATCAATTCACCTGTAATTTCTTTATTAAATCTATTCCAGTAAAGTAAATGACAGGAGTTAGCTTCTTTCTTTCTTGTCTTTAATCGGATCGCTAATTTATTTCTTGTTATCGGATAAATGTAATCTCTAGTCTGTTCGTGGATAATTAATTTTGAAACCATTGATACCAAACCTCTTTCTAAAACTTGATGTTTGGGGCATACCTGTTCAACAAACTCCTCTTTTCACCTCCTTTCAAAGATCCTTGTTGCCATGCTTAGTTTCGTTCACTGGTTCCTCTTTTAATGAGTTGAACTGATAATAAACTTTGTTGCTTTGTTGCAGATGGCAATTGAATCTCTTTCAAAAGCATGGTAGCAGCCTGGATACCCAAATCGAAAAGATCAATATCTACTGTTGTCATTTTGGGATCAGATAATTCAGCAACCGGATAATTATCAAAACTAACAATTCCGATATCTCCAGGAACATTAAGGCCTTGATCTTTAATAGCGGATAAAGCACCAAAGGCAACAATATTGTCGGTAAAGACAATACCGTCAGGGGGGTTTTTAAGTTCAAGAAAATCTGTCATTATGGAATAACCATCTTCTTTAGAGAAACCTCTTTCTTTAATTAACTCCGGTTCCGGTTGCAAACCATGTTTTTTCAAAGCTGTTAGGTACCCATCTAATCTATTTTTATTAAAAATATCCTTTAGATTCCCGGAGACAAAGGCAATTCGTTTATATTTATTATTGAGTAAATGGGTTGTGCTAATCTCTCCAGCCATTTTATTGTTTATATCTACCCAGTTTATATCATAGCTATTTTCAGGTTCGCCGATGATGACAAAGGGAAACTTTTGTTCCTCCATCTTCTTTACTAAATTCTTTCGAAGTAAAGATACTGGGAGAATAAGACCATCTACTCTTTTTTCAAAAAAAAGTTTACTAAAGGCGGTTCCATTAAGATTTAAGGTATTTTCATTTACAATCATTAAGTAATATCCCCTGGGGCAAATATATTTTTCAATGCCATATTGAATTTGATAAAAAAACGGATTATTAAAAGCAGTTGCATCATCAATATTTACAACTAAAGCTACAATATAAGTGCTTTGATGGGCAAAACTTCTAGCAATGTTATTTGGAAAATATCCTAGCTCATGCATTACATTTCGCACTTTTTCGGCAGTTTTAGGGGAAATAAGATTGCTATTATTTAGAACCCGGGAAACAGTAGCGGTGGATACACCCGCTGCTTTTGCCACATCTTTAATAGTTACACTCATTGAAAAAACTCCTTTTTAAAATGTAAACGGTTGCATAAACGGTTAAAAAAATTTAACTCTAAATTAATCATAAGTTTTAATTATAAATACATCAACATCCAAAAACGACCATATTTAACTAAATAACGTGATAAGGGTTTAATTAATAAAATTATCTTACGATTGCTTATAATTATTAACTTTATTAACTTATTATAGTCAAGTAAAAACAATACGCCAGTAAGACCCGGCATGAATTATGAATACGGTTACATTTACAGCACAAAGAATTATTAATTGAGGAAATTCCATAATTACCTTGAGGCTTATCAAGAGCTAGTTATTATTTATTATAAACAGTTTGGTAATTGGACGATAAGCAGCAATTAGTTAACCGGTTAAATTTTATATTGACATAAATTAACTGTAATTATATAATTAAAACTGAATAAGAAAAAAGGTGTGTACTTTAAAAGAAAAAGTGTTTTAAGGTTAGAATAAGAGTTTTTAAACTGCTTTGCTACTTTAAGGAATTATTGAATAGGGGAAAAAAGATGAGAAAAGGTATTACGATTCGTGATGTTGCGAAAAATGCTGGGGTTTCGGTAGCAACAGTCTCCAATGTTTTAAATAATGTAAATAAAGTTTCTGAAAAAACAAAAGAACGTATATTAAAGATAATGGAGGAAATGGATTATCAACCGGATTTTACAGCTCGGAGTTTAGCTATGAAAAGATCAAAGTTATTAGGGATAATTCTTCCTCCGGAGGAAGAAGATAGTGGGCCTAATACAGCACTTCAGGATAACCCGTTCTATAGTGAATTTATTAGCGGGGTTGAGTATACTGCTAGACGGGAAGGGTATGATCTGTTGATCACCGGGGTCTCTACTGAGAATGGTTGTAAAGAATGGGTTCTCAAAAGAAAGCTTGATGGTTTGATTCTTTTTGGAATATCTTCTGAAAAACTAACAGATGATTTGGAACTACCCAAAATAATAATAGATTCCGCTGCGGAAGTGAGTACAAACTGCCTACAACTTGGAGTGGATGATTTGATCGGAGGTTATTTAGCTACAAAGCATTTAATTGAGTTAGGACATCCAAATATTGCACTGGCAACGGGGAAAATTGGTACAAGCCAGGTTAATTCCAGACGTTATCATGGATATCAAAAAGCGCTTCAAGAACATAATCTGAAGGAGATAATATTTGAAAAGGAAGTATCATTTAACGGAGGATTTAGGATCGGGGAGGATATTTTAAAATATAGAGAAATAACAGCAGTTTTTGCGGTAGCAGATATTATGGCTTTTGGGTTAATTAAAGCATTTAGGAGTAATGGGAGAAAAGTACCACAGGATTATTCTGTAGTTGGCTTTGATGATTTAAGAATATGTGAGTTTTCTACACCTGGCTTAACAACTATTAAACAAAATGTAGTAGATAAAGGAATGATAGCAGCAGAGCTTTTAATAGATAAAATTAAAGGTGGAGAAGAGGTAAATAGAAATATTGTTTTACCGGTAGAATTAGTAATTAGGGAAACGACAGGAAGGAGATAATTTTTTTGCCCAAATAGTTAACCGGTTAACAAAGGGGGGAGGTGATCAGTGTAAATATTACTTTTTTAAATTAGTTATTCTAAGAAACTAAGGAGGATTATAATGAAAAAAACCAGGTTGATCTTATTGTCTTTGGTAATTACTATCTTGTTTATCTTACCTAATGTATTTGCTAATAATTTTGATAAGATGCAAGTTGTATTGCCAGGAACGATTCAAGGGGCGCTAGGTGGGGGTAATTGGAATCCTGCCGATAATATTACACAAATGGAACATCTAGGGGATGGGGTTTTTCAATTCATTACTTTTCTGCCTAAAGGTTCATATGAGTATAAAGTGGCGATTAATGGAAGCTGGGAAGAGAATTACGGTCTCCGTGGCGAACGGAACGGCCCGAATATTCCTTTGGTTATTCCTGAAGATAATTATCAAGTCCGTTTTCTTTTTGATTATAAGGATAAATCCATTAAAGATTCGGTAACAGGGGGGATTAAGCCATATAGAATCCCGAAAAAGGTTAGTATTATTGGTTTAGATCGTGATGAAGTTTTAATGCAGGAGGTTGAGGGATCTTTTTTTAAACTGACTCGAATTTTACCTGCGGGAAGTTATGCTTATCGACTTCAGTATGATGATTCTGAGAATTTTATTTTTGGTAAAAAAGGAGAGGTAAAAGGGGAAAGTATAAAGCTATTGGTAGAAGAGGAAACAGAGGTAACATTTATTCATAACCTCTCAAATGGTGTTACATACGATACAATTAATTATCTTCCTGTTCCGGAAGGTAAGAATCCTATTATTATCGGTGAAGGTTTTCAAGTAGAAATGAATGATGAAGATAAAGATAATATTTATATCGGTATGCTGTCATTTCCAGCCGGGGAAAAAGAGTATGTTCTATCAATTATGATGGGTGAAGATAAAGTTTCAAGTATAATACTCCCTTTCAATGAGGTTGTTGATAATTATCAAGTAGTATTTATGTATGATCATAAAAGAAAAATTGCTTTTTCAGATTATGTATCTATTCTTGAGGAGTTGGATAATAGAGTGATTACCCAAAGTCTTTACCATAATTCTAGGGATGAAAAATACCGCACTCCTTTTGGTGCAGTTCCCGAAGGGACAGAAGTTACTTTTACTCTGATGGCCAAAGCTAATGATTTAGAAAAAGCTAATTTAGTGATAGAAGTAGAGAAGATTACAGGCAATCGAGATTCTGTGAAATATCTTAATAAGCAGGTTTACCCATTGAAAAAAACCGGATTTTCCGCAGATGGTGGCAGCGAGATTTGGCAAACAACTGTTAATCTTAATCATAAAAATGTATATGGGTATTATTTTGAAGCCATTGATGGTGATAAACTTGTGTTTTATGGCAACAACTCCCAGATTGTTCCTATTCCGTATAATACAATTGTGGGGACAGGAGGGGTTGGGAAAGTATACCAGCCCGGGGAAAGGTTACAAAGGTACAGGTTAACAGTTTATGACCCAGCTTATACTACTCCTGATTGGGCAAAAGATGCCATTTTCTACTATATATTTCCCGACCGTTTTAAAAACGGGAAAAAGGCTAATGACCCGAAAGTTGGGGTTACCAAATTCTATGGCGATCTGGATATTGAATTCCATGATAACTGGTTAGATAAAGTATCGATTCCTGGAGATGGCTGTAGTGATAATGAATGGAACAATGATTTTTTTGGTGGGGATTTGGCCGGAATTAGCAAGAAACTTAATTATCTAAAAAAATTAGGGGTTAATACTATTTATATGACACCTATCTTTGAGGCACGTAGTAACCATAAATATGACACTGCGGATTATAAGACTGTTGATCAGCATTTTGGAACTAATGAGGAGTTTATAAAGCTAGCTGCGGATGCTAAGAAGAAAGGAATAAGAATTATTTTAGATACTTCTTTAAATCATTCCGGTTCAGATTCTGTTTATATGGATCGGTATGGGAAATATCCAGGAATGGGGGCTTTTAAGAATGAAGAGTTTCGTAAAGACTCTCCGTATTATGAGTGGTACGATTTTAATGAAAGGGCAATCAGTCCGGATCAGGCATATAGCTGTTGGGATAATCCCAGCTTGGCTAATTTACAGGAGGTAGAAAGCTTTAAAGATTTTGCCTATCGAGATGATGAATCGGTAATGAAATTTTGGCTGCAGAAAGGGGCTTCCGGGTGGCGGATGGATGTTACTCCATGGGTTTCCGATGAATTCTGGCGGGAATGGAGAAAAGAAATAAAAAAAGACTTTCCAGAGGCGTTAACGGTAGCGGAAACTTGGTTTGATGCTTCGAAATACTTTTTGGGTGATACTTTTGATTCTACAATGAACTATATTTTCAAACATGCCATGACTGAATATGGTAATGGGGAAGATGCTCGGAAGGTTGTAGAGGTATTAGAGATGATGCGTGAAAACTACCCGCCGGAAGCCTTCTATAGTTTAATGAATCTCCTTTCCTCTCATGACCAGCCACGTGCCTTGTTTTTCTTTGGCTATGAAAATGATAACCAAAGATTAAAAGAGATTAATGAGGCCAAAGAAAAACTGATTTTAACTGTATTTTTCCAAATGACATATCCTGGGGCGCCTGCGGTTTACTATGGTGATGAAGTAGGCGTAACCGGGGGTTATGACCCATTTAACCGAGGGACTTATCCGTGGAGAGAAAATGGGGGTAATCCTGATCGGAAAATATTAAACGAATTTCAAAAGTTAATTAAGCTGAGAAACGAATATGAGGTATTAAGACGGGGAACTGTTGAAACTATTTATGTTGATGAAAACGTGATCCTTATGTTACGAGAGTATAATGGCGAATATGCTTTAGTAGCAACTAATAATAGTAATCAAACCAAGACTGTGGAACTTGATCTCTCTAATTACCAATTACCGTCAATATTAAAAGATCCGCTTAATTGTAATAAAAAAGAGCCTATAGATAATGGTAAATTGAGTCTAACGATTCAACCTCGCTATGGAAGGGTTTTAATCACAAAGTAGTCTGCACCCCGGCTTTGACAGAAATGGTTATCTGTTTGTAAAGGTGTCATTATACAAAAAAGGAAAGCCATCGGGGAAACTCTAAATGGTAAGTTGCAAAAACAAACCCAAAAAGAGTGATCTTCGATGGCTTTTTTTATGTTCATAGACTTTAAAATTTGATTATTAAATCTGGTTTTGATGAAAGAAGACAATTTCACAGAAAAAATTGGACTTTGCCCTTTTTTAGAGAGTAAAGTTACTTAAAATTTATTATCTTCTATCCCATCTAACCACAGCTCAATCGGTTCAATAATGGATTTAATACATCCATCCGTAAATGGGTTTTTAAGGTTTGCAAGTGCTACTAATTCTAGGAAAGAACGGCTTCCCCCGGCTTTACAAAGCCGTAGATAATCTTGCCAGGCCTCGGTTCTGTTTTCATGGGCTTTAACCCAGAACTGAAAGGCGCAAACCTGTGCCAAGGTGTAGTCAATATAATAGAAGGGGTTGCCAAAGATGTGGCCTTGCCTAAACCAGTATCCTCCCCGGTTAAGTAAGTCATTGTCCTCATAATCCCGGTGGGGGAGATATTTTTCCTCTATTTTTCTCCAGATGGTTTTCCGGTCTGCCGGGGTGGCTTCCGGATGTTCATAGACCCAGTGCTGGAACTCATCTACCGTTACTCCATAGGGGATAAAGAGAACGGCGGAGCTTAAATGAGCAAATTTATATTTCACCTCATCCTCGATAAAGAAGAGGCTCATCCATGGCCAGGTCAGAAACTCCATACTCATCGAATGAATTTCACAGGCTTCCAGGGTTGGCCAGATATATTCAGGAACCTGATAATTTCTGCTGGAATAAACTTGAAAGGCGTGGCCTGCTTCGTGGGTAAGGACATCAATATCCCCCGAAGTTCCGTTGAAATTAGAGAAGATGAAGGGAGCTTTGTATTTGCTGATATAGGTAGTATACCCGCCACCGGCTTTCCCCTTTTTTGTTACCAGATCCAGTAACCCGGTTTTCACCATAAAGTCAAAGAATTCACCAGCCTCCGGTGATAGTTCACTATACATTTTTTTACCGTTTTCAATAATCCATGCCGGATCACCCTTGGGTACGGCATTACCGGTCAAAAACTCCAATGGTTCATCATAGTATTTTAGAGTGTCTAAGTTTAATCTTTTTGCCTGTCTCTTCCGTAACTTGGTGGCTAGAGGAACAAGGGTCTCTAGGACCTGTTTTCTGTAGCCTGCAACCATCTCGGCATTATAATCGGAGCGGGCAAGGCGGGCGTAACCAAGTTCTACAAAGTTTTTATAGCCCAGTTTTTGGGCAATTTTGTGGCGTACTTTTACTAAACTATCGTAAATCTCATCAAACTGTGCTTCGTTTTCCAAGAAAAAGCCAGTAAAGGCCTGTTGAGCTTTTTTTCTTAAGTCTCGATCTTTGGCTTCCATGAAGGGTTCCATTTGAGGAAGATTTCTTTCTTCCCCTTCAAACAAGATCTTTGCGGAAGCTCTTAATTTTGTATATTGACTGGCAAGTTTATTCTCTGTTTGTAGGTCTTCGATTATTTCCGGAGAGAAAGTTTTCAGTTTTAATTCTGCTATTCTAAATAGTTGTTTTCCCCATTTTTCTTCCAATGACTCACGGTATTTAGAATTAACTAGGGACTGATAATACTTATGTACTAAACCTTCGTAAAGAGGAGAAACCTCATCAAAATAATCGTTTTCCTTCTCATAAAATTCATCAGTGGTATCAATGGAATGTCTAATATAGACCAAACTTTCCATCGATTCAAATTCATTACGCAAATTGTTAATCTTTGCCATAATTAAATCTTGGGCTGCAAATGCTTCTGTTTGGTCAAATTCTTTTAGTAGTTTCTCAAACTCTGCTTTGAATCTTTCCATTGTTGGTCTTTCATATTGATAATCCTTAAAAGTTGACAAGGGACAAACCTCCTATTCATCATTTTTTTGCATACATGAAAGAAAATTCTTTAATTCAACAAACCAGGCTTTTTTCTCAGTATATGGCATTCGGTTCAGACCGCTGGTTGAGGGGAGGACAAAATCAAATATCCCTTCTATTATGGAGTCTTTTTGAACTCCCGTTTTAATTTGCTGGCGGCCGGAGAATTGTTTATAAATTCCGATTCCTACATAGGCGGCGATTCTTGGCTGATAGAGTGATAACTTTTCCCGTAGGACTTTGGCACCTTCACGATAATCCTCTCTGGTTAAATCTTTAATCCCCAGGCTGGGGCGGGACACTAGATTGGTTAAGCCGTAACCATAATCCGGAAGGAGCAGGGCATCATCTTCATAAGTAAGAGGTTCAGAAATCAGTCCTGATTCGTATAAGAACGGAAAAAAACTATTACTTTTTCCTGCATAATGATGGCCAAGTTCCGCTGAGCGTAAACCAGGGTTATATCCAATAAAAAGGATTTTCATCTTCTCTCCCAGATAGTCAGGGAGTCCATTCATAGTATCACTCTTTCCTTGAAATAATGCAACTATCTGTGATCGGTAAGGTCCATAATATCAATAATAGCTTGTAGCGTTCATCTAATTTTAATGTAATGGAAATGGTGTCCAAGAAAATTAACAATCTTTCCGAATTAAAGTTAATCGCTTTATTGTCACTAGAAAAACTTTAAGGTAATTAGGTAATTTCCTTACTTAAACATCTACACCAAGAAAGATCCGGATGAAGTAACCAATCCCGAAACTTAGGGCGGCCACTCCTAGGCTGATTGCGGACATCTCCAGAAATCGCTTCCGGAAAGACAAATCTTTGGCTACGGAGATATAGAAATTAAAGACAAGAATAATTATGATGCCTACTGCGAGAGTAAGAATCAGGCATAAAAAATAATTAGAAAGGAGCAAATATGGTAGGATCAGAGCGATGACAGTGATGAGATAGGCTGTCCAGGTATATAATGCGGATTTAAAGGCTTCCTGAGAATTATTTCCTTCAGTTTTATTAGAAAGGTATTCGGATGCTCCCATTGAGAAAGAAGCGGCTATTCCGGTGATTAAACCAGCCAAAGCAGTTAATCTGGTGTTTTGTAGGGCAAAGGTTAGGCCAGCCAGTGTTCCGGTAAGTTCTACCAGAGCATCATTCAGTCCGAGGACAATTGAGCTAATATAATTAAGACGTTCCTCTTCAATCAGGTTAAGTAGTTCCTGTTCATGCTCATCTTCTTCTTCAGAAATATTTTTTACTTCTGGGAGCTCTGTGGCTACTTCCTCATAAACATTTTTAGCTCGTTCTTCGCCTTTTTCCATTAATTTCAGGCCAAAGGTCAGACCGAAAATTCTGGCGATCCAGTAAAACTTGAAGATTTTCCGCTTGCTCGGTTTAACATCTTTCCCGGTATAATCCTTATAAAAATTATAATGTCTTAACTCATCTGTGGCAATTTGTCTTAATACCTTTTTGTTTTTTTCGCCTTTAATCTTTTGAGAAAGCCGGTTATAGATATGGTATTCGGTAATCTCATTTTTTTGGAAACCAAGTAGTCTTTTGATTGTTTTCTGCCCAATTGCTGGGTTCATGACTGCAGCACCTCCAAATCACTATTTTCTTCTTCTGTCTTCTTTAAAAAATTAATGGAATTGCATAATTTAATTTTTTATAGATAGCCCCCTTGAAAAAGAGCAATCCAGAGGTAGCTTTTTGCGTTGTGTCCTTTTAAAGGCCCCAACACAATATAGTGTTTAGCTTGTATTAGGCTATCAATATATTGTGCAGGGACGAAAAATTATTGACAACGCAAAAAGCCCTACTAAAAGGATGTGAAATGTGAGATAGGTAATTAAGCAATTCCCTCAATTATTTATCTTAGCATAACTTATTGCGCCATGCAATTTTCAGGAGTATTAAAAACAAAGGAGTTTTCAATAAAAATATTTTTTAAAAAGCATGTGTGAAATGGGCTACGGCAATAAAAGTTTTACTTGACAGAAGTAATACAAAGTAATACTATTAGTATTACAAGGTATTACCAGATGCTTCTTCTTTTACTCGCTTTTCGTACCTTGTGGTGAACTTATTTTTATTTTGAACTATTTAAAGGAATATTGTAATTCAATTTTTTTAAATTTAACTAACATATCTTGGCTCGTGACTTATTAGTCCATACAGAGTTAAATATTTGCATTTATTGGAGGAATGGCAATGGAAGGCAAAAAGAAACAGGAAGTAATCACTTTTAAGGTTGATGAAGCGCTTGGTAAAGCGATGGAAGGAATTCCAAATCGCTCTGAATTTATCCGGGCAGCAATCCTCTCTGCTTTAGAAAGTACTTGCCCACTTTGCCGGGGTACGGGAATACTAACTTCTGAGCAGCAAAAACATTGGGAGATCTTTTCCCGTGATCATGCCGTGGAAAAATGTGATGAGTGCCATTCATTTCATCTGGTATGTGCTGCTGAGTCTAAGTAGTCGCTCACCCCAGCTTTGCTGGGACACATGAAAAGATAAAAATCCAATTTAAGTAATAATCTCCGCCTGGTCAGAAGTTGTTTCTTGGTTCACGTGAATTTCTTCAAGCATTCTAATGTTCAGCTCCGGCTGAAATCGGGCACCCGCTTTATAGTCCATCCTGGACAAAAAGCGGCTCGCGACCTCCCTGTCGCTTGACCCAATTTCAGCCTCCGCTTCACAAAGAAAGATAATGAAGAAATCCAATATCACTTCA
>DIPO01000066.1 GCA_002427045.1 Firmicutes bacterium UBA5486
CCCCACGCTCGTGGGGAATAGATCAATAGCAATAACCCTCACATCTCCACCGCCGGTACACCCCCACGCTCGTGGGGAATAGGATGGTTGATAATATTGTTTGGTATGGTTCGCCGGTACACCCCCACGCTCGTGGGGAATAGGTCTCCTTCCTGAACATCTTCCTGTGTTGCTTCGGTACACCCCCACGCTCGTGGGGAATAGGCAACCAACATGAGGAATCTATTATTGCCCAGCGGTACACCCCCACGCTCGTGGGGAATAGTACCTGGGCGGTAGAACTCGACCGGAAGACGACGGTACACCCCCACGCTCGTGGGGAATAGTGCTTCGTCCACATTAAATTTTTCACATCTTACGGTACACCCCCACGCTCGTGGGGAATAGTTGATGTGACGTTTTGTATCAAGGTTTATCACCGGTACACCCCCACGCTCGTGGGGAATAGGCTACCAGGCATTATCAAAGCTTGGCGTGCGTCGGTACACCCCCACGCTCGTGGGGAATAGCTGGGCGGGCGGAGCAATAGCGGCAGGGGGAACGGTACACCCCCACGCTCGTGGGGAATAGTCGGCACTACTTTCATGTTATCGCTCCTTGTTCGGTACACCCCCACGCTCGTGGGGAATAGGATACCATGGAACCATGGCCGTACATACTCCTCGGTACACCCCCACGCTCGTGGGGAATAGAAATACTATCGCGGATTGTTCTCCTTTTACATCGGTACACCCCCACGCTCGTGGGGAATAGCGTTTAACGCTTCCCTGACTATTTCCGCCATACGGTACACCCCCACGCTCGTGGGGAATAGACAAAGGCCGATTAGTAGCAGTCGAGGGCAGACGGTACACCCCCACGCTCGTGGGGAATAGTCGGACTTCAGCACGATGTAATATTCCGCTTCCGGTACACCCCCACGCTCGTGGGGAATAGATATTTTCCAAGGTCTTTATAAGCTTCATAAGCGGTACACCCCCACGCTCGTGGGGAATAGTGTTGTGGGTCGGCAAACTGAAAGAACCCTTGCGGTACACCCCCACGCTCGTGGGGAATAGGCTGGAACACCGCATTTTGGAAAATGATAGACCGGTACACCCCCACGCTCGTGGGGAATAGACGATCCTTTTTGGTTTCTTGGGGTGTATATTCGGTACACCCCCACGCTCGTGGGGAATAGGTTAAATCTTCGATCATCTAGAGTTTCCGTTGCGGTACACCCCCACGCTCGTGGGGAATAGGATTTTTCTGCCCCCGTGTGCAGGCAGGAGAACGGTACACCCCCACGCTCGTGGGGAATAGGTCAGTAGGCATATTTCCCTTTGGCTTAGGTGCGGTACACCCCCACGCTCGTGGGGAATAGGGTCTACATCTCCGTAGCACATTGAGCAGGTTCGGTACACCCCCACGCTCGTGGGGAATAGTTCTAGGTGTTCGCCTAGCTTGATGCTCTTTGCGGTACACCCCCACGCTCGTGGGGAATAGTAAAGTGTCAAATTATTAAGGAACTGGCGTTTCGGTACACCCCCACGCTCGTGGGGAATAGGTGACGGTTAGCTCCGCAGTCTCCCAGCCGTCGGTACACCCCCACGCTCGTGGGGAATAGAAGGTCTATCTGCAAACCTAAAAGGATCATCCCGGTACACCCCCACGCTCGTGGGGAATAGTCTCAAAAGGAGTCGAAACGCCCAGAAACAGCCGGTACACCCCCACGCTCGTGGGGAATAGTTCTTTTTCTGCCGGTCGGCTTCTAGTTTAGCCGGTACACCCCCACGCTCGTGGGGAATAGAATGCAGCCTGAACTTCGCGCCGATGCGATGACGGTACACCCCCACGCTCGTGGGGAATAGGTTCAAGCTTAGCCTTCAATCCGCGGTATGCCCGGTACACCCCCACGCTCGTGGGGAATAGTACCAGGGCAAACGCTACTGGCTGGAGCACACCGGTACACCCCCACGCTCGTGGGGAATAGGAACAATCAGAGGTTCTTCTTCTTTATTGGCTCGGTACACCCCCACGCTCGTGGGGAATAGACCCCAAGCGAATACATGAGGAACCCCGGCAACGGTACACCCCCACGCTCGTGGGGAATAGGACGTGGACTCTCGCCTTGTAAAGTGCGCTTTCGGTACACCCCCACGCTCGTGGGGAATAGATCAGTCTTTCGTAGAACATAAAACCTAGCTTCGGTACACCCCCACGCTCGTGGGGAATAGACTGAAGAAACTATTGATTTTCCGGCACTTGGATTAAAAATAACCCGTCGAAGTCTCTGAGCTGGCGTTTATAATTACCCCATAATCTAATTGCAAATCCTTGCTCATTATTTGTATTATGAAAAAGTATACAACCCCCATCTCCAGCTTTCTTACAAACTTTTATCCACAATCTATCACGTACCATCGCAGACATCTTACCTACAAAGACTCCTGCTTTTGGTTCCAACATCCATCTAGTGAGTTCTCCACGTAAAGAGGTAGGTACATTCTCCAGAACCATCACTACCATTGCTTTTTCCTCCATGTTAAGCATATTGCTACTGTCTTATATCCTTTACCCAATTTAAGGAATTGCATCAAATTGCATATAAGGTAATTATGCAATTCCCTAACTATACTAAAGAAATTAAAAAGTTATGTTCCATAGTTTATCCCACCTTCAACCTGTTTTGCTTCCGGATCCCACACTCCTCCGGGTAATGCAGCATCCGAATCCATGTCTTTTTCATCAATCTCAGTAATTACTCCCTGAACACTTAGTACATCATCAATATCTTCCGCAATTCGGGCTAAAAGCCTAGTCTCCTTAAATAGATCCCGGCAAGCCAGCCTAACCTCTCTTTCCAAGCCCCCTGCCTCTCCAATATCGACGGCTGCCTGAAAAGCCGCAGGTATAGTAATTTCTGTTTTATACAAATCAGCAATATCGTATACAAAAGATAGCTGTTTTCCGGTATGAATGAAACCTAATCCAGGTGAATAACCTAATGAAACAATAGCAGCATGACAAATTCCATAAAGACATGAGTTAGCAACAGATAAGGCCTTATTAACGGGATCCGTTTCTGACCAGTTTTTTCGATTATACGAACGTCCCGTCCATGGTACTCCAGTCTCTTCTGCTAATCTAGCATAAGTTTCTCTAACTCTAATTCCCTCTTTTCCTCTAATCTGGTTCAGAGATAAACCTTCGGGTATTACCTCTTGGAACCTTTTACGATACATCCGCATAACCACTTGTAATCTCAAGTCAGAATTGGCACATAATTTTGCCTGTCTAAGCAACCTCGCAGCACTACGGGTTTCCCCTAACCCTTGGGCATAAAAACGAACACTATTTTCCCCACACCATACAACCAAACAACCATTTTCAGCTAATGTGCGGATTGCGGCGTGGGTGATCCTTGTCCCCGGCCCTAACATTAAAACTGACAATGCTGCACAAGGAACTGGCGTTCGCCCTTCTGCATCCCGAATGGAAATTGATTGCATATCCTGATCAATCTTACAATGTTCAACATAAAGAAAACTTAATCCATCTCTTAATTTAGGAAGTTCATGTAAATCTTTCATCAGTACCTCCTTGGCGAAGCTAAAGATAGTAAACCAAAACCATAAGCTTTTCCACTACCTATTCCACTAACCAAGGTTTGCATAAATAATTTACTATCAGAGATTCTTAAGTTCCCTTTATAAAGTATCGAACCAAATGTAAGTAACTGTTTCTGCTCCCCCTTACCATGATAACCACTAACTTTTCCTTCAGGATTAATCATAAGATCCGGAGTTCCTTCATCAATGCTAACTGATAGTAGTTCAAAACCACCATCTTTTCCTTTCCGTTGAAGCCAAGCTATCTGCTCAGCATAATCCTTAATAAAAACTCGCCGTCCATTCTTTCGAACCCCTCGCAAACGTTCTGTCTTTTGAGCTGTTTCAATCTTTCGAGTAGGATTAGCTCTCAAGCAAAAAGATAATATTTGTTCCACTTTAAGACTTTCATAAATTGGTTTTACATATTTAGGTCCTTTAATCTCCATACAATAACCCTTAGGGGTATTATTCCACTCCGGTTTAAGCTTTGATTGGGCATATACTATAATCCTGCCATATCTACGTTCATTTTCTAGCCGATAAAGCAGTCCCGAATCTTGCCGTGCTTGCCCACCGGGAGAAAATTGAGGAAAAGCCCGTAATAATGTTCGATGTAGTTCCCGACAATTAGTAACATCACGACGAACTTGCCTATTAGCAGGATTAAGGACTAAACAAGAAAGGTACATCAGCTCTCCTCCTTTACTCCGGGAAATTTAACCCATTGGACAGAAACTCTCCTGTTAGCATATATTCTTGCCGGATTAACCCGAATACAGTCTGAACGTAAGGATTCTCCTTTCAGATCTTCAGTTGTGCAACGCAAATAACTAGGCAATTTTTTAATTGTAACTTTTCCATCCCAATCCCATGGATAACAGTACATCAATTCTAAAATAGAATTATATCGATCAGTCAATTCTTCAAAAATAGGCCTAGTTGGAAGACAAGATTTTCTACCAAGGTATAGTGGCCATTTGGGGTTTTGTAGTGCTCTTACAGACTGTTCTAAAATCTTAGCCGGTCCGCTAAATACCGCTAAAAAAGCCGCATCCTGTAAATAGGTCCGGGGAGAAATTATTGTTGATGGATCATCTTCTCTACCTTTAAATCCGCCAGCTGCCGTGGGTAAAATTCCTGTAATTGTATGAAAATCCGTCATCGGAATTCCGTGATGTTCTACTCTAATACCTAGAGTGAGTTGCCGGTCAAGTTCTTCTAAACGGGGATCCTCTCTTTTGTAACCTAAAGCACACCCTAAAAGTCCTATCAAACCTGACTTTGTCGGTTCATCCGCTGAATCTCGTACATCCCAGCGTGCTCTTATTCCCCAAGCTTGAAGTGGTCCTTCAAGACGAAGGATGAGTAATGGGGTTTTACTCATGATCTTCACTCGTTTCGAGTATTATTTGTAAATTATTAAATAAATCATCAGTTGTTTCACAGTCCTTAACATCATTCATTTCAATATCCCGAGTATTAAACCATAAACGTTCAATTGATTCCAGATTATACTTTTTGTTTAATTTTTCTGCATATTGAATGAATTTATCCATGCTGTCTTCAAGTAAGTCTTTATCTCTATAAGCCTTAGCTGGTTTAATAAAAGCATTAGCATAACTAACCGGAGCCTTCACTGATCTCACTTCAACTAAAATTGCTTCGGGTAGTTGATGTGCAGCAAAAGAATTTTGTTTACCGGACGGATTAGTAAAGATAGCTGCTTTCAAAAATGCTTTTACAGCTTTAATAGCAATCAATCTTGCTTCTGAATATGCATCTTCGTATTCCTTTTTTTCCTGATTTGTCATTTGTTTTAGTTTAGGTCCTGCCATATTTGCCACCAAGCCATCAAAATCTAAAGAAAAATACTTATAAAAGCAAGCAGAATTAAACTCTACATCTCCAATCATTCCTGCACCGGTATCCTCGCCTCCGGCTTCGCTTTCTTGAAGATCATCCACTGCCGTAAAATAATCAAATTCATGATCCATTTTATTGGTTGAAATAGCATGAGCAACTTGCATAGCAGCTTCTACATCACGGAAAGCCTCAGACGTTGTCATCCTACCAAAAAGTGCAATATCCAAAGTTATCGGCCGCCAGCCTTTTAGTGTTGCTTTACTTTGTAACTCTTTTGCCTTAAGATTTTTTAGTTCTTCAGCACTTGCGGTATTTTTTACTACTTCATACATAACCTCTGCTACTTTTTGAATATCTTGAGGAGATAAAAATATTACTTGTGCTGTCTTCCCATCCTTCTGTTCTTTCCCTTCTTTATTACCAAAACCCGTAACTTTTTCCGCAGCAATTTCAGCCAGTTCTTCAGAAACACCTTTATCTAATAAAATAGCTTTTATTTCCTGTGGTAATCTCCTGGTGCGAATACCTAGCAAATCCTCCCCCAATTCATCAACAAAAATCGGCGATCGTCTAATACTCCGCTTCAAACACTGACTGGAAATTCGTGCTCTTCGAATACCTCCGAATATACAATCTTTGGGGCTTCCAGAATCATCACGATTCAAATTAGATGGCGCATGATTTTGTAACATATGAATTTCAATTAACATTAAAAGTACCTCCTTTTTTTATAAGTTTATTCATTGTTTTTGAGGCTCTTTGTTCCATAATAAGAGCGAGCCCATTTCTTTTGTATTCTTTTTTCCGGATAACTCCAATACCGTAAATCTTTTAATAATTCTAACCATTCTACTCCTATCTCATGATTCTTAGCTAATTTAACACATTGCCTTAATCTATAGGCCATTTCTCCTCCCCCCGGGCGAAAACCATCAATTAATGAAAATTCACTATCCAATAAGATCTTCATTCTTCGATCTGTATTTTCTGACTGCGATTTAGTTTTAATGAGTTGCATAGTAGTACCAAAATCTCCTTGATGCGATAACTCATTTAAACCAAAAAGTGTTGCTATCAGAAAATAGATTTCTTCATCCTTACAATCTAACAGCCTCGGTGGAAGTATACGGTAAAAAATACTCATTGCTCCTCGGGACTCAGCTAATGTAAACCCGGCATTTCTTTTTAAAACAGCTTTTTCCCCACGATTAAGTTTGTATAAGTTTTCAATAAAACTTTCAACTGTAGCTGAAAACACTTCCTTTTGATTAATTTGATTTGCTACTTCTGCCATTTTCTAATCCTCCTTTCTCTTTCTGTTTTTTACCACCATATAAAGCAAACCATAGCTTTTGCCGAAAAAAATCTCTGGCTATTACTTGTTTACGTAAGAAATCTGCTTTCGAATCAAATGGCCGAATAGCGGTTTCAAATGCTCTTTCCCCCACTTCTATTAGAGTTTTCTTCCAATCCTCTTTTATCTTCTCTACTTCCATTTGTTCATCATTACTTTGTAATGCCAAAGACTGCAGATACTCTTCTTCAAATCGCCCCCGTAACATGGGCCAAAAATTATGTTCTGCTAATTGAACTCTGGAACCAAGAGCTTTTTTATTACCTTTTCCTTCTCGGGGGTACATCTTACGTAAGGCTTGTCCTAAAAAATATGAAACCCGTTCCGCAAGTTCTAAAGCTTCTTGAACCATACGACCAGCATAATCATTGGAGGATAATCCGGGAGGAAGCGTAAGTTTCTCATATTGCCATTCAAAAATCTTCATTTTCCCATCAGTTCTTACACCATATACCTCTACTTGTTCTGGGAAGGAAGCAGGAAGAACGTATGTTTTCTTCAATTCCATCAACTGTTCCACAACTAATGGACGGTTAAACTGAATCTTTCCTTTTTCACTCTCATAATCAGCTCGCCGAAGTAGCATCAAAGGACCTAAATCGCGCCACAATTCCCTATCCTGCTTTGGCCGTAATGGTGAAGGGCCCTTATTGGTATAAACATATGACACCTGAGGATCAGTCCATCCACCAACGGCTTTAAACCCATAACTAAAGTTTATTTTTCTTACCAATATTGGTGAATATTTTCCAGTATAAGTACAAATACCACCCTCCTCCGGAATTAACCGTACCCATCGTGGCCGCCAAGTCAAGCCTTCAAGCAGAGAACTACATTTTAGCTCTGCTTTTGGTGTTATTCTTTTTGTTGTACGCCATGCCGGTAATTCATCCCCAATTAACCCAGGAATAGGCATTCCGCAACAGTTCAGAACAATTGTTTCAAATAAGTTTTTCCCGAGGACTAATATATACCAAGGGGGATTCCCATTTATACTAGGTGAATACCCCGCTCCTCCCGCTGTCATAAATGGAGCAATAGAAAGCAAACCACCGGCACAAACAGCAGGCGAATATGCCTCTTTTTCAAGATTGACATGATTAAAATGAGTAGAAAAACTTCCTGAAGGAACATGCTGTAAAACTTCGGCAACTGGCTTTATTTCCAGATCTTCATTTTTTGGCGACTGCAAAAAAGGGGTGTTTGGATGAAAAAGATCAAAACATCTTTCTCCTACTTTATTTATATACTCATTAATAGCGTTTTTGTTAAAATTCCCCTCCATAAATAACTCTTCAATCTGCTCAAGCTCTTTGATCTTGAAAATATCCATAACTAAAGCAATTAAAAAGCGATAAATACTGAATTTGATCAAAAGCGTAGCATCTGCGAGGCTCACGATCTTATGGGCATTCTCTAATACTTCGATAATTCCCATTTCTTTTACGTTACCATTCTGATCATTAACCAAAATCCAAGGTTCTGTTAGTAGATTAAAAGAAAACATTTATTCCTCACCTTCCTCTTTACGTATTAAGCCTAGTTCTGGGTGATCTACAATAGAAAACTTTTTCCCAGTAGCAACATTTCGCCCTTTCCATATTCTTCTTTTTAAAAATAACATTGTTGCCCCCCGTAACAAATCTACTTGCTGTGGTGGATAATAACCAGACTCCGCCTCTACTTCTTTCAGCCACCACCCGGGAATGTTTACGGTTTTTTGAAAAAGTTTTTTTGTTTTTTCTTTGTCTTTTAACATATCTCCAGCCATTATTTGTGGGTATAAACCTTCTTCTACTATAAATACCCGCTTACTTTCGTTTCCTAACCGGGTTTTAGCATTAAAGTAAGATGTAGGTTCTTCTTCGCCTTCTTTAAAAGGAAAATGTGATGTCCTTGCTAACTTAAACCCTTTTTTGTATGGGCTAGGGATCAAAAATCTCTCTGCCTTGCCAGCATCATCCTGAATTTCTGTCTTAAACGATTCAAAGGCTTTTTTTAGTTCTTCCGGGCCCACTAATTCAGAATCATTTTTCGTATCATAAGAATAATCATAGACCATCTCAATTACATTCCTAATTTCTTTAGGCAATTCTATTACTTCTATTTTTTCTAAAACTAACAATGTTTTAAGTAAGATATAGCGGGAATATACTTTCTCCGTAAAACCAAAATCCGTTGATCTTTCTGCTGGTAATAAAATATGTAACTGTGCTTTTTCACCCGTTGGCCTACAAAGACGATTATGCCGGTGTAATCTACCTGCCCGCTGTAAAAGAAGATCAATCGGTGCTATTTCAGTAAACATTTCATCAAAATCTAAATCTAGACTCTGTTCTACAACTTGGGTAGCAACTAAAATTGCTTTTACCGGCCGGTCTTTTCGTTTTGGATTTCCTAATGGTAATAAACTATTTTTATCAAATAATCCCAGAATTTTTTCTTCAATTACCATACGTTTTTCTGCTGTATATCGGGCATGAAATAGGAATAACTCCACCCCTTGTTTATTTTGTTTCTCTAATAATTTTTTAATTTCCAAGAATATTTTTTGTGCTGCATCAATTGTATTTGCGATTACACAAAAGCAACCGCCTTTTTCTACCTTTTCCACTACTAATGCTGCAATCCCACAGGGATCCTTCAATAAACCAAAGTGCTTGACCAAATTCAAGGTCATTCTTTTACTCGAACCACTTACAGCTTCCTCCCTAACATTACCTTCATAATCAACTAATGTTAAAAGAGGATATGGTGCAAGAGTATGATGAATCGAAACTGAATCTTTTCTTTGCAAATAGGCTTCCATTAAGGCGGTTCTTTTTCTTTCCGGTAGTGTAGCAGAGAGTAAAATAACCGGTATTTTAAGATTTCCGCACCATTGTAAGAGTAAAGTAAGAAGCTCAGACATATAAGCATCATAAGCATGTACTTCATCAATAATTATTACCTTTCCACTTAATCCGAAGAGCCTCAAAAACCCATGCCGGACATGGAGAATACTCATTAATGCCTGGTCAATCGTTCCAACACCATAAGCCGCTAATAGACTGCGTTTCTTAGGGCGAAACCATTCAAGTGCTAAATCTTTTTCTATAGGTGAATCATAATCAATCTCTGGTTTTTGTAGAGGGGTATCATCATCAAGCAACCATGACATACCGTGAACAAGCTGAACTTTTTCAGCTTTACCCTGATCATGTTTTTCTAAAAAGCTTTTAAAACGTCCATACATTTGATTACTAGTAGCAGCGGTAGGTAACGCAAAATAGATGCCGCCTTGATTCCCTTCCCTTTGCCACTGTGTTGCTAAATAAATAGCAGCTTCGGTCTTCCCTTCACCCATAGGAGCTTCCAAAATTGCCAAGCCAGGCTTTAGTCCATTTAAAGATAATTCCTCGCATCGGGCTTGAATTGGGCGCAAATCTTCAAATGTTGGCCAGATCTCCCGGAAGTAGCTATGATAATCAGAGTTTTTATTAAAGGAAAAACCTAGTTTTTCTACAGCCTTAAGTGCCACTATGTAACTTAATTCCGCATAAGACTGGTATTCCATGTCTTGGTAATTTATTATAAAGAGTTCTCGATTCGAAGCTATCCAATCACTTAAAACCACCAAACCTGAAAGCAAAATTCCTGCATTGCTATGATCAATAAATTTAAGCCGCCAGTTTTCAGGGTTAAAAGTATTACGGATAATCTGTTCTAAATCGCATCGTAGTTCTTCCCAAATCAGCAAATTATCTATTTCTTCTGGCGGGTCATCCTCTCTAAAATTTCCATGATGACCCCTTAATGCAGCAGAAACAGTAACCGCAGCTCTTCTGTCCCACCCTAGATTTGTAAATAAATAACTCATGAGCCACTTACCACTCATTGCTTCATGACGGAATCTAGTGTTTATCTGTCTAACGACTAATCCTGCCTCTAATAAGGGTTTAGTTAATTCCTCCGGCCCTTTAGTTTGAAAGTCAACATGGCACTTACCGATATCATGTAAAGCACTTAAATATACTAATACATTGGTAGCTTGTTCATTAGAACAAGCTGCAGCTTCTGCAAATCTGGGTACTACTGACTGAAAGTCTACTGTTCTCAATAAAGCAGCTGCAACATTACCCACATCGATCATATGAGAATACAAAGGATGGAATGGTTCTGTTTTCGCCCATAAATTTTTCAATAGATAATTTTTCATATTATCCCTCAGCTTACTTTTCTTTCATTTTAACACAAAAGCCTGTCATAAATGGTCAGGAACGCCTGTTCGATGGCACTTTTCTACCAAACGTCAAAAATTTAACTTGTTTTCATATATTTTCGTTCCATTTAAAAATGCCACCGCTACCTTATCCCTTAATTCTTTTGGTTCAATTACTTCCGCCTCTCCGCCAAAAGGTAATATCCAACGGGTTACGGAGTTTATTCCGCAAGCCTTTGCCATGAACAATAAAGAACCATCCGGGTTTTCCCTTACTTGTTGGGTCGGATGAAAAATGGTTTCCTGAATATAACGAACAGCGCTTCCTGTAAACCGAACTTTAAACACAAACTCATCCCCTCTCTCCATTTTCCAGGCCGAACCCATATAATCATTAAAATCAAAATCGTATGGAATATTAAAATGTTCACCTGTTAATTCAAAACTCTTAATCCGATCCAGCCTAAATAAACGTACTTCCTCCCGCCGGTAACAAAAAGCAATCAAATACCAGAATCCATCATGATATACAAGGTGATAAGGCTCAATTACTCTTTTAGATAATTCATCGCTATTAAAACTGTAATACTCCATATTTACTCGTTCTCCATTTCGTAAAGCAGTATTTAACTTGCTAAAAAGTTCTTCCTTGCCACTATAATCAGCCGTATGACCTACAGCTACGTCCATTCTTTGGTTTATTTCCTCAATTTCATTTCCCAATTTTTTTGGTAAAAGTGCTAATATTTTGTTTTTAAGATTTGATGTTATAGGAAAAAACTCTTTTTGCCTTTCCAATAATTTAAGACCGTAAAGTAAGGTAAGTGCCTCATCCAAACTTAAAGAGATGTTTTTCAATTTAAATCCATCTATCACCCGGTAACCACGGTCATTATAAATAGGAATCCCGGCATCCTGCAAAACCCGTAAATCACGATAGCACTGACGTTCACTAACCTTACACCTTTTAGCTAATTCAGGTGCGGTAAGCCCTGGACAGGTTTGAATAGTAAAAAACATTTGTAATATCCTTATCAACTGATCTCCCCTTGCCATTAATCTTCACCTCACACTCAATAATCAACATATTTTAACAATTAGCTATACATAATCAATTTCCTGTTTATTTAAGGTTTTTCCAATAATGCTAAATTAAAAACGTTTTATTAAATTTGGATCTTTTAGTTCATAAATTCATGATGCAAACTTCTCAAATCAACTTTCGATGACAAATGCAAGCAGTACAAGATATGTAAGTAGGATGGAGTACAGAAATAAAAAGAACAAAGCTTAAGCTTCTTTCACACATCAAAGTACTTTATAATAAAAAAGAAAAGCCCTACCCAGGTTAGTTTAAAACCTGGTAGGACCTTTCTTTTACAAACTCTACGCCACACTGCATTAAAGTTTTTTATCCCGATTAGACCAAGATACCGTTGCCTTATTTTTGACACCTATCTCTCGATAGGTGGGTGACCGCATAAACGTTTCTATCATCCTCTACCTAAAGGATTTACTAAGGTCCGATATCCACCGTTTAATATAGGCCTCCCGTAGCTTAAACGTAGGTTCAAAACTAAAGCTGACGAATATCTCAGAGTGTTTTATTCGTTTGTAAATGCATTTTTTATTCTACATAAAAAAGCGGAATATTGCAACTGGTAAATTATATTTGATGCCCCTAATCTTCCTAATTGGGGAAATTGATAATTACCTTTCGCATTCTTTAAAACAGTCTTACGACCGTATGTATTTTTATTTTATCACCCGGGATTTTCTGTTGACTCCTCAGCTTTTTCTTCTGGTTCTTCTGTTACTGCTTTTTGATAAAAATAATCTGCTACCCCAATTATAGCTGCTATAAGGATTGTACTCACCAGCGGCATCCGTACTTTAATAAATAATAAGGAGTAAAAATAGATAGTTACCGCAGAAATCACAAATAAAAGTGTACTTTTCTTAAGAGGGGTATCCGTTAAAAATACGTTTTCTGCCATTGTGGATAAGATTGCCACTAAAAGACTGACAAATAATAAGTGTGTATAGGTAAAAGCGGAAAAACCAGGCACAATATAGCCTAGTAAAAATAAGGCAGCAAATCCTACCACCCCTCGTACAATAAGGCGAGTCCAATTCATCTTTATACCTCCTTTTAATCCTAAGATACTCGCGACACGTGGCTCGTTGCTAGTTGCTCGTTGCTCGTGTTAAATTACAATCTTTGTAGGCTACTGGTATCTTTAACCACCGAACGACGAGCGACCAGCAACGAGCTTCAGAGTTTATATAGCAAAAACATGTTTCCCTATGCGAAGCACAATCGTTCTTGCCCAAATCCAACGGTTTGATGTCTTTGAAGGATTAAAAAAGTATATGGCACCACCAGTCGGATCCCAGCCATTGATCGCATCCCCGGCCGCCCGTACGGATTCGCTATTGGGGTTACTATAGATCCGGCCATTAGATACTGTCTCAAAGGCTAGAGGCTGATATATCACTCCAGCAAGAGAATTAGGGAATTTAGGACTCTCTATTCGATTAAGAACCACTGCTCCTACCGCTACTTTTCCAGTATAGGTTTCAGACTCGGCTTCAGCACTAATCAATCTGGCCAACATATAACGATCAACTCCAACCCGTGAACCTCCATATGTGGCAGCCACAGTTTCTGTCGGAATCGTAATTCTTTGCCCAATCCGGAGAGAATCTGTCCATAAACCATTCCAACTACGCAGTGTACCAATGCTTACCCCAACCCGTCTGGAGATCGTGTGTATAGTATCTCCCCTTTTTACAGTATAGGTCCAATTAGCCCTAGCTTTAGAAACAGATAAAACAAGTAAAAAGGTTACAACAAACATAATCAGTATCTTCTTATGCATCTTAACCCCTCCTGTTTTTACTATCGTTACCCGGGAAAAACAGAAGTATGTATTCAATTTTATATAAATAAAAAAACCCGCTTTATTCTTGAAAGGCGGGTTTTTTATATTTGCTATAATCTAGATGAAAAATAAAAGCCAAGCTATTTTAGAAGATACAATAAATGAGACCAATAGCTTGATTACCAATTGTGCAATTGTTAATCCAATAAATGACAAGCAACTAAATGCTCTGCTCCGATCTTTTTAACAACCGGTTCCTCCACTGCACAACGTTCCATCGCCTTAGGACAGCGGGTCCGGAATCGGCAACCTGATGGAGGATTAATTGGACTTGGGACATCACCTGTAAGAATTACCCTTTCTTTCTTAACCTCCGGGTTGGGAATAGGAATAGCAGAAAGTAGAGCCTGAGTATAAGGATGAAGAGGATGATCATAAAGCTCATTTTTCTCGGAAATCTCTACGATCTTTCCTAAGTACATTACTGCTACGCGATCACTAATATGCTTAACTACACTTAGATCATGAGCAATAAAGACATAGGTAAGCCCCAGTTCTTTCTGGAGGTCTTTTAAAAGATTGATAATCTGTGCCTGAATCGAAACATCCAAAGCAGAAACAGGTTCATCACAGACAATAAGTTCCGGCTCGAGTGTTAAGGCTCTAGCCATCACAATACGTTGCCTTTGGCCACCACTAAATTCATGAGGATACCTTTTCCGATGAGAAGGTGATAATCCTACCAATTCTAAAAGGTACGAAACCTTCTTTTCCATTTCTGCTTTATTTTTTACTAAACCATGCACTTTTAAAGGTTCCCCTAGTGTCTCCCCTATATTCATCCGGGGGTTTAAGGAACCATAGGGATCCTGGAAGACAATCTGCATCTTCCTACGATACGGTAGTAATTGTTTAAAATTTAGTTTTTCTATATTTACCCCATTGAACTTAATTTGACCAGCAGTAGGCTCAATCAGCCGGAGGATAACCCGTCCGGCAGTAGATTTCCCGCATCCACTCTCACCTACTAGGCCTAGAGTTTCTCCTTTGTATACAGAAAAATTTATACCATCAACCGCTTTAACTAGTCCCGCGGCAGCAGATCCTGATTCTTTTCCCACTGGAAAATATTTTTTTATATCAATTACTTCTAATAACGGGAGAGTCATTATTCTTTCCCTCCTTCCCGGTATAACCAACAACGAACTTCTCTACCATTATCCTTGAAGATCGGTGGTTCTTCCTGTCGGCAAATCTCCATACACTGTTGGCATCTGGTATGAAAACGACAACCGGAGGGGAGATTTAAAGGATTAGGAACAGCCCCAGGAATAACATTAAGTTTCTCCTGTTCCTGATCTAAACGCGGCATTGATGTTAAAAGTCCCTGCGTATAAGGATGTAATGGCTTGGCAAATAAGTCCTTAACATCTGCCTTTTCGACCACTACTCCCGCGTACATAACAACAACCTTTTTCACCAGTTCCGCCACCACTCCCAGATCATGAGTGATTAACATAATTGCCATGCCAAGATCTTGTTGCAACTTGCGAAGCAAATCAAGAATCTGAGCCTGAATAGTAACATCTAAGGCAGTAGTAGGTTCATCAGCAATCAATAAGGAGGGATGACAAGCCAAAGCCATGGCAATCATTACCCTTTGCCTCATCCCGCCACTTAATTGGTGGGGATAATCATCAACCCGTTTATGAGGTGAAGGAATTTGCACTAAATCTAATACCTCAATCGCTTTCTTTCTGGCTGTTTTTTCATCCATCCCTTGATGAAGTTCTAATGCTTCCATGATCTGTTCGCCAACCGTATAGACAGGATTCAATGAAGTCATTGGCTCCTGAAAAATCATAGAGATCTCATTTCCCCTAATCTTATACAACTCTTCCTCTGAAAGCGTTAATAGATCTTTACCATTAAGAACCATTTTATCGGCTTGAATTTCTCCGGGAGGTGAAGGTATCAATCTCATAATACTAAGTGAGGTAACACTTTTCCCACAACCGGATTCGCCAACTATTCCAACAATCTCACCACGATGGATAGTAAGATCAACTCCGTCAACGGCTTTGACATCTCCATCATAAGTGTGGAATACAGTTTTTAAGTTTTTAATCTCTAAAAGTATTTCCGACAATATACTCACCACGCTAAAAAGATGTATTAATCTCCATCACCATTATTACTTAGAAAATAGCCTCAGTTGATTCACCCGACTTCCTTTTAAAAACTTGTGTGTACTAGTTGTAATCGGCGTGAACAACTAATTAAAGATGCCTTTGGGGTCTGTCGACTCACCTGGCTTTAATTTTCACCATTTCATTTGTGCGGGCGGTAGCCAGCGTGAGCGACTATTTTATATTTTTTAATTTAGGATCCAAAGCATCACGAAGCCCATCACCAAAAAAGTTAAAACTTAATACCGTAAGAAATATAGCAATACCTGGGAAAACAGCTGTCCACGGCGCTTCTTTCAATAAAATTAGATCCTGAGCATTAGTCAACATACTTCCCCAACTAAACTGGGGTGGTTGAACACCCAGCCCCAAAAAGCTCAAAGTTGATTCCACCAAAATCGCTGAAGCAACCATCAAGGTGGCATTGACAATAATCGGTGCTGTCACATTAGGGAGAATATGCCGGAAAATAATCCGCGCATTAGAATAACCTAATGCCCGGGCTGCTTCCACAAATTCTTGCTCTTTTAAACTAAGGAACTGACCTCGCACCAGACGGGCAACCCTCATCCAACTGGTAAATCCAATAATTAAAGCAATCCCAAGGGCATTTGGTTTAACAAAGGCAGCTAGAATAATCAAAAGAAACATCGTTGGTAGTGAAAGTAAAACATCTACTACCCTCATCATAAGCGAATCAATACGACCCCCATAGTAACCAGAAATCGCCCCATAAGCTGCTCCTAATGTTACAGAAATAATCATGGTTAAAAAACTGACCACCAATGAAATCCTGGAACCATACAGCATCCTGCTCCAGACATCCCGCCCCATGTCATCTGTACCCAAATAATGTTCTGATGATGGAGGTAATTTCTGTAATTCTTTTGCCAGATTAATCCGGTAGGGATCATGGGTGGCAAGCAAGGGAGCAAGAACAGCAGATATAATAATTAAAAGCAGGATAATACAAGAAATTACAGAAAGCCGGTTTTTTCGAAAAGCACGCCAAAACTCCTTGAATAAGCCGGTGTGTTCCTGCATATTACCAAATTCTGTCTGGTTTTCACCAGTAATAATCTCCAAATCCTTTGCCATCTTTAGTATCACCTACACTAACCTTCATATTTAACTCTAGGATCAAGTATGGAATATAAAAGATCCGCAATAAAATTCCCCAGCAGTACCAAAACCGCGGTAACCATTACAATACCCATTAATACCTGGTAATCGCGGTTATTAACCGCTGTTATAAATAACCTTCCCATTCCCGGCCAAGCAAAGATCGTTTCAGTAATAACTGCTCCTGCAAAAAAGCTAGGAAGATCCAGTCCCATAATGGTAATAATCGGGGTCATGGCATTCCGTAACGCATGTTTATTTACTACCTGTTTTTCAGGAACGCCTTTGGCACGGGCGGTCCGGATATAATCCTGATTAATAACATCCAACATGGAAGAGCGCATATACCGGCTCCAACTAGCCGTATTCATTAAACTTAAAACTATAGCAGGCATAATTAAATATTTAAAATTCTCAATAAAGACAGCGATCGGTCGAATAATTAAAGGATACTCTGACGGGTCAAACCACGGAGTTGAATAGCCGCCAGCTGGTAGTATTTTTAAACTAAGTGAAAAAACAAGAATCATTAGTAAGCCAAACCAAAATGAGGGGATCGAGATCCCAAAAAAAGAACCGAAAGTAACAATCTGATCGGCAAATGAATACCGGTGGGTAGCTGAGTAAATTCCAATCGGTATCGCTATTCCTACCGAAATTATAAAAGAAGCAAACATCAGTTTAAGAGTAGCCGGAAGCCGGGTAAGAATCTCAGTAGATACCGGACGGCCGGTCATATAAGATTTTCCCATATCGCCACGGAGCATATGAGTAATCCAACGATAATAACGGATATGGACAGGCTTGTCCAAACCCATCTGAACCTTAATTCGTTCTTTATCTGCAGCAGTAATCTTCGGGTTCTCAGCATACATAGCCATTGGTCCACCCGGAGCTAATTGCATCAGGGCGAAGGAAAAAATTGAAATAACAAATAGAGAGAGAATAGAGACTAAAATACGCTTAATAACTTTTCTGCCCATTGCGGATTCCTCCTAAAATTTAAAAAACGGAGGATAGAGGAGTCTATCCCCCGTTAACTTGAGAAGTATCAGTACCTTATTTCCATTCCCATTCATACATATTCCAAGTATTGGTAGCCTGAGTGGGATTGGGTTTAAAGTTTGCCAGATTAGCCGGAACAGCAGCAATTTCATTATAGTAATAAACAAAGATATATGGTACATCTTCTGCTAAGATATCCTGAATCTCATAATAGATTTCTTTCCGTTTCTCCTGATCCGGTTCTTTTAATCCAGCGTCAAGAAGCTGATCCAAGTGCGGGTTACTATAACCTACATAGTTTTGCCCCGTAGCACCGGTAGCCGGATCGACAATTTGTTCGGTATGGTAAAGCGTCTTACAATCAGGATCAAATCCAGCAGACCATCCAAAGACCGCAATGTCAAATTTTACATTTTCAAGGATATCACCAAAGAGAGTAGATGCCTCATAATTCTGGATGGTTACATCGCAACCAACAGCATCCCACTCTTGTTTAGCGATTTCATTAAATTTCTCCCGGATCTTATTACCACTATTAGTAGTAATTGAGAAAGAAAGCTTTTTACCATCTTTAGCACGTACTCCGTCGGCGCCTAATTTCCAGCCAGCCTCTTCCAGAAGTTGTGCTGCTTTATCGGGATCATAATCATACCTTTTGAGTTCAGGTTTGAAAGCCCAGCAGTTAGGGGCAACACAAGAATCCGCCCAGGTACCTATACCGTCAAGCACAGTATCAATAAACTGCTGTTTTGGGAAGGCATAACATAGTGCCTGCCGGACACGTTTATCAGCAAAGATCGGGTTTCTTAGATTAAAATCAGCATGCATATATACATAAGCCGGATACTTATGAACTTCAATCTTTTGGCCAGCTTCTTTCATTGCCAGCAATTCTTTATACTGGTTGGCCTGAGCGCCATCATAAACATCAATCTCTCCGCTTTTGAACTGAGCAAGCAGTGAGTTGGTATCAGGAACCACTTTATAGACTATGGTCTTGATCTTAGGTGAGCCTTCACGATAATAATCATCAAATCGTTCCAATTTTACATACTCATTAGCTTTCCATTCAATAAACTTATATGGCCCGGAACCGATTGGATTACGGGAAAATTCTCCACCTTTAGTCAGCGAATTTCCATTTTCAGCATATTCTTTCTCCAAAATATGCTTGGGTGGGATCATACACTCAGAATAAGCCCATCCTTCAAGCCAGGTAACATCTAATTCTTTTAGAGTAATTTTAAAATTATAATCATCAATAATTTCAAATTTGTCAATCTTTTCCCACATCGCACGGGAAGGAACAATATTGCCCGGAGCCATTTTCATTTCATAAAGAAACTCAACATCCTCAGCGGTTAATTCCACTCCATCATGAAATTTTACGCCTTTCCGGAGTTTAAAAGTATAAACCTTACCATCTTCACTAACCTCCGGAAGCTCTTCCAGTAGGTCAGGTTCAAACTCCAACTTATCATTGACTTTCATCAGAGTAGAAAAAATTCCATTCATCATAATAGTCTCAGCCGAAGCTTCTGAAAGAATAGGGTTTAGGGTCTCAACATCAGTAAGCATCCCCCAGACTAACACATCTTTTTTCTTGGGGCCAAGAGCGGATTTAGAGGCAAAGGCATAGTATAATCCGAATGCCACTACTAAAACTGCTACAATAATTAGTGTCACATTTTTTTTCTTCACTTCTATTACTCTCCTCCTATTTTTTATAATAGAGTATTTTAAATATTATTCGCAACGAATTCCAAATATCCTGCAATATTATTAAATAATCATCGTTATCCAATTTATGTCTGCATAAATATTGCTTTTATCTTGTGTTTTTGTCGGCTTTTGTTTGTTTTGGTTACATTTGTTATACATGTGCAAAAACTTTGACATCATTCTTTAATCTTTTCTAATTCTTTTTCTAATAAAACATTAACTATTCCGGGATTAGCCTTTCCTTTAGTCTCTTTCATCACTTGGCCAACCAAAAAGCTCTTTGCTTTCTTTTTCCCGGACAAATAATCCTGTATCGATTGGGGATGATCTGCCATTACCTTGACCACAATTTCTTGAATTAATTGAACATCACTAATCTGTTCCAGGCCCTGTTCTTTAATAATAATTTCTGGTTTGTTCCCTGTATAAAACATCTCTTCAAAAACAGTTTTAGCTATTTTACTGCTAATCACCCCTTGATCAAGAATCTTCAGCATCTGGCCAAGGGCTTCCGGTTTAAGTTTAATCTGATGAAACTCGATTTTTTCTTGATTAATTAGTCTCACTAAATCACCAATTATCCAATTGCTCACGTTTTTCGGTTCTCCACTATAATCTTTAAGAACAGCTTCAAAGAACTCTGCCATCGGTTTTGAGCTGCTAATTAAGGCGGCATCATCCTTGGGAAGCCTAAATTCTTGAATATAACGTTCTCTTTTGCTATTAGGTAGTTCTGGTAATTTATTCCTGATCCCTTTGATCCAATCATCATTAATTATAACCGGTAAGAGATCTGGATCAGGAAAATACCTATATTCATAAGCCTTCTCTTTAAAACGCATAAAAACTGTTTCTCTGTTCCCCTCATCCCAGGCTCTTGTCTCTTCAGATTCCAGAGGAGTATTCTGCTCCAAGAGTTCAATCTGCCGCTTAGCTTCATATTCCAAGGCCGCCTCTACTGCCCGGAAAGAATTCATATTCTTTACTTCTGCACGTTTCCCTAACTCACGATCTCCCTGCCGGCGTACTGATATATTGGCATCACAGCGGAGTGAGCCTTCTTCCATCTTGCAATCAGAAACGCCTGTATACTCCAGTATAATCTTGAGTTCCTCCATAAACTCCTTGGCTTCCCGGGGAGAACGAAGATCAGGCGCAGTCACAATCTCAATTAGCGGTATGCTACTCCGGTTATAATCCAGTAACGAATAATCAGAATCAATAATTCCAGCTCCAGAATGATAAGAACGCCCAGCTTCTTCTTCTAGATGGATACGGGTAATCCTAATTCTCCGGCGTCCGGTGGGAAACTCCTTTTTTAGCCATCCTGTCCGGCAGATTGGAGCATAGAATTGTGTAATTTGATAGCCTTTTGGCAGATCCGGGTAAAAATATTGTTTACGATCAAATTTACATTCCCTAGAAATTTTACAGTTTAAAGCTAAGCCAGCAGTAATACCTAAATCAATAGCTTTTTTATTTAAAACCGGTAATGCACCCGGAAGCCCCAGGCAAACTGGACAAGTCAAAGTATTAGGTTCTGCCGGAAACTTCGTCGAGCAGCCACAACATAATTTAGAGTCAGTCTTTAACTCGACATGTACCTCAAGCCCGATAATAGTCTCGTACTTCATCTTATACCTCCTTTTACCACCCCTAACTCTCCCTCTATAAATGAAGCCACCCGGAAAAGCGTCTCCTCCTTACCTGCCCGAGCCATCAATTGCGCTCCTACCGGCAGTCCATTAATACAACCACAGGGAAAGGTGAGTGCAGGAATTCCTGTTAAGTTCGCTGCAACTGTACAAACTTCTGAAAGATATTTAGATAGCAAATCATCTGTTTTTTCCCTTATTATATTTGGCACTACTGTAGTGGTTGGTGTTAACATAAATTCACATTCTAAAAAAGCCCGAGCAAAATCTTTTTTCATTCGGGCCCGCCCTTTTTCTGCTTTAAGATAATAGTCCTCGTAATATTCAGGAGTTAAAAAGCATGTCCCCAGGAGAATTCTTCTTTTAACTTCCCGCCCAAAACCTTCTTCCCTTGTTTGCCGGAACATACTAATCATATCTGTCTGCTCTTCGGATCGGTAACCATACCTTACCCCATCATACCTTGCTAAATTAGAACTGGCTTCGGCAAAAGCAATTAGGTAATATATAGCAGCCGCGTATTCCAATGATGGTAGTGAAACTTCTACCGGGATACAACCTGCTTTTTCAAGTAAATCAGCAACTAATAAGAGTTTCTCTTTAATCCCCGGGTCAATTTTTTTATCGTAGGATTCACAAGGGATTCCAAAACGAAGGCCTTTAAGTCCCTGAGGTAAATCATTTACTTTTTCCGGCAAAAGCGGCACAGTGGTAGAATCCAAAGGATCGTAACCAGAAATATTGTGGTATAGTACAGCTAGATCCTTTGCCGTCCGGGCCATCGGTCCAACCTGATCCAAAGAAGAAGCATATGGAACTAATCCATAACGGGAGACTCTCCCATAAGTTGGTTTCAACCCAAAGATGCCACAAAAGGCGGCAGGTTGCCGGATGGAGCCTCCGGTATCAGAACCTAGCGCTAAAGGAACCATTCCCGCTGCTACAGCAGCTGCCGATCCGCCACTAGAGCCCCCCGGAATTCGTTTTAGATCCCAAGGATTCCTAGTCAAACCAAAGTATGAACTTTCAGTAGAAGAACCCATTGCAAATTCATCCAGATTGGTCTTACCTATCAGCACTGCTCCCGCTTGCTTCAGCTTAGTAACCACGGTAGCATCATAGGAAGGAATGAAATTCGCTAACATTTTTGAGCCACAGGTAGTTTTAACCCCTTTAGTACAGATGTTATCCTTGATGGCAATCGGAATACCAGTTAAGGGTGTGATACCCTCTTTCTTTGCTATACGGGCATCCGCCTCCCTTGCTGCAAATAAGGCTTCTTCTTCTGTTATCGTAATAAAAGCATTTATTTCCGGGTCAAGCTGAGCAATATGGCCTAAGAATCCTTTAGTCATTTCCAGAGCCGAAATCTCTTTATTATCTAAGAGCTTCCTTAATTGACCCAGACTCATCTCTACAATTTCCATTCTCATCCTCCTACCTCAAGATAGAGTTAATCCTCTTCCAGCACCTTTAGGACTTTAAAACAGAAGCTCTCCTGTTGAGGTGCATTAACCAATACAGAATCCCGGTTAAAAGAAGACTGTACCTTATCCTCCCGCATAATATTATTAAGAGGTACCCCATAGGGAGCAGGTTCTTCTCCTTCGATAGAAAGTTCATTCAGTTTTTTTAGATAACCCAGGATTTCATTTATTTGGACTGTAAAACAGTTAATCTCTTCTTCTGTCAAAGCTAAACGAGCCATGCTTGACAGCTCTTTCACCTGTTCCTTAGTAAGGCTCATTCTTCTTCCTCCTTCTTGCACATCTCTGTGCTCAGTACTAGTCGCTCGAAACTCGTATGAATGTTTAGCCTTTGATTAATATACTTAGTACTCGTCACTTGGTGGATAAAACGCTTGTTGTTCATAATTAAGCTTACCTTTATGGTCTCATCTTCAAGTATCTACCACTCATAGCCCGATGTTTGTTCTTGGGATGATAGCTAACCAATATACTAGGATTCAGTCTGCTTTAAAAGTTCTATAAACTCCTGTTCAGTCAGGATCTTAACTCCCAATTCCAAGGCTTTTTGATACTTGGAACCGGGATTCTCCCCTACCACCAGATAATCTGTATTCCGGCTCACTGAGGAGGTAGCCTTTGCCCCCCGCTTACGCAACGCTTCTTCGGCATCTTTACGGCTCATCACAGAAAGAGTTCCAGTTAATACAAAGGTTTCCCCTTCTAAGGCTTGTATTAATTCTTCCGGCCCCTTCTCCAATGAAAATTTAAGCCCGGCACTCCGTAACTTCTCGATAACTCTCCTGTTTTGCTCCTCTCCGGCATAATGAAGCAGGCTTTCAGCAATCTTCTCACCTACTTCAGGCACCTCAAGAAGCTCATCCTTTGTTGCATTGAAGATCTTATCTAAACTCTTAAAATGCTCAGCTAACCTTCTTGCCGCTTCTGCTCCTACATGTCTAATCCCTAAGGCAAACAGTAGGCGGGAAAGGGGCGTACTCCTGCTACGCTTAATCGCTTCTATAAGATTACTAGCAGATTTCTCCCCAAACCGCTCTAGTCCTAATAAGTCATTTTTCTGTAAACTATATAAATCAGCAGGATCACTGATCAAATTCTTCTCTAATAATTGATTAACACTTGATGGCCCTAATCCTTCGATATTCATCGCATCCCTGGAGGCAAAATGGATAATCATTTCTTTTAATTGTGCCGGGCAGGAAGAGCCTAAGCATCTGGTTACCGCCTCCTCGGGTTCACGGTAGACAGCCGCCTTACAAACTGGGCATAAAGTAGGCATAACAAATGCTCTTTCTTCCCCCGTCCGTTGCTCTTTTACGACCCGTACCACTTCCGGGATGATGTCCCCGGCTTTCCTGATAATTACCGTATCGCCGATCAGAAGCTCCTTCTCCTTTATAAAATCTTCATTATGTAATGTAGCCCTGCTTACTGTAGAACCAGCAACCTGGACCGGATCTAGTAAAGCTAAAGGAGTCAAAGCCCCTGTCCGTCCTACATTGATTATAATATCCCGGACCCTAGTGCTCACTTCTTCAGCTGGAAATTTGTAAGCAATCTTCGAACGGGGAGCCTTTGCTGTCGCACCCAAAGCTGTTTGCAAGGTAAGTGAGTTTAATTTGACTACAATCCCATCAATATCGTAAGGAAGTTCAAAGCGTTTCTCCTGCCACTCCCGGCAAAAAGCAATCACTTCTTCAATAGAGGTACAGAGTTTAGATACTGGATTTACTTTAAATCCCCATTCCTTTAAATTTTTAAGAACTTCCCATTGCGTCTGCGGCCCTTCTTCTTCCCTTCCCTCCCACAACAATAAATCATAGGAAAAAATATCTAAGGGGCGGGCAGCAGTAATCTTAGGATTTAACTGCCGTAGCGAACCGGCAGCCGCATTCCGGGGATTAGCAAAGAGTGGTTCATTGTTTTTCTCTCTTTCCTTATTTAGCCGCTCAAAATCTTCTCGATTAATAAAAACCTCTCCCCTAACCACTAGGAGCCCAGGAAGAGGCCGGCGTAATTTTAGGGGGATAGTACGGATAGTTTTTATATTGGTCGTAATCTCCTCACCTTGAAACCCATCTCCCCTGGTAGCACCCTGTATCAACAGGCCATCTTGATAAGTAAGTGCCACTGATAGGCCATCAATCTTTAATTCAGTCACATACTCTAATTGTTGTCCGTCAGTTAACCGCTTGATTCTTTGCTCAAAATCCTTAAGCTCTTTCTCATTAAAGGAATTACTCAAGGAAAGCAGTGGGACCCGGTGTTCAACGGTTTTAAAAGCTTCAGATGGGGCTCCTCCTACCCGTTGAGTAGGACTGTCCAGCGTAATAAGTTCGGGGTTCTCTTCTTCCAGAGCAATCAGTTCTGACATTAATTGGTCATATTCCCCATCTGTGATCTCAGGTGCATCTAAAACATAATAAAGATAATTATGATGATCTATCTTGGTACGAAGTTCTTCAATTCTTTTATTAATCTTTTCTTTGGACAAAATCTTACCCCCATTCTTCACCAAACGCCATCGGCAATCTTAGTTTCTCACAAGTTTAAAGAATTACCAAAAAGATATTCGTCATCTCAAGCCTTTTCCCTTCCCTTTAAACACTTGCTTACTCAATGTTTGTAGTTCGCTGCTTTGCTTGCTATTAAGTTAACTAGGGAAATTGCCTATAAGCAAAAAAGGCCTTTCGGCCTTTTTAAATCTTATCATTAAATCCTTATCATTTCAAACAGCTTATCCTACCGCAACCTTCCTTTCTTTCGCTTTCTTACTAACAAGTGAAACAGATTCATGAACCTTTTCCACCCCAAAAACCCAATCAAGATGTTCCTTGCTAAACTTTGGAGTCAACCAACTTACCACTGGAACCACCACCAAAGGTAGAAGCATAGAAATTGAACCAACCATCGGGGCAATATCTTTGATAAAAGGTTGTAATTCAGGGTGAAGCATATAACAGAGAAAAGTTATAACCGAAAAACCTAAGCCTGAAAAGAAACCCGCCCAAGCTCCTGCTTTAGTAACTCCCTTCCAAAACAGGCCATATAGATAAGGAGCAAGAAAGGCTCCGGAGATAGTGCCCCAGGAAAAACTCATTAAAGCCACTAAATAGGGCCACTTCGCTCCATACAAGGCCGTAATTAAGGAGATTCCAACAAAAAAAAGACATAAGACTCTCATTAGAAAAACTGACCATCGACGAGAAAGATTCGGCAAAAAATAGCCTTGAATTAAATCTACAACAATCGCTGAACTAGAGACCAGAACCACTGATGAAAGGGTGGACATTGATGCAGAAAGTACTAATAATAGAAGAAGAATCAGTAAAGGATGGGGTAGAGCCATCTTCAATATTTGTGGAATCAAAGCAGTATTTGCATACGAATTATTATTCATCGCCTTCCCAAGAACAGTTCTGGCTTCGGCCAGATTCATAGCCGCCACCGCATCACCAGAAAAAGCCTCCGGATTTTGCTTAATAATTTCTTGGGAGAACATACTGGAAGTAGAACCAATAAAATATGCGGCGCCAGCAATTACTAGACAAAAAATCGTACCTACTACTGTCGCCGTAGTTATTACCTTCTCATTCCGGATCGCATAAAACTTCTGGATCATCTGAGGCAAGCCCCAGACTCCCAAACTAGTTAAGATTACCAGCCATAGAAGGGAGGCCCCATTAGCAGGAAATACCTTGATCAGTTCAGGATCCACCTTCTTCAAACCAATTAACAGGTTACCAAAACCGCCAATGCTTGGGTGGGTAAGGGTATAGGCAACCATCAAGGCTACTCCAACCAGCATAATCAAGCCTTGAATAAAACTACTTAGTGAGATCGCAGAATAGCCACCCAAAGTTAAATAAATAGCGGTCAACAGAGCCATAAAACATAAGGCCTGATTATAACCGATCCCTAAAACATTTACAAAGAGAAATGACAATCCTGTATATACCGATCCAGAGTACGGTACCATAAAGATGAAGATTACCAATGCTCCTACTATTTTAAAAACTTTAGAGTCATACCGTTTCTCTAAGAATTCCGGCATCGTTATTACATTTAATCTTACTGTCATACTCCGGGTTTTCCGCGCAAGAACCAACCAAGCAAGAAGGCTCCCAATTAGTGTATTACCGATGGCAATCCATAAAACCGGTAACCCATATTGAAATCCTAATGTTCCGGCATACCCTACAAATATAACCGCCGAAAAATAAGTAGTTCCATAAGCAAACGCCGAGATCCAGGGGCCAATCTTTCTCCCGCCAAGGAAAAAATCAGAAGTCGTCCTGGTTCGGCGTATCGTAAACAAACCAACACCAATCATCATCATAACAAAAGCACCTAGTGCTAACCATTGAAACAAAGTATTCATTTTTAACCATCCTTCCATCCTAACTCCATTTTACTTATCCATCATTATTGGCAATTCCTTAAACCTACAAACTTCTACCATTAAACCACATCAAGACTTTCGCCAATATTTTATTATTATTCGCCCTTTTACCTTTTTCCCCTTCTCTAAAATAACTCAATCTTCCAATCGATACTCGTCTCCCGTCGCTCGAGTTAGAAAATACCTTCGTAACTCTTTTTAGGGCTTTTTGCGTTGTCAATTATTAAAAACCACAGAATGTCTAATTGAAAAAGCAACGCAATAAAAATAGCGTCGCTTCAGTATTTTCGTATGGCGCGCCCGACAGGAATCGAACCTGTGCTCCTGGCTCCGGAGGCCAGTGCTCTATCCCCTGAGCTACGGGCGCAAAATTAAGTCCATAAAATATTTTACATGATTACTGCAGAAAAAGCAATAGAATAAAAAAAATACCGGGAATTCCCGGTAAAAAAAGTTCATTTTGTAGTTATCCCTTTTCCACGTGCGACAAAGAGATCTTTAGCCCCTAGAAATACCGCGTTTTTTTGTAATGAATTACAGAATATATTTTCTAAAGGGGGAAGATCCAATAATCGGACATTAATACTGATAACCGTTACTTCACGAAGTGAAGTCGGAGAAAGTAACTGAAAATCAATAAATTCAATAATCGGTGTTAATTGACAGCATAGACCAGGTTCAGCCTGGACCAGATCCACAAAACCGGAAAAAGGAATATCCACCCCTTGATGAACAACGACATTATTTTCATTGACAAAAAAGATTTGTTTATGCAATATTCCCTGAAAAATTACTTTTTCGGGAATGATATGACAACGGAGGTTTTGGACTGTCGCTTTAATCTCATCAACCTTAATCGCCGGGGCAAAAAGGGTAATGGTATCTTCTACTAAAACTTGAACTTGGGTTTCGGCAATTATATTTAACGACATTTTTCCCTCCTCCTTTCCCCCTTTGTTCAGGGTGTTTGTTACATATTATGATTGTACTCTCCTTGTGGCTTACAGCTAAATGCCTAAGATTTTGTATTTTAAGGTTTTTTCCCGGATAAAATAGAATAACAGTATCAAGGAGTAGAAAAATAGATGAAAAACAAAAAAGCGATCTCCTCAATTATCCAATTTGTTACAGAACATCCAGAGAGTACTGCAAGTAGAAGGATCTATCGGGAAACTTTGGGGGAAGCTCCAAAACATATCACTAACGAACTAGTAAAAGAGCTCCGTAACAAACTAGAAATCGCCGATGAATTCACTATCGAAGGATATCATTATCTAATTCGTTAAAAAGCATCTTGTAGCTCGATGCTCGTCTCTCGTCGCACGTAAGAAATTTACCGGCATTGCCTTCACTTTCTTCGCATAGGGCTCTCATTAAAAAAACCGGTCCTAGTAACCTAGGCCGGTTAATTTTCTTCTTTATGCAAATCCAAATAACGTTCTCCTAAAATCGCAGCTACATAATCATCATAAGGTTCAGATGGGGACTGTAGCCCCAGAGGTATAAGTTTTCTCCATCCTTTCCGGTTTTCTACCAAAAAACGGCGACGCCCTTCATAACTTGAATAATCTTCATCAATAGTAACAATCTTTAATCCTTTCCCTGCAAACTTCGTTTTAAATAAGGAACAAAAGTCTGCCCCTCCCGTGCGATCTCCGATCACTATAGTCTCTATCTGATAAGTATTAATCGCCCATTCTGCTATCTCCAGAACTTTGCAGACTTCAGAAATTCCCTGGAAAAGCAGAGTCTTTTCACTAGAAAGGACAGCATAACCAAATTTATTTTTCCCTGGATCAATAGCTAATAACGCCATATTATCTTTTCCTTATTCTCATAATCCCCTATTTCTTTAAACGGGCAGCCTCTGAGGAAAGTGCTTGAATCTCCTTAAGCAGACGTTCTCTTTCCACTTCGAGAGCGACTTTATTCTCCTTTAGACTCTTTGTTATCTTTTCTAAATTAACTAGCTTTTGTTGTTCCAAAGCCAGTTCATCTTTGGTCTTTTTAAGCTCTACTAATTTAGAATTATATTGGATACCAACCTTTTCTAGAAGCAACTCAGTCTCTGCCTTTTGCTGGTTAACTTTTTGTAACTCTTCTTCCATCTGGCTTAATAACTCTTCAGTCTGCTCCTTCTGATTATTAACTTTGACTAATTCAGTTTCAATCTTAAGTACTTCTAAAGTCAATATTCTCTCTTTTTCTGCTTTAACTAATAACTCTTTTTGTATAGATTTCATTCTAAAAAGAGCAGTTCGTACGTCATTAGAGACGAATGCTAGTAATAAAAGGGTTGTCCCGGAAATAAAGATCCCAGTAATCACCGTAATGATCATCGAAGTATATTTGGGTCTTAATCCAAAGATACTCAACCTCTTTTTACCGACCCGCATCCCAACCCGATCCCCCAAAAGGGCAATAAAACCACCTAAGATCGCAATTATAAAGACCAGGAATATTCCGTACATTTACTCCCACCTTCAACCGAGATAAAGTGCTTTTCTAAGAAACATATATCCACCAAATAAACCCACAATAATATTTTGAAACCAAGCTCCTATGAACGGCGGAACCGTCCCCGAATGCCCTAAAAATGAACCCAGTGCCATCAGCAAATAATAAATAATAACATAGACTATGCACAACCCTAATCCAGTAGAAGATGTACGTCTCTGTGATTGCAAAGCCAATGGTGTTCCAAGTAGTGCAAATAAAAAGCTGGCAAAAGGCATCGCAAGTTTGAGATGGAATTGAACCTCCAGCCGGTTTCTGGTTTTCTTGTTTAAATTGGTGTTTTTAAGATACCATCTCAACTCTGACCAGCTCATCTCCTCCGGTTTTTGTGCCAATATACTTACTTGCTTGGGGGTATTCTCTAAGCCGGACGGATTATTTCCCTCCGCAACCCGAATCGGAACTACAGAGTCTTCCTTATAATAAAAAAGCTCTCCTTCATGAAAATACCAGCTATCTTTCCCCCACAACAATTCTTTAGTCTTAATCGTACGGATTAACTTTTCACCTTTTACTTCCTGAATCATTACATTATGAAATCTCTCTTCCGCAATGTAATATTCTTCGGCATAAACCAAACGTTTTACCCCATTCTTGCCATACTCTGTAAAAAAATGATTTTTTATAATCCCCTGTGGCTTATGCGAGATTAAATATGCCCGCTCCTTTCTGTATGCCATTTTACCCATTGGGGTTAAAGTCTCATTAAAGAAAAAAGTTACCATACTTACTACTAAACCAGTAATAAGTACAGGAGTAGCAATCTGAACAAAACTAACTCCTCCAGCCTGCATCGCTATAGTCTCACTATGCCCTGTCATCCGCCCTAAACCCAATAAAGTAGCAAGAAGCATACCAATATAGGCCCCATAAGCAATATTTTCCGGAAAAAGATAACTCCAAAGTTTTAGCACTGTAAAAAACGGAATATTATAAACTTCTGCCCATTGGATTATATTGATTAAGGCAAAACCCAGAAACATTCCACTAAATGCTAACAGCCCAAAAAAGAATGGCCCTAATATTTCTCTTAATAAATACTTTGTAACAATCTTCATCTTTCTGCTCCTGCTTAAGAATTTACTGATTCATATTTGTAACCACAATAAGGACTTACATAGACAATTCCTTATCATTACATATTAAATCTATCTCCCAAATAAAACTTGCGCGCCTTCTCATCTTCAGCAATAGCTTTTGCTTCCCCGGAGACTAATATCTTGCCAAAATACATGATATAAGCCCGGTCGGTAATGGCTAAGGTCTCCCTGACACTATGATCAGTAATTAGAACCCCTAATCCCATCTCCTTCAAATCCCTGACAATATCCTGTAAATCAGCAACCGCAATCGGATCAACTCCGGTAAAAGGTTCATCCAACAGAATATAACGAGGGTTTTGGGCAAGAGCTCTAGCAATCTCTACCCGTCTCCGTTCCCCTCCGGAAAGCATATAACCCTTTTGCTTTTTAATACTCAACAGGTTAAAATCTTCTAACAGCTGGTGGCACCTATCCATTCTCTCTTTTTTATCCTTAATGATCAGTTCTAGGATCGCTAAAATATTCTCTTCCACTGTTAGTTTCCTAAAAACTGAAGGTTCCTGTGCTAGGTAAGAAACTCCATACCTAGCCCTCATATGCATGGGTAAATTAGTCACTTCCCGCCCATCAATCTTAATACTCCCCTCAAGCGGACGTTCCAGCCCAACAATCATATAAAAAGTCGTGGTTTTACCCGCACCATTAGGCCCAAGTAAACCTACTACCTCACCTGGTTCTACATAAAGGCTAACCTGATCTACTACCCGTCTTTTACTATATTCTTTTACTAAACCCTCAACTTCAATTGCCACCAGAGCTCACCTCAACCTCTTGGAAAAACTTGATATTTGTCGGTCCTACCATTTTAATTTTTCCAGTATCCAGACAGTAGACAATAACAGTATCTTTCTCCCCTTCTAGGCAACCTTCCTCCCAACGAATAATTGGCGAGCCGGTAATAATAACTTTCTCTTCATTTTCACTGTAAGTAAGAGTCTCTGCCTTCCCTTCTGTGGTTCCTTGTACAAATCTAAGTTCACCGGTAGCTTCAATAGTATTCTCATTAAGATTACCTTCCAGATGCCTACCGGATAAAATCCAATCCTTTTTGGTTAAAACAAACCCCCCGTCTGCTTTAAAGAAAGAATCTTGAATTTGGTATATAAAACTTTCTGTAACAAGTTTCATTCCTTCAGAAATTAGCGTCGTTTCTTCTCCTTCTACTTGTACATTTACTTCTTTTTTCGCCGCTAATAACTGCTTCTTAAGATCATAATCAATCTCTACCGCAGTCAAACACATCTGTGGTGATCTATTTAATACTTTTACTGGAGAGCCTAAACAACCCCGGTATATAAAGATTTCATTTTTAAGATCAATATCAGTCCAACCTTCATCCGGAACTATTACTTCTAACTCAGTGATAGTATCCATTGCATATGCTTTTGGACAAATAAAGAAAAGAAAAACAATAGATAAAAATAATATACTCAATAATTTATCTTTCATGATCTACTCCTTTTCGCAAAGAAGAACTTGTAGAAATTAGTTTCCGAGCTGAAGAGCAGCTGGTTTAATCTCTGTAAAATATCTTCGGAGCGGAAATTTGTATTTAAATTAAAGAATGTACCTTTTTAACGAAAGGTCGACCGCGAATGGCCTGGAATTTCAAGCTCACTATCATCCGGCTTAAGGGAAAACTCTTCCGCCTTTACAGTTAAACCACCATAATCAATATTCAGGCTTTTACCTACTATCTCATCTGCACGCTGGGAATCCCAACTTAACTCCTTAGCATAAAGATTAAGATCTGGTCCCAAAAGCGTTACTTCCTCAGAAAGATTAAGAGAGGTGAAATCTTCATCAAGCTGTCCTTTCGCTGCTTCTACCAGATATTTATCACCACTAAGCGTGTAATATTCTCCTTTAATTCTGGACAACAGACGAATCTCCTCTTTCTCTTCCACAATTTCGACAAAGAGCTTCCAATTACACCTATTATTTTTGTCTACCAATATTATCTCTACGTTTTTAAGAAATGGTATTTCCTCAGAAACTTCCTTTGCTTTGCTCTCTTCTTCATTAAGTAGAGGAAGTAAACCAACAGGTTTACTCTTAGGTTGTAAAATCGGAAAGACCTTAATTAAGAAGATGGAAAGGATAATTATACTGCTTATTATAATAATAAAGATTGTAGTTTTCTTCAATTACTCCTCTCCTTTCAGTAATCTCTCCTACATTTTTCAGCTATTTTTCATATTCGCTTTCCAAACAGGCAATACCTTCTGAAATCACTTGTCAATAATGGTAAGATCATCTATCGCCACAATCGAAATCCCATGTTTTTCTGCTTCCTTTAATAGTTTGCTTTTTTCCATAATAAAGGTAACTCCTGACTGAACCGTTAGGACTCTAGCTTTACAAGAGATTACAGCTTTCAAGGTTGTCATTCCGATTGCTGGTACATCAAACCTCAGATCCTGCTGGGGTTTTGCAACTTTTACCACTACTACACCTTCGCCACCTAATTCTCCCCCACGTAGTATAGTCCGGTCTGTACCTTCAACCGCTTCCACTGCCAGTACCATTCCTTTTTTTACTACTACACTCTGCCCAATATCTAACCCGCCCATCTTTTTTGCCATCTTATAGCCCAGTTTAACATCTTCCTTTTCCTGATCGCTAAGCGATGGCCCAGCTAACAACCCCTTTTCCGGAATAAGATGGCTTAGAAATTCAGTCTGTTTTTCCACTATAATCCCCTTGTCTGCAAAATAGTGGACAATAGCTAATTGAATCGAATCATCATTCTTCTGTTTTAACCCTGAAAACAGGAGCATGAGATCCTGATCAATACCCTGTCCGGAAAATAAAGCTTCTTTACTAACCTTCCCAGCCATTACTATTCTGTTAACTTGATGCTTAGTAAATAACTGCAGTATAGAAGCTAGTTGCCCCAGGTTCCCTTCTTCCACCACGAATCCTTCTTCTCTAAATGTCTCAAGATCGGTTGCCAGACCGATAATCACCGGTTCAATACCCGAGCTTCTCATTCCTTTAGCCACTTCCAGTGGGAGCAAACCTTTACCCGCTAAAACTCCCCACTTCATATTTGTCCCTCCACATAATTATAGTATTTAGTTTTCCTACAATCTAAGTAATTTCATTTCTAGTAAAAAGACTAGACTTCAGTCTAGTCTTAATTAATAAATTGATTTTAGGGTTACCGGCAAATCCCACGCTGGGCATTACGGAGAAAACGAATAAAATGATCTATCTCTGCCGAACTTTGTAATTCATGCTCCATTTTTTCGATCGCCTGCGCCACCGACAAATTAGAACGGTACAAAATACGGTAGGCTTTTTTAATCTCATCCCTTACTTCAGGAAGAATATCATTCCTTCTAAGGCCAACAATATTTATCCCTGCTACTCTCGCTGGATTTCCATCCGCAATTACAAACGGCGGTACATCCTTTACAATTTTGGAACAGCCCCCGATCATCGCCATCTTCCCGATTTTAGTAAATTGATGAATACCGCATAAACCGCCAATTACTGCTCGATCTTCTACTACTACATGACCCGCCAGTGCTGTACAATTAGCCATGACTATATGGCTTCCTACTTGACAATCATGGGCAATATGTGAATAGGCCATAAATAAGTTCTGATTACCTATCCTGGTTTCCCCACCTCCACCTTCCGTACCTAGACTGACAGTCACGTTCTCCCGGAAGGTATTATCATCCCCGATAAATAAAAAACTTTTTTCGCCCTTAAATTTTAAATCCTGAGGTTCACATCCAATCGAAGCACCATGAAAAAACTTATTGCCAGAACCAATTTTCGTCCACCCATCAATTGTTACGTGAGGGCCCACCCGACAACTATCACCCAACTCAACATTTTCCCCAATAAGCGCATACGGACCAATCACTACATCTTTTCCCAGTTTTGCACCGGGATGAACAATCGCAGTTTCATGGATCTCTCTTAGCGGTATTACTTTATTCTCAATTACTTTCATCCGGAGGCCTCCTTACCTACATGCAAATATACAACGACTTTTTATCTTATGAACCTAAAACAAACATTAAATCTGCCTCTGCAACTATTTTGTCATCTACTTTAGCTATCCCTCTTGCTTTGCAGAAATTGCCTTTCACCCGTATAATATCAATCTCCAGATACATCTGATCACCAGGAACCACCGGACGACGAAAACGGGCCTTATCAATCCCAGTGAAAAACGGAATCTTACCTAGATGCTCTTCTTCAACTAACAAAGCCAGCCCCGCAGCTTGAGCCATGCTTTCAATAATCAGGACACCAGGCATAACAGGGCGCTGTGGAAAATGCCCACAAAAATATTCTTCATTATTAGTAACATTTTTTAAAGCAACGATCCGTTTCCGTGGCTCACACAAAATCACCCGATCTACCAACAGAAAGGGGTACCGATGAGGTAATAACTTTTTAATCTCATTAATCTCCATTATAGACCTCCCCTACTCCAAAAGACTCTCCAGCTTTATTGCCAATTCTAAATCCAGTTTATGCCCGGAACGAATCGCAACAATCTCTCCCTCCACTGGGCCAAGTAGATATAAATCACCTAAAATATCAAGAATTTTATGACGAACAATTTCATCATCATACCTCAGCTCATTAAGATAGGAATCTTCTCCCACTACAACGGCGGCATCTATATTTCCTCCCAATGCGAGTCCCTGTTTACGAAGCTCTTCTAACTCCCGGGAGAAAGCAATCGTCCTAGCACCAGCTAATTCCGTCCAAAAATTTTCAGGAGTAATCTCATACTGAGCAAACTGGTTCCCAGTTACTTTATGATCAGAGGTGAAACAATAACTAATCCTTAACCCTTTACCTGGTAAAGCAATTAAATAAGAATGGGTAGTATTACCATTCATTACCCAAACCGGAGAAGTTATTCTCCGTACCTTTCTTGGTTGCTTCTGAGTAGTTAAACCCACCTCTTTTATTTTTTTCGCAAAATACCGGGCACTACCATCACCCAATGGTAGTTCAGAACCATCCACCTCAATTAGAAGGTTGTCAACTCTCAAACCGTGAAGGGCAGCCATCAAGTGTTCTATTGTTTGAATCCGCCATTCCTCAGTTCCTAAAGTCATGTTCTTTACTGTATCAATTACATTCCCCGGTTTAGCCGCAATTACTGGTTTTTCTGATAAATCAGAGCGAGAAAATAAAATCCCAGTGTTAACCGGTTGAGGGATTAGGTTTACTGACACCATTTTCCCCGAATGTAAGGCTTGACCAGCAATGGTAATCTTATTCTTTAAAGTTTGCTGAAAGCCCTTCAAACCAACACCTCCAACACCTGAAAAACTTGTAAAATTGTTATCGTTTTCTAGATGCTTTTTTAGTATATCATGTTTCTTTTAATTTTTTAATAGTTTTTTATATTTTTCACCAATTTCTGACCGCGGCTCGGTAAATATTTTTTCTGGTGTACCTTCTTCTACAATATTACCATGATCAAGGAGAATAATCCGATCGGCAGCCCGGCGGGCAAAACCAACTTCATGGGTTACAACTAACATTGTCGTCTCTTTTTCCCTAACCAAATCCTCCATTATATCAAGAACCTCTCCAACCAAAATCGGATCAAGAGCAGCTGTTGGTTCATCCCACAGCATCAACCGGGGTTTAAGGACTAAGGCTCTAGCTATTCCTACTCTTTGTTGTTCCCCACCACTAAGTTCGGCTGGGTAACTTGAAACTCTCTCTGCCATTCCCACTCGTGACAAAGCTGTAATGCCCTTCTCTTCAGCCTCATCCTTAGATAAACCATAAACTCTTAGGGCAAAGGTAACATTCTCCAGAACATTTAACCGTCGGATCAAGTTAAATTGTTGAAATACAAACCCAATTTTCTTCCTCATCTCAGCCAATTTAGCCATAGAGATACCGGTTACGTCCACACCATCGAAGAAAATCCGACCTTCATCCGGTTCAGTTAAGCGATTTATACACCTTACCAGTGTAGATTTCCCACATCCACTAGGCCCCATAATAATTATCGTCTCTCCGGCATAAAGATTAAGGTTAATTTTATTCAAAACCATCCTGCGGTGATATCTTTTTCCCAATCCTTCGATTTTTAGTAAAGGTTCTCTTTTTTCTGTATTCACTTTATCACCATCTTCCGCCTGTTAAGAAGCTGCATCAATCCGGGGCGGCCTGCTGGGATCAGAATCTCCCTCATCACCGTAGTAAAAGAAAAACCCATAGCATATCCAGCCATAACCTCATCCATATTTAACTGGTGAAATTTCTCTACTACCTGGTAGAATATTATTCCTAAGAAGCCACCGGCTAAGAAAAAATGGAAATCTGATAAATATGGGATCTGTGCCCCGGAAAGCTTAATCGTCGCCCATAACCAAATAGCACCTATCGCAGCTGAATATAACCAGGGAAAGACCTTCCGGCAAATCTTAATCCCTATACCTTTTCTCTGTTTTAGACTCGCATCTTCCAGTGGAGCAATCAAGTCTAAATGATGGAGCATTGCCAGTACAGGCGCTTGATCGAAAAGAAAGGCCATAATCCCTAAAATTATTACAGTAAGGGCCGCAATTACCCCTCTTACCTCCTGAAGAAGCCTTGATAATTCATTCCTAACATCAGTTTGAATAGTTCCGGGAGGTAAAGACTGAATCCTTACTTCATCAGAATCAAAGAAACTTTTGATCAGTTTGGTAACTTCTTTCTTACTATATCCGGCATTGAGAAAAAGCTGTAATTTCTCTCCAGATGCCACTTCTCCCCCTAAATAATTATCAAGCAAAGTAATGGTTTTCCCGATCTCTTCATCCTGCAATTTAGGTAGTGAAGACTGAACCACTTTTAGTTCATCAATAATCATCGTCAAATTAGTCCCTTCCAATGCCCCAAAACCTGATTCCAGCGGGGTTAATCCTTGACGCAAGCCGGAAAGATCTAATTCCTCTAATTCTTTTAGACTCTCAGCATTCATTCCGATTAGTTCAGCAATTCCCTCTAAAGAGCCATCTTCTCCCCCGCTTGTTCTATAAACCTTATTAAGTTGTTCTGCAAGATTAGCCGTTCCCTGCTTCCACCGTAATAAAACCTCAACCAATGGGTTAAATCGGTTAATAAAATCATCAAGGCTCTTAGCTTTACTTCTTAAGTCTTCAATCAGCCCGGTGATTCCCTGGCCTAGAGAAGTAATCCGCTCCCCAAGGTCACCATAATACCCTGAGTTTTTAAGCGCCAGCCCCATTTGGGTAAAAGTCTGAACCCCTTCTAAACCATCTATGGCTTTATCTAGTTGATTCTCCGCCCACCGTAAACGGGCCAAATTATCCGCCATATTTTGAAGTTCAGTTCCGGTACCTTCCAGTAAAGTAGAGAGCCTTCTAATTTTCTGTAAATCCGGGGTTCCGGTTCCCAGCCCATTAATACTTTGGAGTGCAGCCTGAATGGTCTCTGCAGCAGCAAGCACTTGTCCAGCCTGTGAAGGGAGATCCTGAATACTATTCACTTGCTCCAGAAGTTTAATTGATTCATCCAACACTTTTACTAATCGTTCTTTCGGACTATCTGTAATAATACTGGCAACTATATCTCCAGTTTTATTATCTTCTACTACTAAACGGGCTGAAGGATCAGAGATCAGACTGGAATCTCCCTGGACAATTAGGCCCTCCATTCTCCCTTCTTGTTCCGCAGAAGTAATTTTAACCAATACATCCTCAGTTTTAACCGGTTCTCCTTTTTTCAAAGGCTGAGCTTCGTTACTTCCTAAAGCCAATACATCACCGGGATTAAGCACTATACCCGATATAGGGATAATAAAAACCTGACCGGCATATGAAAGAAGAAACTTTTTCATTTCTGCCATGGTCATTAATAGAGCCTGCCGCTCATCAGAACTTTCTCCGGATGTAACATCACGAATAAAAGTAACTCCTCCCTTACCCGCCAGTAAACTGCTGAGAATTTTCCCGGCCTCGATTGCATTTTCTACATTATACTCAGAAGGAAACCTAACCTCCAAAAGGCGATAGCTTGCTAAAATACCCTCAAGCTCTTTTTTTACTTTTTTAATTTCTGCTCTTTGGTCTAGAATAATAGCAATACTTGAGCCATCTTGGAAGGCAAAACTAACATCAGGTATCTTTTCTACTTCCCTGATAAAAAGGTCCATTACACTTCGGGGAATCCCGGAAATGGTAAGTCGTGGTTCGGTCATTAAACTAAAACTACTACTCCCTGGGACATCCCGGAAATAATAATTTAAATTTGTAAATACCCTTTTAGTACGATACTTTGTCGGTAACCCAATAAAGACTGTTGTTTTCCCGGCAATACTTATACCGGTTTTTAGAACAGCTCCAGGTAACTTCTCCTGGATAATCTGTTTAAACCGTGAAAGTGCAACCCCTTTTAAATCATTACGAACCTGAAAAAACAGATCATATTCCCCAACATCACCCATTAAGCCAGCTATCGTCTGAGTAAAATAGCGATCAGCTAACAACCCAGCACCAGCTGCCAATATTGATGACAGAAAGATACTAAGTAAAACCCAGATTATTAGATCCTTAATAAACTTTTCGCGGAAAATACTTAACATAATATTCTCCTCCATGTTTACGATTATAACATATCATCCGCTACATAGAAGACGGTAATTACTGTTTATCAAGGTAGATAAAACAAGCTTTAAAAAAATAATTAGCCCTAGTAGGGCTCTGTTAAACTTAATTTTATATTTAGTAATATAAATTATTAATTAAAATTTATTTACCAATATTTATAGTGAATGGTTACATCTTAAATCAACCAATTATGCAATTCCTTAGTATTACGAAAAGGATATCTTTCGGATAAATAGAATAACAGAAGAATAAGTTTAATAGGAGGTCCCCAAATGGAGAATAACAACCGAATAGAAAGATTTACTGGGTTTACGCTAGGAATTAATCCCCTTTTTACTCTACTTGCCACCATTTACTTAAGTATTTTTAAAACCCGAGGTCTTTTTAAAAAAATTAAAACCGACAGCATTAATTTGTATTTTTGGTTACTACTGGCTATATCTGGGGTAATAAGCATTATTTATGCAATAAATAAGACTACTGCTATCTCTTGTTTTTTTATCCCTTTCCTTTTTATTTGGCTATATATACTTGGAAGATGGATTATTAAAGATCCCGCTTGCTTTATACAAGATCTAATCAGAGGAGTAACCGTACTATCTTTAATTACTGTTATTGCTAAGCTTTTTAATTTAAATTGGTCTTTAGGTAATTTTAAGCTCTTGTCAAGGTTTGGCAAAGGTGGGCGAGGGGAAATTCTATATATTGCTGATAACGGCCTGGGAATACTTTTTCAAACAGGCGTAGTCGGCGCAATTGGTAGTTTGATTATCTATTGGAAAGAAAAACTTTATATCAAAGAGAATATCATTGCCTTTTTTCTTTGTACCTGTGGTTTAGTTATTTCTGGTTCAAGAGGTGCTATGGTTGGTTCATTAATTGCTATAGTATTTCTTGTGATAAAAAACGGTTTCTACCCAATCTTAGGAGCAGGGTTAGTGTCAACTATTCTTTGTTTATTTTCTAAGGAACGCTTTATTTCCGCTTTTAGGCTCCAGGACCATATGACAAGAATTCGAATCTGGAAAAGCTCCTTAAATATTATTAAAGATTACCCGTTTTTCGGAGTTGGCCCTGGAAATTTCGGAGCTATCTACGAGAAATATAAACCAGAAATATTTAAAGCAAATAACTATAATGTCTCATGCGCACATAGTAATTATTTGAATATCTTTATCGGTTGGGGTATCATCGGTGGCTTGCTTTTCTGGGGTTGGCAGTTATTCATATTAATCAGAGCAGCTATTAAAGGTTTAACTCCTCTACAGAGAGTTATTATTGCTATTTTAATCTCCTTTTATGTTCATATTGCAATAAATGACTTATTTGCTGCTTATTCCGGATTTCTCTTAGGTTTAATTGATCATCAGTCATTTAAAAAAAGTGCCCAATTAAAAAATACTGAACAATCAGTATAGCTTTTTCTTAGTAGTCCCCCTACCCTAGCTTTGCAAGGGTATCTAAAAGGATAAATGAGAACTTTCATCTATAGCTTACAAAGGCTGTCATTCGTATAAGTAGCCTGCGACGATTTTCTAGATGTATTTTTATTTTAATAAAGTAGAATAACTCAGGATTTTCCTGAATTATTCTACTAAGGCCTCGGTTTCACATAGTATTCAGTTATTACCTCCTGTAGTAAGTCCGTTAAACGCTGGGCTGCTCCTGATTCACCCACTGTCTCCCGAAGACACTTGGAAATATTAAGAAGTCTAGCTCGATTTTTTAGCATATCAATAGCAACCTTCGCTACTTCATCCGGAGAAAGTCCACCAATTAATTCCGGAGTAATTAATTTCCCAGCTAATCGATTCGGCCAGGCCGTAAACTTTATCTTCGCTTGAACTTTGGGAAGCAATCTTCTCTTTAGTTCCTTTCCTAAAACTGGGATCCTTCCAATTATACCTGCAATACCCTCAAGTGGAATCTCCTCCGGATGATTCAATGGTACAGTTACAATCATCGGTACCCCCATAAAAGATAGTTCAATAGTATTGGTTCCCGGGATGGTAAGGGCCAAGTCTGCCCAGTTCATTAAGTCATACTGGTGTCCACGGAAACAGGGGATGTTAACACCGGAACTAGTTTTAATCTGACCAAGAGATTGCCATTCCAAAGAAGTTCTTTTGTCTTCTCCAGGAATATAAACAGCAGATAGTCCCCATGCTTTCGCTATAGAACCGGAGATCGCTTCAATTAATTGATGTTTAGATACAAAAGGCGAGATACTGACTGCTGGAATCAGATCTGGCATCTGACTCTTAATTATTTCCGCTGCTTTTAGAAAAAAAACCAACATGTAATGGAAATGAGCAGGACGGCTTCCCGGCATTAGTAAGAGCCCCGGACTTGTCTGGTTTCCTAGTACCTGCTTCATCTTTTCTTTACTAAAGCTAGGCTTAACAGCATCTAACATCAGATTTCCAATCACCCGGGTCTTCTTTTTTATCGAATCTTTTTTAATCTTCTCAGCCATATAGTGATAAGGTACAGCAAACCTTGCGAAAGATTTTTCCCAATTTACCAATCCTTCTGTATAAGCTACCGCCGGGTAATGGAGTCGCTTTCCTAAAAGAGCAGCATAGGTAAGATCCCCGCCTAAAAAAAGTACAATCCCGCACTCCGAAGGGTAGAACCCTTTTGGTAGTTTTCCCGTCAGAGTATATCGAATAGTCTCTTTAGCTCCTATTACCTTATCAACCTGAGGAATTGCCTTAACAACCTCGGCTTCAGCTCCACTGGCAAATGGACAGGGTGGAATAAAAACCGTAATCCTGCTTTCCCAAGGTAGATGCTCTAGTGCAACTGAAACTGGTTTAAGCCAACCCGAGACTTCTCCCGGGCTGTTAACCGTAATTACAACATCTAAAGGTTCTTTCATATTAAATACCACCAATACATTAGTTTAATTCTAAGATTCTTTAAACATTTAATTATTTCCTTTATAGTTATGAATCGTTATTTTTAAACTTAAAAAATCCTCTAATTTTACATACTCCATAAAATCTTCATTTTTGTCTATAGTAGCAAGGATTGACGACCAGAGGATGGAGATGTTATATTTATAGTAGCACCTAGAATGAAAAAGGAGCTGTTTTAGTGAAACCAGAAGCTAGTGTAGTAATCCCTGCCTACAATTCCCAAGATATTCTCCCTCATTGCTTAAACTCTTTGATTGAACAAACTGCAAACCCTACTACTTACGAAATCATAGTAATAGATGATGGTTCAACAGATCATACCCCAGAAATTGTGAAGGATTATATTAATAAGGCTCCTTGTATACTTCGTTACATTAGACTAGAACGTTCAGGACGATCCAGAGCCCGTAATACTGGAGTTATGGCTGCTAAAGGAAGACTTATCATCTTTCTAGATAGTGATATGATCGTACGGAAAGAATTTGTAGAAAGCCATCTTACCGCCCATAATCATCCAGGTTTAATCGTTAATGGTTCAGTTATTAATACGGAAAAGCCAGCTGATCCTAACCAAAAATCAAAGCGAGTAAATGATCTATCTAGAGCTTTTTTTGCCACTGGAAATGTATCTGTTGAGCGGGACAAAATAATTGAAGCCGGCCTTTTCGATGAAGATTTTATCGAATACGGATGGGAAGATCTAGAGCTTGGGCAACGTTTAAGGCGGCTTGGTTTAAAAAGAATCAAAAGCCTAACCGCCTGGAGTTACCATGTTCAAGCTCCGATCACCTCCGAAAAAGTACCGGGAATACTAAGAAAAGAAAAAGAACGAGGACATACAGCCGTCTTATTTTACCGTAAAGACCCTTCTTTTAGAGTTAAAATGACGACTTTAATCTCCCCCATCTTCTTTCTCTGGGTTAAAATTCTTACTCCTTTTCGCTGGCCAGAACGTCCAGGTACTATTCGATTACTGAATTTCCTAGAAAAAAACAGATGCAAGTTTACCTTTAACCTCATTCTTGCTATTATGCAAAGTCATGCTTATGTTGATGGTATTAAGGAAGCACTTGTTGAATAGCCCGTTATCCCCGTTGATCAAAATACTCTTTTATCTGCAGGGCAATTCTTCGAGCTCCACCCGGTTCTCCCATTCGCTCCCGGCCAATCGCCCCCATCTTCTCCTTTATTGAAGCATCTGTAAGAATCCTTAAAATTTCTCCGGCAGTTACAGATGGTTCCCTCTCCACTAAACTTATAGAATCCCCTAATAATCTTTTTTGTATTTTTACAAATTTCTCAGAGAATTGCGGCCCTCTTCCAGGGAAAGTCACCACGGGCTTACCTAAACCTACAGCTTGCTCATTACCGGTTCCGGCAAGTCCAATCACCAGATCACTAGCAGCTAGGATATCGGCAAACCTCCCTTTAACCACAGTGATACAAAAACTCTGCTCCTGATCCGGGGAACAAAGGTGCCCAACTATGCCATTAGTAGCTTCTTCAGCAGTAATCTTTCTACTTGTCCATCCGCTAGGACCTAACTTCTCTCTGATTTCCGAAAAATCCAGTCCACCAGCTAAAGCTACTAAATAACGGCGGGATTTATTAATACCTTTATTACGAACTAAATTTTCAAAAGCTACTAACGACTCAGATAGATCCTTCATATTTTCATAAGCTTCAAAACGGCTTCCCGGAAGTAAGGAGATCACCCACCCGTCCTGCATACTGAAATACTCCGGATCTTTATAATATAAGCAATCCATCATCAAATTCCCGGCAAAGATGGCTGGTAATCCATGACTAGCTAGTGATTTTCCGGTAATAGCATCCCGAGGAAATATCTTTTGACAGAAGCGGCGCATTAGACCTATCTCGATCTTCCAATGAGGAGAAATATAATCAGATTTAGCTGTCGGAAGAAAAAAGAGCGGTTTTCGAAGAAAAAAACCAGCCAATATTATTAGATATACGTCACCAACACATACCGCCAAGTCAATACTTTCCCTCACCTTTTTTAAATTCCGGATCTGTCTACCAGTTAATCCCAGAAGGCCTCCCCTTATATCCATCATTAAATTCCGGAAACTATTCCGAGAAAATCCCCCACTAGGAAGATCTTCTCCCTCCATAAGTATGGAAATCCCTTTATCTGTATATGCTTGGCCTGCTCCAACAATCGGCAAAGCAATAATCTCCATTTCTGGCACAGTTTCCGCTAATTGTCCACCTAAAACTGCAGAAATCTGGTCTTCTCCATGTCCATTGCTGATTAAAAGAATCCGGTTACGTTTCACTCTCATTTCACACACCTTATTAAATATTGTCTGCTCTCATTAACCCACTTCTATACATTCTTGTATATAAACCATCCGCAGCCAACAATTCCCCGTGGGTTCCTTCCTCCACAATCTTTCCGCCTGCTAATACCAGAATTTTATGAGCACATTGTACTGTAGAAAGCCGGTGAGCAATAATAAAAGCTGTCCTACCTTTCATTAAATACTCTAAAGCCTCTTGAACTAGGCGTTCAGATTCCGAATCTAAAGCCGAAGTTGCTTCATCTAAAATAAGAATCCGCGGATCACGCAAGAGTGCCCGGGCAATAGCAATCCGCTGTTTTTGTCCCCCAGAAAGTTTTGAACCTCTCTCTCCAGCTAAAGTATCATATCCTTCAGGTAGATCCATAATAAAATCATGAGCATTTGCCATCTTAGCAGCATCTATAATCTCTTTTTCAGTTGCTCCAGGCCTACCGTAAGCAATGTTTTCCCGAACTGAAACGCCAAAAAGTATCGTTTCCTGTGGCACTAATCCAATCTGTTGGCGGAGATAAGAAATCTTGATCTTTTTAATGTTTTGTCCATCTACCAATATTTCTCCACTAATAGGATCATAAAAGCGGGGAATTAAATTAACCAAGCTAGTTTTCCCGGCCCCGCTGGGGCCTACCAAAGCAATAATCTCACCAGGTGCTACTTTCAAATTTATATTGGAAAGAACTATATTATCTTTCTGGTATCCAAAGGTCACATCTTTAAATTCCACTTCACCAGAAAACGAGGACAAGGAAATGGCATTTGGTGCCTCTCTTAATTCTTCCTGGTAATCTAAGACCTCAAAAAGACGGTCCGCCGCAGCCAAAGCCTGTTGTAAATTATTAAAAATATTAGTAAGGACCGTTATTGGAGTTCCAACCATAGCAATATAGGTAAAGAAAGTAATTAGTTTACCAGTAGTTAATCTTCCTTGTAAGACCTCTATTCCACCATACCAAAGGACAATAGCTAACCCGACAACAAAAAGTATTTCTACAGTAGGAGTAAGAAAAGCCAAAGCTTGAGCAGACTTCATACTAGCCTGAAAACTAGCTTCATTTTCTTTAGCAAACCGCTTAGCTTCATGTTTTTCCATGGTAAAAGCCTTAACCACTCTAATCCCGGAAAATGTTTCCTGTAGAATATCTGTTAAATCGGCTACAGTCTCTTGAACCCGGTGACTGATACCCCTAATCTTTTTACCCGCCTTAGAAACAACATAAATAATAAAAGGAACAACAGTAAAAGTCAAAAGCGTCAACCGCCAATTAATCAGAAGAACCGCTACAAATATACCAATCAGAAGAAATGATTGTGTCAATAAAGAGACAACTCCAGTAGAAACTATCGACTGAATCTGCCCTACATCACTAGTAATCCTGGCAATCATTTCTCCAGTTCGCTGCGACTCATGAAAACCCATGGACATCCTCTGTAAATGTTGGTATACCTGGTTGCGTAAGTTAGTCACTATCCGCTGCCCTACATAGGAAGTAAGGTACCTTTGAAAATAGGAAAATACCCCCTTTAAAAGCATAAGCACTACCACGCCCACCACAATTAGATTAAGTAAGGCAAAATTCCCCTCGGTATTTAGCACCTTATCTATCAGATAATTACCAAAAATATACGGAAAAGAAAGATTAATTAAGGATACAATCGCCATCGCAATAATCGCAGTAGCAAATTGCTTCCAATATGGTTTAATATATGAAAAAAGCCGAATGCCTGTTTTCATCTTTTTATCTTTTTCCATACGATCTTTATTTTTTTTCAAAGATTTTTCTCCTCTAAAATCTTATATTTGGCCCTTTTTTCTTCTCTTAATAAAATCCCTAATCGCTTCAGCCGCCCTTTCAGCAGCATGTCCATCAGGTTTATAAAATATCTCTTCCCGCATAGCTTTTCGTTTTTCAGCATATACTTCCGGTGCCGCTAAAGCCCTTTTGACTGTAGGCCAAACCTCGCCTTTTCTCTTCACCACAGAACCGCATCTCCAGACCCAAACCTTATCCTTACGTATTGATAGTAACCGTGGATCTAGGAACACCAACGGACGGTCAAAACATAAGAACTCGTGAGAAACTGTGGAAATATCAGTGATTAATAAGTCAGACGCTGCCATAATTGGCATAACATCATGATGGAAATCAAGTAATTTAATCTGAGGGTTATTTTCGGAAATCCGTTTCACCATTCGATAATTCTTGAGATCATACCGTTTAGTATTAGGATGTAATTTGACAATAAGATTATATTCCTCCGGAACCTGTGAAAGGACCTCCCGCCCATATCTTGGAAGGCTAGTATTAAACTTTGCATCCTGCCAGGTTGGGGCATAAAGAACCGTAGGCCAAGCCGGATCCAAGCCTAAACTCTTTACTGCCAAGTCCCGGTTAAACTCCCCTTTAAAAACCCGATCCGCTTTTGGATAGCCAACAATAGCATATTTCCCCTCTGTTAGCAAGCCTGCCGCCAACATGGTTTTGTAAGTCCTAACCCCGGGAAGCAAAAGAAAATCATACTTCCGAACCTGAGAACTATAATTATAAGTTTTATCAGAAGTCCCATGAAAGACTTGAATATGGGCAGTGTCAAAATCTACATTCAAAAACTCTTTAGTATAATCCGGTTGAATAATCGCCTCCGGACGCAGTTCAGATAAACGCCGTTGTAAAGCGGCACGATTTGGATGATATTCTGCAGTTATATCCGAGTATTCTTGTTGTAAAACTTTTATAGAATCCCGGCCATTAGTAAGAACTATCCCACCAAGAACCCTGGCAATATAAATAAAAGATGGGATCTGATGAATAGAATTATTAACATAATACACAAACATTAATCTTCCTTCTTCCTTGTAAACCCGCTTTTTTCTATAGAACAATCCTATCCTCTCAATATAATTAAATCGTTTGTTATCTCCTTTCCCGGACAAACTATAAAAGCGGCTTATTAATTCACAAAATCATTCTCAACAAAGAAAGGGGCAATAATTTGCCAAACCAAGATAACCAAAAACTCTGCCTCATCCTGTTCAGTGGAGATTTAGATAAAGCTCTCTCCGCCCTAGCTATCGCCTGGGCGGCAGCCGGCCGGGGATATAAAGCCAGTATTTTTTTTTACTTTCTGGGGCCTCTCTCTTCTGCGAAAAGAAAGAGGAAGAGCCAAAAACCCCTTAGAAAGACTTTTTAAGCTTCTTTTACCGGTCGGGCCAGATAAGCTAAGCCTCTCCAAAATGAACTTTGCTGGTCTGGGTAGTATTTTAATGAAAAAACTAATCAATTTACGCGGCAGCGAAACGGTCGGAGAAATGCTGGACATGGCAATGAAACGTAAGGTTAATTTCATCGCTTGTCAAGGTACTTTAGAGATGCTAGGCATTGAAGAATCAGAATTGATCGAGTATGAACACTTAATCATCGGCGATGTCGATACCTTCCTCAGTACAGCAGAAAGCTCCCAAATCCAGCTCTTTATATAAAACTCGTCGCTCGATAAAATAGCCTCCGCAGCCTTTTTGCTCGCAATTTTAAAAAAATTATATTTACTTTAATAACTCTGAAACGTAAGGAGGTAGAATAAAAGCCGTTTTATGAATTTCAGGAGTATAATACTTAGTTTCTAGCTTAAGAAACCTCTCCGCTGGAATAACCAGTGGATCCGGCCCTTTAGATGCCAACATCCAGGTCCAGTGCCCACCAATATAGGTAGGAACTACTCCTAGGTACAAGCGGACTAAAGGAAAGGTATTCTTCAGGTAATTCCATAGTTTAGGGATTAAGCTACGATCCAGCACTGGTGATTCAGTCTGTGCAACCATCACACCCTGCTCTTTTAAGGCTTTAAAAACCTCCTGGTAAAACTCCCGGGTAAATAAAACCTCACCCGGCCCTATTGGATCAGTAGAATCTATAATTACAACATCAAACTCATTGCGATGCTCTCGGACATAAATCGTCCCATCAGTAATCTCTATTTTTACTCTAGGATCAGAAAGCCCTGTAGCAATTGAAGGTAGGTATCTTTTACTAGCAGCAATTACACCTTCATCAAGTTCTGCTAAGACTACTCTTTTAACGGAATGATGCTTAAGAACCTCACGTACTGTGCCTCCATCCCCTCCACCTACCACCAATACTTGTTCCGGATGAGGATGCGTATGCATCGCCACATGAGTAATCATTTCATGGTAAAAAAACTCATCCTTTTCTGTAGTCATAATTACCCCATCTAACAGCAACATCCGTCCAAACTGACAGGTATCCACTATCGCCAAATCCTGATATTTAGTCCGTTCCTGATAGATAGTATTCTTTATACGACAAGAGATGGCTAGATCTGAGGTTTGTTTTTCTGTAAACCACAGCTCCAATTGTAATTCACCTCTCTTTTCTGAAAAGATTGTCTTTTAGATTATACCAGAGTCCTAAAAAAAAATAAACCTGCTTTCAAGAATAGTCAAATAAATAGCCTTTACCTCTTGACCTAAAAGAAAAAAATGGTTAAAATTTCTATTATTGGTTATAATCAAAATATCATTAGCGAGTGGGAGGAGATAGAAATAAAATACCAAGGTAAAAATCTTAGTGATTTCGCTGATTTTCCCGATCCTAATATTTTGGCCAAAACCTACCCATTTTACGAATTTATGGAGGAGATGGCAGAACAGGAATTTCATCATTGGTCACGTATATTATCCAGTCCTTCAGAACACCGGGTAAAAATTTTAGACCGTTATACTAACGAGGCCCGTGAAATGATCATGATGGCCTCCAACAATTATCTTGGCCTTACCACTCACCCGGCAGTAGTAGAAGCCTCCAAAAAAGCATTAGAAAAGTTTGGAGCAGGAGCCGGAAGTGTTCCTTTGCTGGGTGGAACATTAGAGCTTCATAAAGAGCTGGAAAATAAATTAGCTAAAATGAAAGGCTGTGAAGATGCAATTATCTTCACTTCCGGCTATTCCTCAAATGTTGGTTGTGTCTCGGCTTTAGTACGCAAAGATGATGTAGCGATCAATGATCGTCTGAACCACGCAAGCATTATCGATGGTTGCCGTTTATCCGGCGGTACTTTTCGTACCTTTAAACACAATGATTTAGATAGCCTGGAAAATGTTTTACAAACTTCAGAAGAACGAGGTTTTAATGGAAAATTAATTATTGTCGACGGTGTTTTCAGTATGGATGGAGACATCTCTAATCTGCCCAGAATTAAAGGAATAGCAAACCAATATGGGGCTAAAATTATGATCGATGAAGCTCATGCTACCGGAGTAATCGGAGAAAATGGAAGAGGTACTCCAGAACACTTTATGATGGAAGGAGAGATCGATATTGTTGCCGGCACCTTAAGTAAAGCCCTTGGAATAGTCGGCGGCTTTGTCGCATCTTCTAAAGAAGTTATAAATTACCTCCGTTTCTATGCCCGTTCTCATATGTTTTCTACAGCACTTCCCCCCGCTTCAGCCGGAGCATTAATCGCTGGTATTGATGTTATTGATAATGAACCAGATTTAAGGGCTAAACTATGGTATAACATTAATTACATGATCTCTAACCTTAAACGGATGGGTTTTAACTTAGGGAATGCCGAAACAGCAATTATTCCCATTATCGTAGGTGATGAAGAAAAATTAAAGTTAATTAGTAGAGAAGTCCATCAAGCAGGAATCTTTGTTAATCCTGTTTATTATCCTGCTGTTCCAAAAAAACTATCCCGTTTACGCCTCTCTTTAATGGCCACCCATACCCAGGAGGATTTAGATGATACCCTTGAGGTCATGGAGAAAGCCGGGAAAAAATACGGTTTAATTTAAAAAAAGAGGCTATCTCTGAACCTAACAGAGACAGCCTCTTTTTTTAGTCATAATCTTAACTTTACCGCTTTACCTTCCTTTGCAACCGATGGAAAGCATCAATAAAATGCGGAATCGCCAAAGAAGGTTCTTCTAATTCTGGTTCCCAAGCTTTTACCCATTCCAGAGATAACCATCCCTGATACTCCTCCTGTAATATCATAAGGAGTTCGGTTAAAGGTAAGTCTCCCTCCCCAAAAAGCCGGTAACGGATTTTACCATCTTCCACAACTGAATCTTTAAGATGAAGGTATTTAATGTGTTCTTTTAAAATCCCCCAAGTTTCCTGGAAGCTTTCTTTTCCAAAACGATATGTATGATGACAATCCCATAAAACACCTACTGCCGGGTGAGAAACCTCCTCTAATAACCGGGAAAGCCTCCTTGAATCAGTATAAGCACCATTCGTTTCAATTAAAACATATACCCGGTGGTCAATTGCACAATCCCCCAGTTCCACCAACGCATCTCGGACTAATTGATCCTGTACTTCAACCCCAGGCTCTGGGTGAATATCACCAAGCACCCTCACATATTTAACACCTAAGGCCGCAGCCAGCTTAATGTAAGCAATGGCTTCCTTAATATATCCTTCCCGTTTCTCTTGGTCTTCAATCTGAAGAAGAGAACCCGTAGTTAAAGAAGAGATTTGTATCCGTAATTTCTCCAGATGTTTTTTTGTTAGTTCCAGATTCTCCGCAGAGAACAGAGGTGAGTCTGGTAAAAAATATTCGCGATTTAAACCCCTTAATTCTATACCATCATACCCTAAATCAACTGCAGTTGCTTGAATTTCTCCCCAAGTCCAATCCGGACATGCCAAAGTCGAAAAGGCCAGTTTCATCTGGTTCCCTCCAGTATTTCATTATTTTGCAAATCTATACGTAATATATATTTTATAGGTTTCCAGATGAAGATGCAAGATAGTTCCGGTAATTTCCTTTTTTCGTAAAGCAATTAAATACTAAAGAGACAGCTGGCGGCTGTCTCTTTAAAGAAATCATTAATTAAGTATCTTCTGGAAGAACTAATTGCGTTGCCTCCAAGAAACTATCATAGTATAAAATTCTTTGGGCTAATCGCGTAACCTTATTTTTAACGATCATGCCCATTATTTGATAGTCTTTCTGTAACAACAGACTATTTTCTGTCCTAAAACAACAACGCACTTAGCCTAGTAGTATTGATCTAGATTATTTAGGTTTAAATTAGGGTTTGGATTAGTAGTCTGTTTTTGCTGTGGTTGCTGTGATGTCATTCCAGCACGAAACCCAGCTTGAACATTGGCTACTGCCTGCTGAGAAAGTGTTTGCTCTGCTGCTTGAATCATTCTTTTTACCATATTACCTCCAACAGCACCACAATCCCGAGCCGTCATATAACCCCAGTAATCACCCTGAATCGGAGAAGTATCAATATTTAATTCCTTGGAAATCTCATACTTCATCTGATCAAGTGCTTTTTTAGCCTGGGCGTAGACGAGCCGATTAGATTTTTGTCCGGCAGCCATATTAATGATCCTCCTTTCTAATGATCTATTTGTAATTTGCCCAGCTAAACTCAGTATAAACCATAAAATCGTTGGTAATTCCGGTGCAAGATACCGTTTTTACCAATGAGTCTATACGATATTACCAATTTCAGCCGGAATAGAAAATTTCTTAACAACACCTAAAGCCTAAACATAAAATATTTGGAAAAAGGTATCTGGAGGGAAATTGATGGGAAAAAAATGGCATGAAGCACTAAGGCAAGAAATCGTAGGTATTGATCTGGAAGTTCCCATTCTCAATGAAACCCGCTCAAAGTATATAAATCTGGATAATGCTGCTACTACACCACCACTTGTCTCAGTTATAAAATCAGTTGAAACTTTTCTTCCTTGGTATTCCAGTGTCCACCGCGGATATGGCTATAAATCTCAACTTTCTACCGAAATCTATAAAACCTCCCGCCAACTGGTTCTCGATTTTTTTGCCGCCGATCCTACTAAATATACTGCGATTTTTGTAAAAAACACTAGTGAAGGATTGAATAAACTTTCCTACCGTTTACCGAGCAAAGGATATGAAGTCCTTTCTAGCTGGATGGAGCATCACTCCAATGATTTACCATGGCGGTTTAGACAGAAAACTAATTTTATTGAATTAACCTCTGATGGTCTTCTAGACCTGACGGACTTAGAGCGCAAATTAAAAAATAACAACCGGATAAAACTGGTAACAATCTGCGGTGCTTCAAATGTAACCGGAGTAATCAATCCGATTAATACCATTGCTGAACTTGCTCATTATTATGGGGCAGAAATTCTGGTAGATGCAGCTCAATTAGCTCCTCATCGCCCACTCAAAATTTCCTTCCCTAACCAGGAAAAACTTGATTATTTAGTGCTCTCTGCTCATAAAATGTATGCTCCTTTCGGCTCTGGAGTAATCATCGGTCCCATAGAATCCTTTTTCACAGGCACCCCTAATGAAGTTGGAGGCGGTATGGTACTGGCTGTTTCCCGGGAACAAGTAGTTTTTTCCCCGCCGCCGGAGCGCGAGGAAGTTGGCACCCCTAATCTGGTCGGAGTTTTTGCTCTGGCCACCGCTTTACAGTGGCTTAATAAAAACAACTTTTCCCAACTGGTAAAATATGAAGAACTCCTTACGAAATACGCTTTTTCCCGCCTGCAAACAATTCCCGGGATTATTCTTTATGGCCCCTCTCCGGAACTTTATCCGCGAGTTGGAGTGATTAGCTTTAATCTCCAAGAGATACCTCATGGTCTGGTTGCTGCTTATTTATCCTTTGAAGCGGGGATCGGCGTACGGCACGGATGTTTCTGTACCCGTCCCTATGTACATCATTTATTAGGATTAACCAATCCAGAAATAAGTTATTATGAAAGTCTAGCTAAAAAAGGAGTTAAATGTAATCTACCCGGAATGGTCCGTATTAGTTTCGGTTTTTACAATACTCCGGAAGAGATTGATATCTTGGTAGATTCTTTAATAGAACTAAGGATAAACGAAGTGGAAATAAAAAACCGGTATCGGATTGATCCGAATACCGGCGAATATGTACCAAAAACAAAGAGTTTTAGTTTAATAATCGATCAGCATGTTAAAAGTTTATTTGAAGATTAATCTTTTTCTTTGGAAAAAATTGCTCTCCATTTTATTAGATAATCCAATCCTGAGAAGACAGTAAAGAAAACAGCCGCATAAAGCATATATTCTGCACCAGGTACAGACAGAATAATCATTATAATTGCCACAATCTGAGTAAAAGTCTTAATTTTTCCCCAAATGCCAGCTCCTACAGAGATTCCTTTTTTACTGGCTACTGACCGTAAGATAGTAATAAGGATTTCCCTTCCCAAAATTATAAAGACTGCCCAACAACTTACTTCTCCTAATATACAAAGACTAATCAAAGCAGCACTAATTAAAATTTTATCTGCTAATGGATCAAATGACTTCCCAAAATTTGTAGATTCATTCCGAGCCCGGGCCACATAACCATCAAGCCCGTCTGTTAATGCTGCTAAAATAAAGATACCAGCCGCAAACCATTGTTGATGGGGAAAAGGCTTAAAAAGAAAAAAAACAAGAACCGGTGTTAATATTATACGAAGAAGAGTAAGAAAATCAGCTACTTTCATAATTATCACCATCAATTATATTAATAAGACCTGTTACTATGTTCGACATCAGGAAAAGATTCTCCTTTACTAAACGGTCTTTTAATTTTCCCATAAATTTGATAGGCCTCTGCGCCTGTAATCTCAACAATTACAAAACTACCGGGTTTTAACTCAATCTTATTATCTTCTGGTTCTTCCAACTTAAATACTCCATCAATCTCTGGAGCTTCCCGGTAAGAACGGCCTGTCCATCCCGAATTTACTAACTGCTCTTCCAGCATTACTACAATTTCCTCACCAATTAATTCCTTGTTTTTTTCGGAAGAAATTGCTTGCTGTTTTTCGAGAACCTCCCTGGCCCGCCTTTTTTTGGTTGCATGATGAACTTGAGAATGAAGTTTAGCCGCCGGCGTCCCTTCTTCCCGAAAATAGGGAAATACTCCAACCCAATCCAGCCGGTACTCTTCTAAAAAAGATAAAACTTCCCTGAATTCTTCCTCTGTTTCTCCCGGATAACCTAGGATAAACGTGGTCCTAATTGCCATATCAGGAACGAGCTTTTTAATCCGCTCCAACATTTGCTTAATCTCCCCTACCGCAGTCCTCCGCCCCATCCTCTGTAGCACCTTCGGACTAACATGCTGAAGGGGTATGTCCAAATAATGGCAGATATGTTTTGAATCTTTAATCACTTTTAATAATTGGTCCGTTATTCTTGAAGGGTAAGTATAAAGAATCCTTAACCAAAATTCTCCCTCCAGCTTGTCCAGACTGGAAAGCAGCTGAGCAAGGTTGTTTTCTCCGGGTAAATCCTGGCCATAAGCAGTAGTATCTTGTGCCACCAGAGTTATCTCTTTTACACCTTTAGCCAGAAGAGCTTTTACTTCTTTTAGAATTGTTTCCGGCTTCCTACTCCGATACCGCCCTTTTAATTGGGGGATAATACAATACAGACAACGATTATCACACCCTTCAGCTATTTTAACATACGCTCGGTAAGGCGGAGTAGAAATTGGCTTGTTTTCAAACTCGGGAGGAAGCCAACCTGCCGGTGCTTGCAAATACATTTTTTCCGTATTTTCCTCTTTTAGTTTAGACTTAATCAGTTCTGGAAGGCGTGAATATTCGCCTGTCCCCAGCCACAAATCAACTTCGGGAATCTCTGCTACCAGCTCCTGCCCATATCTTTGGGGAAAGCAGCCCACTACAACTAAAAGTTTGCAATTTCCCTGTTTAAACTGGGCGAATTCCAAAATTGTATCAATCGATTCTTGAGTAGCAGTTTGAATAAAAGAGCAGGTATTGATTACCAGTATATCTGCAGATCCAGGATCAGAGGTATAAGCATATCCTTCCTCACCCATCATTCCAATCAAATATTCAGTATCCACTTGATTTTTAGGACAGCCCAATGAAATCCAGCCAATCTTCATTAAATATCACTCCGCTTTATGCGATATATTTTCTTTATTTAAGGCATTCAATAATTCAAAATACTTCTCTGTAGCAAAAAGTTAGGAATACAAATAATAGTAAATATGGTACCCCCTAAAAACTTTAGCAATATAGCGCCGGGTTTCCAAATAAGGTATACTATGCAAATCATTCAGTTTTCCCTGCCAAACTCCTGAATCCAGCCATTCTTTTACCTTTGCCCGGCCCGCATTATAAGAAGCTAAAACCAAGACTACATCGCCATCAAACTCCTCTAACAGATAAGCAAAGTACCAGATACCAATCTCCAGATTAACCTCAGGTTTATAAAGCTCTTCAATATCCAAAGTTCTTCCTTGCTGAGCGCTAACCCATAATGCAGTTTCGGGCATAATCTGCATTAAACCTCGTGCCCCTTTTCGCGACTCCGCTCTTGAATTAAATTTACTTTCTACAAAGATCAGAGCAGCTATCAAATTGGGATCAATTCTTGAAGCTTCTACTTTTTCCTCAATTAAATGCCGGAAGTCGTAGGGAAAAACTAAGCGTCCTAAAGGTTTATGGAAAATGACTCCTAGCATAAAAAGGAGAAACAAAAAAAATAAGGCCACATAAGACTTCCTTAAAATTAAAATCATTTTCCCCACCGCCTGAGATTATACTATTTAAGGAATTGTATAGTTCCTTTGTTTAATTTTTGACAAAACATCTATACAATACCGTAGGCAATTATACAATTCATTCCCTCAAATATCATCTATGCATCAAAAGGTTTATTATTCCTTGAGACTCCCCGCTAATTTAATTATTTCTTTTTTTAGTTTTTACCCAGATTTGTTTAACTTTCTCCCGTAGCTCTTCTAATGTTCCCTCATTATTAATAACTACATCGGCAAGTGCGATCTTTTGTGCTAAAGGCATCTGCGCACTAATCCGCTTAACAGCATCTATTTGAGAAAGTGAATTCCGTACCATCACCCTTTGAATTTGCGTTTGAGAAGAGACAGCCACTACCCATATCTCATCAACCAATGACTCCAGCTTTGCCTCAAAAAGCAGAGGTATTTCTACCACCACATCTTCCCCCCGGCTCCGACTTTCTCCAATTTCCCCCATTATCTTTGTTTTAATCGCCGGATGGGTTATGTTATTTAGAATCTGACGTTTTTTAGCATCAGAAAAAACTATCCCTCCTAAAACTTTCCGGTCAATCTCTCCCTCAGGGGAAAGAATTTCCCGGCCAAAACTCTCAATAAGCTGATAATATACTTCAGTACCAGGGGTTAGTAATTGGTGGCCGATTTGATCCGCATTAATCAGTTTTAATCCTAAATCCTTTAAAATTCCAGCCACAGTAGATTTTCCGGTTCCTATTCCTCCGGTCAGGCCGATCACTATCCCTTGGTTATCTTGATTCATGGTTTCAAATCTACCCCCTCGTGGCTCGAATCTCGTCGCTCGTGTTGAATGACAGCCTTTGTAAGACTATAGATGAAAGTTCAATTTTCATCCTTTCGCTTGCCCCAGCTTGCTGGGGTGAGCGACTACCTAGAAAATAGCCCTAGTTGATTCACCCGACCTTGATTAAAACACTGGCGTGTACAGCAGAAGTCGGCGTGAACAACCAATTTAAGTGCCTCCGATGCCTGTCGACCCACCTGACTTTGATTTTCATCACTTCATGTGCACGGGCGGTAGCCAGCGTGGGCGACTACTTAAACCTTCTTTAAAGGCTGACAGTTCGGACAATAATGGGTACCCCGCCCGGCAACCCTGGTATAGTTAATAGTACCTCCACAAACTAAACAGGATTCTTCCTTCCGGCCATAAACATTCAAGTAATTCTGATACTCTCCCGGCTCTCCCCGGCCATCTACATAATCCTGCCTGGTGGTTCCGCGATGATTAATCGCCTTTGTTAGTATTTCTTGTATACTCTGATAGATTCTTTCCCATTCCTGAGCAGTAATTTCTCTGGCCGGGCAAGTCGGATGGACTCCTGCCCGAAAAAGGGTTTCATCCGCATAAATATTCCCCAATCCGGCAATAACAGTCTGATCAAGGAGCAACCCTTTTATAGGGCCTTTTCTCCTCGAAGCCGCAGTTTTTAAACTGAAGAGTACCACTTCTTTCTTATCAGCTACTGGTTCTGGGCCCAGTTTTTTAAGACCGGCAGGAGGATTTGCAGGTTCATAAAGAACTACTGTACCAAATTTCCTAGGGTCAACAAAGTGTAAACTATTCCCATCACTAAAACTTAGGATTAAAGTAGTATGTTTTTCTGGAGCAGACAACCCCGCTTTATATAGAAGTTTTCCGGTCATCCGGAGATGGAAGGCTACCCGCTGACTATTATCCAAAATAAAAATAAGATATTTCCCTCTACGCAGAAGATCTTCAATTTTTCTACCGATTAACGCCAGTTTCAGTTCCTCCGGCGCGATGGGTCTGACTGCCTTTTCTAAGAATATTTCTACTTCCTGAATCTCTTTGTCTATCACTACAGGTAAAAGTGATCTCCTTACGGTTTCTACCTCAGGCAACTCAGGCATTAGACTAAATCCCCCCAATTTTCTCCGGTTGTAATTTCAACACGTAAAGGAACCTTTAATGAGAAGGCATTTTCCATCTCTGCTTGCAGAACCTCTCCGGCTTCCTTAATCGCTTCCCGTTCTACCTCTAGTATTAACTCGTCATGGACTTGTAAAAGTAGATTAGCCGGGATTCGTTCTTTCTGTAAGCGTTCATCAACACGAACCATCGCTAGTTTTATTAGATCCGCTGCAGAACCTTGAATTGGAGTATTTCTAGCCATTCTCTCGGCAAAGGAACGCCGTTGGAAATTTCGTGAAGTCAAATCCGGCAAGTAACGCCGGCGGTTCATGATCGTACTGACATAACCTACTTCACGAGCCTTGGTAATCGAATCCTCTAAATACGATTTTACCCCTTTATACTTTAAGAAATAGGCCTTAATAAAAGCTTCAGCCTCCTGACGAGAAACCCCGATCCCTTTTGCCAGCCCAAAACCGCTAATTCCATAAATAATTCCAAAATTAACTGCTTTTGCTTGATTTCTCATCTCTGAGGTGACGCGTTCAGCAGGAAGATCAAAAATCTCTGCTGCTGTTCGTTGATGGATATCCTCTTCCGCCATAAAGGCGGCAATTAATTTTTCATCTTCAGAAAGATGAGCCATAATTCTCAATTCAATCTGAGAATAATCTGCAGATAATAAAAGCATCTCTTGATCTCCAGGAACAAAACATCTCCGGATCTCCCGCCCTTCTTCGGTCCTAACCGGAATATTCTGGAGATTCGGATCTGTACTGCTTAATCTCCCAGTAGCGGTCACTGCTTGATGAAAAGTCGTATGAATTTTATAATCAGAAGGTTGTGCAAGATTAAGTAAAGACTCAACATAAGTAGAGTTAAGTTTCACCAACCCACGATAATCCAAAACTTTACTAATAATCGGATGCTGTGTCAAAAGGCCGTCCAAAACCTCAGCATCTGTAGAATAGCCGGTTTTCGTTTTTTTACTAACTGGTAAACCTAAACGTTCAAAAAGAATTACCCCAAGTTGTTTGGGTGAAGAAATATTAAACTCTTCCCCTGCCAGCTGGTAGATCTCCTGCTCTAAACGGTTAATTCTCTGTGCATACTCTTCTTTCAAATTAGTAAGCAGCTCAGGGCAGACCGTTATACCCTGTTTCTCCATGGTAAATAGTATTTTAACTAGCGGCATTTCCACCTGGTAGAACAATTCTTCTATTCCTTCGGTTTCAATCCGCTCCTTCAAAACCGTAAAGAGTCTTAATAGAGCTCCAGTCCGCCAGGCTCCAGCTGTAGCCATCTCCTCCGCTGGCCAATCAGCCGGTAGTGAAAAGACTGCTTTTCTTTTCTTCTTTTCATCGAGAAGCTCCGGAATCTCAAGCCTAAGTAAAGTTTTTGCCACCTCTTCCAGTTTAACTCCATTCTTACCTCCACTAATCAGGTATGAAGCGATCAGAGTATCAAAATCACAACCATTAAACTCTGAATTATATTTATTAGCCAGTAACATATGGGTCTTAACATCATGGCAAATCTTTTTTGCCTTAGGATCAAGCAGCCACCGATGAAGGGGCTCCGGAAAAGAGACTGCTTCCTGAGTTAAAGGTAAAAACCCGTGCTGGTCTTGGGAAAGTGAAAAAGAGGCCCCTAAAACCTTCGCTGCTTGCCAAGTTGCCTCTACGGCAAGAAACTGAAAAGCTACTGGGTGATTCAGACTCCCCTCCAGAAAAGTAGGGAGTTCATCCCCCTGGATAATTTTAACCTCCGGTAATACGTTCTCTCCAACCTCAACCCGGACTTTTTCTTCCTCTACAGCCTGGGGAAGTATTTTCTTTAATAAACTTTTGAATTCTAATTCCTTAAAAAAAGCTGCCAGTTCTTCTGGAGCAGGCTTCTTCCACTGACATTCATCCGGACAAACCGGAAGGTTAAGCTCCCGCAGGATCGTAGTCAGCTCTATATATTTTCCAACCTGAACAGCATGTTCTGCCAGCAGATTCTGGATCCGAGGAGGTGTTACTTCCTCCAGATGGTTATAAATCTCCTCCAAGTTGTTAAACTTCTGTAGCAGGCTGGTAGCAGTCTTTTCACCAATTCCCGGTACTCCTGGAATATTATCGGCAGCATCGCCTTTTAAGGCCTTAAAATCCCTCCATTGTTCAGGGACCAAGCCGTATTTTTTCTGTACATAATCCCGATCTACTTTAACTAAATCAGTAATCCCCCTCCGCGTATAATAGACAGATACGCCATCTTCAATCAATTGAAAGGAGTCTTTATCCCCGGTAACAATATAGACTTCTATTCCTTGCTCCTTGGCCTGGTGAGCCATGGTTCCAATTACATCATCCGCCTCAAAGCCTTTTAATCCCACAACCTGAGCTCCCAAAATCTCATAAAATTTCTTTATATAAGGAAGTTGTAAACGGAATTCATCATCCATTGGTTTCCGCGTTGCTTTATAATCTTCATAAGCTTCATGACGGAAAGTCTTTCCCAGGTCTTCCGCCACTACAAAATAATCCGGCTGGGCATCATCTACCAATTTTAAGACCATCATCACTACACCATAAACCGCACTCGTTGGAAGGCCCTCTGAAGTCTTAAAACCTTGTCTTTTTAAAGCATGAAAAGCTCGATAAGCTAAACTATGACCATCAATAATTAACATCTTCTGTTTCATTTATGATCCCTCCCTTTTTCCTGTAAACTAAGGTAATGATCCCTTGCTAAAAATGCCAAGCCAATTGCATTATCAGATGATAAAACAGCTTCGCCAAAAAATAATTCAACTGCTGGTAAATCCTTACTTAAACGAGACTTTAACTCTCGACGTAAATAACTATTAGAAGCTACACCCCCGAAGATCAAGACTTTACTACTCCCCTTCTCAGCTGCTTTAATTTTTCTTCCCTCACGAAGCAGACGAAAGATTGATTCTACTAAGCAGTCCAAAACTGCTAGTGCCAAGTCTTCAGGTTTTGCCCCTTTTTCCAGCTCCCGTAAAGCCGCTGAAGTAGGCCCTGAAAAACTCAGGTCAAGCCCCTGCACTGAAACTGGTAAGCTAATGGTTGCCTTGCCTTCCCTTGCCAGGTGCTCTAGATGAGGGCCAGCCGGGAAAGGTAAACCTAAAGCTACCCCCACCCGATCAACCATCTGTCCGGCATGAAGATCGGTCGTTCCTCCCATTAATTCAATGGCAAAGCCCGATTTTTCTTTTTTTATAAATAAAAGTTCAGTGGTCCCCCCAGAGAGGTGTACCCCTAAAAATTCATCATCATCAAGGCCTGTTCCTTCCATCGCAGCCCGGATATGTCCTTCTTGATGCGAAGAGCTTATTAAAGGTACAGAAGTTGAGGCCGAAATAGCCCGGGCAAAACCACCCCCCGCCAAAAAACAGGGAGGTAAGAGCCACTAACCGGCCGTGGCCGGGCTGAATAGGCGACCGCTTGCAGCGGATAAAAAGGTGCTGCCTCTTCAATTAATTCTGTTAAGTTATTTAAATGTTGGAAAAGGGCTTCTGATTGACGAAGCCCTTTTTCTCCTGGTTTAACCTTTAAAATCCGGCGTAAATCTTTTATAATTCTACCTTGTTCATCAACTACGCCAAAGGATGTTGTATAACAACTAGTATCGACCCCCAGAAAAAAAGCTTGGGGAAACGGAGTCTCTCCGTTAATCTTTAACAACTTTTCCACCTCAAAACCAACGATTCTTTAATCGTTTTCCGCTTCAGTTGATTCCAGATTAATCTGTTTCTGCAGTTCTTTAATGATTGTCCCTAAAACTCCATTGACAAATCTTCCGGAATCTTCTTCTCCATACTTCTTTGCAATCTCTACAGCTTCATTAACCGTAACTTCCACTGGTATATCTTTTTGATGTAATATTTCGTAAACCGCCAGCCTAAGGATATTCCTATCGGTACTAGCCATTCTTTGTAATGGCCATTCTTCTGAGGAACGTGTAAGAAGATAATCCACTTCCTGAAGTTTATCCATTACTCCGCTAACCAGTTCCTCCAAGAATACTTCCGAATGCTTAGGGATTCCGTTTTCATCCATCGTCATTTTTAATGCATCTTCCCACGGTATTCTACCAATATCGACCTGAAACAAAATTTGAAAGGCCAGCTCTCTTGCCATGCGTCTGCTCATAAAATTAACCCTCCGGCACGGATCACCCGCTGCCAAATATTACTTAAGTTTTCTTCTTCTGTATCTACTAAAATTATCTTTAGCCTTTTCCCAGAATTCTCCCTCACCATCAGCTTTTTTCCCGGCAAAATAACCTACCAATACACAGAATAAAAAAGATAAAGCCTTAATCCACCCGAGCCCAATCACCAAAATCCCGGTAATCAGGCCAAGAATTGTTCCAAAGATCCGGCTCTTGTAAATCGCTAAGACTTTTATGAGCCGATCAGTCTTATCTTCCATGGCTTACCCTCCCTCACTCTACTCTGGCCCGGGCTTCGGCTGTAACTTTGGCAATTGTAATTTCAGAATTACTAACAGGAATTCCTACAGTATCATTAATATATTCTTTTAGATGGTTCCTAATTTCTTGGATCAATTGTGGAATATTTAGATCTGGACTACTGACAACCTTAATATCAAATTTAAGACCATCAACATCTGCCGCAACATCAACTTCTGCTTCCTTAACCCCACGAATCCTTTTAACTGCCCGTAAAGCCAAAGCTTCTACCGCATAAAAGGAGACCCTAATTTCTCCCAGTTCGGTCTCATGAATAATGGTCTGGAGTGGTTTTTTTGTATGCAATCCAGCCATTAACAACAGTAGGAAGAGGAGGAAAAAGAAGAGAAAACTGATAAACTTAAAGTTCTTTCCCTCTTCACCGATGGTAAGAAACGCTGTTACCTTGAATAAATCTTCTCCCATCAGCAAACTGAAAAAGAAGATTGACATCACCAACAAAACTAAGGAACAGAAGATAATAACCAACCGGTAAGAAATCTTCACCTATTCTCCCCTACCTTTCCAATAATTTATTTTACTCTTTTTTCAGGCTGAGCTGGTGGTTCTTCCTGCTGGAATTCTACCCCTTGAATATGGACATTAACCTCAACCACATTTAAGCCAGTCATACTTTCTATCGCCCGTTTCACATTTTCTTGAATTTTAATCGCTACTTCTGGAATTTTAGATCCATATTCGATAACAATGTATAGATCTACTGCTGCTTCCTTCTCTCCAACCTCAACCCTAACCCCTTTGGATAAGTTCTTTTTCTTAAGCAGTTCAGTGATCCCATCTACCATCCCACCACTCATCCCAAAGACACCTTTAACTTCCATCGCAGCGATCCCGGCAATTACACCTACTACTTCATTGGCGATCCGTATCGAACCATTTTTTTCATTCCATTCATGTTCTGGATTAAATTCATTGGCCAATCCTGCCACCTCCATTTAATTAAAAATTTGGGGAGTCCTCCTTAGAAAATACTCTAATCATTCTTGAGTAATCTCCCGTTATTCTTTACCCAGCCTGGTCAGAATGTTGTTTCGCAAGTGATATTGGATTTCTTCATTAGAATTCTTGGTGAAGCGGAGGCTGAAATTGGGTC
>DIPO01000010.1 GCA_002427045.1 Firmicutes bacterium UBA5486
GTTTTATGCAACGCTAGTGAATATAAATACATTATCTGCTCACCTTCTGATTTATTATACTCAGCAGTAAATTACGGAGAAACCCCATATTGTTTTTATAGTATAATTGACTCATTTCCAAGTTTCTGTTTTCAAAGAAATAAGAATCTCCCACAAATATTACTCTACCGCTACCTATACGTCTTTCCGCAATTAATGGTTTGTCATCCCAAGTCTTACAGATAATATTCCATTCTCCATCTTGTTCTACCGCCAACGGCCACGCTGAAACAAATCTCAATCCTAAATTGGTATCATTTCCTTCTAGACAGGAATAAGGGATATTTAAGATTTTAATCCCTATTCTTTTTGATATCTCGGTAATTTGCTCTTTATGCTCATACCCAGCGGAAATAAACAAATTACCCCCTTGTTCAACATAGCCTATTAAAGATTCCACTTCCCCCTTTAATAGCTTTTTATAAGGCCCTATTAAAAAGAAAATCTCTACACTATGATCTTTAATAGCATTAAGATTAAAAGCAACATAAGGAAGAAATTTTTCTCTAATTAAGGTATTCTTCAATCCTCCAATCCCTCGATTTGTCCAGTCCCAATCGCTATTATAATATACAGGGTAAAAATAGTTGTCGATACCTGCTCTTAAGCTTTCTGTTGTTTCCGGAAGATTGAAATAAGTATTTTTACTACTTATAACCAGCGCCAGTGTTACAAATGTAAGCATTATCAATAAAGAAAACATAATAGCAGGTATTCTAGTATACTTTTTAATGCTTGTTTCATTTAAAGCATAAAGCAAAGTTAATACTAAAAAGAGCAAGGGAAGTAATATTCTCCATCTATTTTTTTTATTGCTTAATAAGTAAGATAAATAGAGTCGAATGAAGGGGTAAGAAGTTGAGAAGGGAGAGTTTTGAATAAATGAGGTATCACCAAAAACAATAATTTGACCCATTCCATAATCTCTTTTTGCTGCCAATACAAGATCACCAGTCCGTTCGTGAGTTTCATATATCCGGTCTCCTAAATAACCGGGCTCATTTTCAAGATCACCCATATCTGACCAGCCATATTCACCGATAATAAGAGGTACTGCCGGATAGGTCGCTGTTAATGAAGCGCCTTGGACAATATTGGGTGAATACCTTTTATCTTTTAACATCCGATCCCACGTTAAATACGGACTACGTAAACAACCTCTCCATAAATACCTAAAATATATTGCCGTATCGAAATTAAAGCTTATCCCCAATTCTTTAGTTAGATTGAAATAATCATTATCTAACCCAAACATATGAGTATGATCCCCTAAAAGTAATAACCGGCCACCCTTATTTATAAAAGATAATATTTTCTCTTTTTCAGTAGGCTCCATTTTTCCATGGGGATTAATCATTAATAAAAGATCAGCAGCTTCCGGGCTAATTTTATTCCAATCAACACCTAACTGGATCTGGCACCCTAAATCTCTGAAATAATGAAAAATCATACCGAATAATCCGTTGTGCACACCATATACATCTTCACTAGGTATAGTCTCAAAATCCATTTTTGTATCATAGACATAGATGTGGGGATGATCGTAACTTGCAAAGTTCGCCGTCTTTATGTTCCCATACAATACGAACAATACAAGGGAGAAAATTAAAATTAAACCGTACTTACTATTTTTTTGTATAAACCGATAAAAACTATTTTCATTGTTCACCAAATGACATTGTTCAGTAATTAATCCTTTATTCATTAATGTCGTAATAAAAAAGGCTACTGGGAATAAAAGCGAATGTCCATTCATAGGGAAAAAGTGCTTAGCCAGATAATAAAGATAGTAATTAAGCTCATATCCTTTTGGTACTTCAACAGCTATATATTTTGTTGAAAGCCAAAAGTATAGAATCTGAAGGATTATAAAACAAAAAATAGGTATTAAAAAACATAAAATTTTTCGCCAAAGATTAGTATTATAACTTGTTATTTGCGTAATAATAAAACTAATTATAATAAGTAACCACCCTAATCCATAAGCAGAGGCAGAATAGTTAATCTCAAAAGGAGTAATTAATCTTAGTAATGAATTTATTCCACCTGCTATTCCCTGTTCGATATAATAAAAAGAGGGGAGATAATTCCTCAATAGAAGGTAAATAAAGAAAACCAATCCTACTCTAAATTCAACTGTTTTGTGCCAAATAAGGGGAATAATTAAAACTAAACCGACACTAATCACAGCTATTGGTGAGCCAAACCCTAAAAGCACCAAAATAATGGTAGAAATAAGCTTAACCCAGAGCATCTTATTTTTTTCATTTAACAGCCATAAATCACTATTATAAATCAGATACAACAAAAGGAAAAATGCTCCGCAAACCCGGTTAAATGCAGAATAATATAAGCCCATCGCTTCTCCAAAAAGCAGGATGCTAAAAAAAAATAAAAAAGAACTAAGGGACTGTTCTAGATCTTTTTTTGTTATCAATCCAAAATTATCCCCTTTCTTGTATTAAATACCTCTAATGGTAAATCTCTTTCTATACAATCTTAGTTATTCCTTCAATTTTGTAACATTTTGCCTAATTAATATGTTTGTTAGTTAGGAAATTTATAAATATACATGAGACCATGTTTTTTGTTGGTGAATTACTATTTGCATCCGCCAACTTATAAATGATTTCTGGATTTTAAACCGCACATCTCGCACCCTAAGCGAAAGTCAAGCTAAACCCGGTTTCTACAAAGTTGATAATAAATAGAAGTTCTAAATCAGGAAGGTACAAAAAGTAGGAGGGGTACCCAAAGGGCCAAAATAAAACAACTTTAATCCTGCCAATACCTTCCATATTATTACAAAGAAAGCCCTAGGCTTTTAGAAAACCTAGGGCTTTTATATGTCATCAATATCTCATAAGAGAAACCGAAGGGAAAAAGGTGTACAAACCCTCACGGTTTCAACTATTGATCCTATCTGGAGTGGGCTTTCTCGACATTAATTCTCCGGCCATTCATATGATAATCCTTCATTACTGTAATTACTTCCGGTGCATATTCATGGGGAACTTCCGCAAAGGCAAATCGATCATAGATATTAATATCACCAATCAACTTTTTCGGAAGACTAGTCTTAGCTACAAATCCGTCAATAATATGCTTAGGTTGAATTTTAAGATCACGGCCCGCATTAATGAAAAGCCGGACCATTCCCTTATTTGCATTGCTATTCGCCGTTTCATTACAACCCTTAACCTGTCTTCCTTGATTTCCAGTAGATTCCATTAATATCTTTAATAAGGCGGCCGCGATCTTTAAATTAGTTTGACCTTTTTCCTTCTCGTAATCAACACCTGAATCGCTCAACATCTTCTCTATAGACCGCATCTGTTCATTTAGTTGGTCAGTAGAAATAAGGGTTTTTACCTTCTCCAATATATTATTTACCTTTTTTGCCTCTATATCTACTGATGTGGGAGGCTTCTTCGGTAATATCGGTGCTTTCGTGTATCTTTGGATCTTTTTTAACCGATGTATTTCTCGACCGGAAACAAAGGTAAAAGCTTTTCCAGACCTGCCCGCCCTGCCGGTCCGTCCTACCCGATGAACATAGTACTCTTCATCAACAGGCAAATCATAATTGAAAACAGCCTCAATATTATCTACATCAATCCCACGCGCAGCCACATCAGTGGCGATTAAGATATCTATATTTCCTCTCCGGAAGGTATCCATTACCCTATCCCGCTGAGCCTGTCTTAAATCGCCATGAAGTGCTTCCACCCGATAACCTCTGGATTGAAGAGCCGAAGTCAAGTTCTTAACCTTCCTTTTGGTATTGCAAAAAACCAGTGATAATCTAATATTATAAACATCAATAAGTCTAGATAACACCTCCGGTTTAGCGGAGTTTTTAACTTCTAAGTAAAACTGGTCAATACTCGGAACCGTTAATTCCTCACGGACTACTTGGATCAAGATCGGTTCTTTTTGATATTTCACTGTCAGCTCTCTGATCTCTTTTGGCATCGTGGCTGAGAAGAAAAGAGTTTGCCTTTGGGTTGGTATCTGTTTCAAGATGGTATCAATATCTTCCCGGAAACCCATATTCAACATCTCATCTGCTTCATCAAGAATAATCATTCTTAAATTCCGAAAATTCAGTGTGCCTCGTCGCATATGATCCATTACCCGTCCAGGGGTACCGATAATTATCTGGGGATGCTGCCTCAAAGCAGTTATTTGGCGTCCAATCGGCTCCCCCCCATAGATAGCCAATATTTTTATACCTTTTTTGTATTTGGCAACGCTTTTTAATTCTTTCGTCGTTTGGATAGCCAATTCCCTGGTCGGACAGAGAACTAAGGTTTGAATATTTCCATTCTCCGCGTCAATCTTTTCAATCGCAGGTATCCCAAAAGCACAAGTTTTACCCGTACCAGTTTGAGCCTGACCAATAATATCGTTTCCCTTTAAAATATGGGGAATGGATTGAAATTGAATAGGAGTGGGTTTTTCAAAACCTCTCTCAGCTAGGGCTTTTTTTACTTCTTCCGATAGATTTAAGTCTTTAAAGACAAAGTTTTTCATTAATTAATCCTTTACATTATATTTTCAGTAACAAATAGCCCAGCAAAGTTTGGATACTAATATCTTAGGGAATTGCTAATTCAACTATTTTAAATTTGACCACAATATAAGCGACTACTTTAAGTCGAGGTGGCAATCAATATTTTGTGGTTAAATCTTTAATTAGACAATTAGGCCATTTCTTAATCTAATTAACCAAATAGGGACAATTGAGTATGATTTTCCGGTTTCTGGTATAAATCAGACTAGGGGGAAAGTGATAAATTTCTAGGCAAATAACCACTATCATCACTTTCGTGGCAGAAATGCGGTACGAAAAAGGGGGAGTAAATTCACTATATCATGAGTGACCACTTTTTTATTACGCTTTTAACTGCATTCCAAAAAACCTCACATCAACGGCGATTATTTTTACCGTTGAAAGACTTTCACAATTTCACAATTAAGCCGTCAATGAATTAACCATAAAAACAGAATGGCACGACTATTAAAGAAATCATAAAACTCCAAGAGCCATTTTAAACTGATTACTCATATTATACGCGTTTTTCTCAAGAATAGCAATCTATCAATATTAGCAATTTTTAAACAATTAATTCTGCAGGTAGTGTTTCAATCCCTCATAGGTAGACTAAAAACTCCGTAAATACTGCGCGGATGATCGACACTCTTCGAAGGCATCTTTACTAGTTGTTCACGCCGACAACCCTAGTATCGCGAAGTAATTAAGTCAAAGTCGGGTGAATCAACTTGGGCTATTTTCTAAGTAGTCGCCCACCCCGGCAAAGCTGGGGTAAGCAAAAGGATGAAAATTGAACTTTCATCTAAAGCTTACAAAGGCGGTCATTCATACGAGCGACGAGTATCGAGCTGCATTTTCTAAGTAGTTGTTTTATTTTCCCCTTCCCTGTATTTTATCAACATTAAGACTCCAATCGTAACAAAAAAGACACTGATAAACTGGGAAGGATACAAATCTATTCCTTTAATCAAAATCCCTCGATTATCCCCTCTCAAGAATTCAAGGATAAATCTGAAACTACCATAAGAAAAAAAATAAACGGCGGTTCTTGTAGTAAATGGTATCACCTTGACCAAAGCCCAAAAAAGAACAAGTAAAAATACCGCTTCGTAGAGCTGTGTAGGATGCACGGCAACATCCGGACCATACCTTAAACTCGCCATACTACCTTCCGGAAAAACAACTCCAAAAATAGAATCAGTTGGTCTACCATAACAGCATCCTCCAAAAAAGCAACCAATTCTTCCAAAAAAATGGCCTATAACTAATGAAGGTGTTACAAGATTGAGAACTTTGGAAATGGGCAATTCTAAAAAAGCCGATGAAATTAGAAGAGTTAATCCTCCGGTTATTAAACCTCCATAATAAGTAAACCCACCCTCAAGAATACTACTAATCCTATCTCTATGGAAATAACAATCAACTAAACGAGCGCCAACTATAGAAAATAATAAAGCAATTATAACAGATATAATAATTTTATCTCTGGATCTATATTGAATACTATTTTTTTTAAATTCCGTTTCTAAATAAATAAGCCCCGCAATTAAAGAAATACCACACATAAGATTATAAACAGGAATTATACAATGCTCGTTAATTATGATCTGTCTTAGCATATGATCACCTTAAATCATTGATATATAACTGAAGCGCCATTATAAGGCGCCTCAATTTTTAACTTAAAGTTTCAATTACTTCGGTTTTTTGGTTTATGGATAAAATTCCTCCCAACAAAAACAAAATCAAAACCGCTAATCCCAATAAATTTCCGGTAATCACATTGAACACGTAGGGTATTGCGCAAATAATCATGACAATACCGGCCTTTTTTGGGAATTTCCTCGATTGTATTCCCGCCACCAATCCAACAACCGGCGCAATAAGAAACAATACCGACAGAATACTAAAAAATCCTCCTCCACCATTTCCTGCATAAACACCTGCTGTTATCCCAGTGCAAAGGCTTGTGCATATAGCGTTCGGTAGTCCTAGTACACCTCCAATAATTCCTAAAATCATCGGCGTCAATGATGTCCCTCTTACTTCCGACATTTAGTCTCCTCCTTATATAATTTTAATATTAATGATATAACCGTATATTAGACACAAAATTTGCATTTCCTCTATTATTAGGTTATTTTTTAGTATAAAAAATAATTACTGTTTTTAATCTTAATAGTGCTTGGAAATAACTTCGTTTATTGTTGATTTATTCTTGGTGTACCGACCAGGATCTTAGGCAATCATGGATTTCAGTCATGCTTACGAAACGTTCTTCAACACCGTTAGAAGTCATACCACTGTGGATATCTGTCTCCACAAGAGTACAAAGAGCATTATTATTCCCAACTAAAAGGTGCTTTGGCAAATGCTTTGTAACGAGGATTTGTCCCAGTTTATGTTGTGCTTTTTATTGACATAATACCACTACTGGATTAGTAAAGAAAGAAACCTCCGTCTGTTTTTACGGAGGCGGAACATGGGGGTATAGGTGTACTGTTCTGGTGTGATTGGCGTTAATCCGTTCGATGATCCGGTTTAGAGAATCGTATTTGAACTCTACTTTTCTCCCATCCGGAAGGGTGACTTGTGATAGCCTATTTAGTTCATCATAAAGATAAGTTGTTTTTCTGTCCGTACCGCCTTCGTTGGTAATTACTGCGGTAGTATTACCGACCTTGTCATAGTTAAACTCGACAACTTTGTTTTCCGGATCAATTAAACCGATGGTCTCCGTTTTAACTAAACGGGAAAGCTCATCGTAGTGGTATCTCTCTTCCACTGTGTGTTTTTATTCGTCAAATTATCATCTCATAAAAACGTAGGAAACTAGTCAAATTATTTACATACTTTTTTCAATTGTCCAAAATAAACTGAACTAACAAAGTCAAGATATTTTAGATAAGGGGGGAAAAGAAAAGAAGACGCTCATGGTCTTCCCACGCGTCTTCTTTTCCTTTTTAGCATTAAATATGAAGGCAAGACTTAAGGCCACATTCATCTCCATACTTCGATTTTACATTTGCCTCCATCCCACAAAGTTTCTTCCACTTTAAACTGGATTGAAGGATCAATTGCTTTGATCATTGCTTCTATAGGGTCTAAACAATAAATATTACACGGACTACCGGTCATAAATTTCTTTGAAGCAGCACATAGCAAACAACCTTTAGCTTCCGCTGAAAAGTAGCTGTTTTTTTTATCAATTTTCCAGCACGCACAATTGAATAAATCGGAAAGTTTAATAAATACTTGTTCCGGTTCAGATATCCCAAACTGACTAAGCCGTTGTTTTCCTGAGATAAATTGTTCTTTCCTTTTTTCCTCAGTTACTTTTTCTAATATCCCTTCTTTTGTGTACCATCGTAATGAATCAACTAGCACCCCCACATAAGCCATTTGAAGCATTTTAAACTTGTGTTCTAATTCCATTTAAACCCCTCCATTTTTTATTGAGAGCTGATTTGGCTTCTCAATAATATTAGTGGGGCAAAAATGTATTCTGTGACCTTTTATAAATAATTAATCCAATAATTTTTTGTTGGTAAAAGCTGCTCTGATTCATGGTATATATTTATACGGGAGACTAACTCTCTTAACTTTTGATACTCTTTATGCAAGTTTACCTCGCAAACATGTTTTTTCATACGGCAATAACAAACCCCTTGAGGATTGAAAAGAATACACTGATTAGATAAAAAGTTTCTTAGTTTTTTTCTACTACGCGATACCATTTTCCTAACAGTAGTCCCATCTTTGCCAAGTATATAAGCAATCTCTTCATAGGGTAATTGTGCTACATCCCTAAATAAAAATGCTAACCGTGGTTCAGTATCCAAGCAGTGTAAAACACCAGTAAGACATTTATCGCACATTTCCCTTACCCATAGTTTTTTTTCAATATCATCGCTAACAGGAATCTGTAGTTCGTCTCCGCTGAAATACGTTTTTAGAAACCTAGTACTATAATACTTTTCATTGCGTGCGTAAGCTACACAAACTCGAGATGTAATACTATAAATCCAAGTTGATAGTTTGGACTCACCCTTAAATGTTGGGTAATTTTTTACAATCTGCACCCAAACTTCTTGCGAAGCATCCTTGGCAAGCTCCTGATCTTGAATCATTCTTCTACACACCGATGAAACCAGTTTACCATAAGTATGCGCAACATCATTAAGACTCAAATTTCTGTTTTCGCTGCTTAAATTCAATCTAATCACTCCATAAACAAGTCCTACAGCGTACCACAAAGACTAAAGTTTAACATTTACATGATATATTGAAGAAGAGCCATTGTCTTCCAAAATTACAGGCCCAGTTAAAACTATTAACTCGCTATTTCCATCAGCATCAGCGTCAAAATATTCAATATCCCAAATTCGTTCTCCTTTAAACAAGTTGCTTCTAGAGACAACTTCGAAACAGAGGTTTTGTTCCGACCACTCCAACAGTAGCAATTGGCTAAGTACGCTATCCGGATTTACTTTGGTTTTCTTATCACGATTTTCTAAAACAGTCCATAATTCTCTGTTTGGATTACCCTTTTCATCTACCAATTGAGCAAGTATTATTTCATCTTTCCCGTCATTATTAATATCAGCAAGCACCCCTGCGGTAACAACGCCTAGGTCTTCGTCTGTAAATTGTAACAGAAAATCTTTATCATAGTATTTTAAATTATCTTTGCTTGCCAGTAAAAATATAAGTTTTTTATTCGGAAATGGGTAACCACAATATATATGTTGCGCATTTTGGATACTAAAGTTATTATTTGGGGGAAATTGGTAAGTTCCGTCTGACCCGTGATAGGATATTCTATCATCCCATTCATCAAAACTTCTATAGTAATACCAGTAAAAATACTCATCTAGCCTTGAAACTAAAATACCAAAACTACGATATGTTTTAATCCACGTATAGTCATCCCATTTAATTTCCACCGATCCCGCCATTACAATATTTCTTTCATTTTTACCCTCTTTAATAATTGCTAAATCCATATATTCATCTGATACTCACAAATCCCAAATCTTCTTATACTGATTTGAATATCTATAGATTTTCAGTTTATTAAAATTCCAATTTAACCCTACTAAATTGGAAACATCATCACCCTGTAAGTTTCCTATCGCGATACAATGAAAACGTTCAGCTAGTTTTTGCCTAAAAGTCACATTAAAAACCGAAGACATTTGATTCCCGAATAAAGAGCTTTCATTTGTTCCATAATTTGTAGGCGAACCGGAAAAGTCTCCTACATTCATCGGCCGCTCGATATTCACTCCTCCCAAAGTATCACCAGTAACATCGATTGAATGTCCTGCTAATACCAGGCCTGTCTTCACATCAACCACCCGCATGCTAATTGATACTACCGTGCCTGTCTCCGCCATGGTACCGATTACCAGCGCATCTACCCCTAAAAACTCGCCGATTTGTTGCGCTGTAGAGGTATCAACCAGTCCACTTAGGCCAAACTTTAGTTCTGCCAATGCTTCGTTAAGTTGATTCCTTTCGGCAATTCTTAAATGTGGTTTGGTAGCCAGAGTGGTTGATAATCTTTCCGCGAAAAGCTGAGCCTTGGTAAGAGAATTGCCATTTAACATAGTAAATGGCATTACTCCAAGATATACTTGTTTTTTTTCAGTTTTTAAAAATACACAGTCGCCATTTTGGGGGGTAATAATAGATTCATTGATCGTTCCAATAGAAATCGCTTCACGTATTGTATGAATTTTTATCATCCCTACCGGTTCTTCAAAAAAGCCTAGAACTTCGCCACTAATGGGATCCAATAATTGTTCCCCCGGCCTAACGACTTCAAAAACTTGTTCTTCTTGTACTCTATCTTTTGCACCTAAATTAATATAAACTTCATTTCCTTTTACCCCAATTACATACCCTTTTAACGGCATGAACTGCTCTGATATCAAATCAGATAGGATTTTTGCCCCTTCATTGAATCCATTCACTACCTCCGAAGCGGAAATTCCTATACTGCTCGCAATAAGAAATAAACCTAATAACAAACTTAAGAATAACTTTAATTGCTTCATAATCGATTATCCTCACCAAAAGTATCTTTTCAGTAACCAGACATTTATAATATGGGGAACTAGCATAATTACCTAAGTTAAGGAATTGCATAATTCGTTTAGTTAAGATTTAACCACAATATATTGATAGCCTAATATTAGTCAAACACTATATATACTGGTTAAATGGGAGTTTCGGTAATTATGCAATTCCTTATTATATTAATCGTCATTCTGTAATATATTTTTAGTATTATTAAAATTTCGCCTTTACAATGAGCTCCGGCAAACTGGGTAGAGACCAGTTCTTCACACTCTGCCTTAATTTTGCTTGTTCAGTTAGTTTTTTACTTGTTTCTAACGATAAATACATTGAAGAGAAAAAGGAAGCTGGACTAAAAACATGAACCATCCCCAGCTATCCGTTTGTTCTTTGCCGGTTTCAATTCCTCATAG
>DIPO01000004.1:0-15553 GCA_002427045.1 Firmicutes bacterium UBA5486
GAGAAGAAAAAAATTAATATTAAAACCCCGTTTTACCTCTGAAGTGAAACGGGGTTTTTTTAACAACTAAATGTAAATACTAATAATAAATAAAAATTTCTTATAACGTAAAAATAAATCTTTTAAAAAAGAAGGTAAATTAATATTTGTGACGAATAGTATATTTAGAAAACGATTTCTAAGAATTATTTGGGGTTTATACCAAGAATAACAAGATAACAGGCTGTGAGGTTAATGAGAGTTACAATTGAAGATATTGCAAATTCCGCTGGTGTTTCTAAGACAACTGTTTCTCGTGTTCTCAATCAAAGGTATGAGTTTATGAGTGAGGAAACAAAAGAAAGAGTACTGCGGGTAATTAAGGAATTGGATTATAGTCCAAATTTGGTTGCTCAAAGTCTAAAGAAAGGTAAAACACGATCTATAGGAGTGATTGTGCCTAATCTTCTTAACCCACATTATTCAGGGTTTGTTGAGGGCCTTGGTAAGTTATGCAAACAAGAGAACTATAGCCTAATTCTTTGTAATGTTGGTGAAGATCCAGCTGAAGAAAGAAGATATATACAGACTTTACTTGCTAGACAAGTAGATGGACTTATTGTTTGTTCGGTGGGAGAAAACACTGTTGTTTATCAGAATTTAGTTAAAAAAGGATTTCCTCTTGTTTTAGCTGATAGATCAATTGAAGGAGTATCGACGGATTTGGTTACTGTAGATGATTTTAAAGGAGCTTATATCGCGACAACACACTTAATTTCTTTAGGACATCGTCGAATCTCCCTTATTATTCCTCCTATTAAAAATCTTTCTACTCGTTTTAACCGGTTGGCTGGATACAAGAAAGCCTTAACTGAACAAGGAGTTTATGAGAGTTCTAATCTGATAAAAATGGTTACACCCGGGTCGGGTGAAGTTGAAACAGTAATTGATGAATTGCTGAAGGAAAATACTCCCCCGACTGCAATTTTTGCTACCAATGCGTTATTAGGTTTAGATGTAATTAAGTCATTAAAACTTCGGAAGAAAAAAATTCCTCAAGAAATTGCGTTAGTGGTTTATGATGAGGCTCCGTGGGCTGAACTTTTAGCACCTCCTTTAACGACTGTTTTTCAACCTGCACTTAAACTGGGAATTACTGCCGGCAAACAGTTAATTGAAAGAATTAATACAAAAAAAGTCCAAGAACCGGTGAATATTCTTTTAGAACCGAAGTTATTAATTCGTGAGTCTACATTAGGGGGGAGATGAACTATAGTTATATTTTTTTAAGATAAATAGAAACCGATAAACGAAATCGATAACTATAATGTTATGTATGCGTTTCTTTGGATGTTAACATTTTAAAAAGATTATTATCTTTTGGAAAATTTGAAAAGAGTTATGGTGATTATAAAATGAGCTTCAAGCGAGGGTTTATTAAGAAAAAACTATTTCACCCAAAATTATTACTATTTATGACAGCCCTTTTTTGGGGAGGAACATATGTTATTAGTAAGCAGGCCTTGGATAAGCTTGCTCCGCTACAGTTAGTAACATATCGATTTTTTATTGCTTTTACTACTCTTTTTATCATTTATTATCCTTCCATTAAGAAAAATTGGAGAGCAAATCTATGGCCTGGTATAAAATTAGGATTAATATTAACACTTGCTTTTCTTTTTCAGACGTATGGGTTAAATTTTATTACTCCATCTACTGCCGGGTTTTTATCCGGACTCTATGTAGTTATGGTTGGTTTATTTGAATCAGTAATTTATAAAAAAAAATTATCTCATTCGGAATGGACAGGGGTAATCCTAGCCATTGGAGGCTTGTTAGTTATCTCCTGGAGAGGAACGATTATATTTAATATTGGGGATTTGTTAACTGTTTTAAGTGCAGTTTGCTTTGCTTTTCATATTATTGTTACTGGTAGAATGGTTGCTTCTTCTAATCCGGAGACATTGACAGTATTTCAGTTTGGAACGGTTGCCATAATTGCTTGGATATTATCTCCGGTAAAGTTTGGAATACTAACTCTTACTAGTTCTACTTGGATCAGCCTTATTTATTTAGGAGTTTTTGCGACAGCAGTGGCATTTTTATTTCAAACTGTAGCACAAAAAAGAACATCCTCAGTGAGTACAGCCATAATATTAACATTAGAACCAGCTTTTGCTGCTTTGATTGCCTTTGTAATAGGGGCAGAATCGATTTCTTTAAATCTTATTGTTGGGGGTTTGCTTATAATTGCTGGAATGTTGGCATCTTCTATCCAAAGTGAGAAATAACTGAATAAATTAGAAACAAGTTAAGATAAAGAATAACTCTTTAAATTATTAGAAAACGATTTATAAAAAGTTTATTATGAGAATGGGGATGATTTGAGATGAAAAAGGTCTTATTTTCGGGAGCATCAGTCATTAGGATGGAGGAGAAAAAATGTTTTACTGAAAAGCTGGATTTACTTACTAATGGGGATTATATTGAGAAATTGGCGCCAACTGGAAAGATTAAAAGCTCAGAATATGATGAAGAGATTAACTGTAAAGATTTCTTTATTTCACCCGGATTAATTGATGCCCATAATCATCTAGGCTTGGAACCTGGAGATGAATATGCTCAAATGCAGGAAAAGGATGCGATGATAGCTTTACGAGCAGCGAAAAATGCTGGGGTTGACTTGCTAAGCGGTGTTACCAGTATGCGTACTCTTGGTGAAAAAAATTATATTGATCTTGAATACAAAAGGGCTTTTGCTGAAGGAATGCTTCTTGGTCCAAAAATTACTGTAAGTGGGCCAGCATTGGTGGCAACCGGGGGAGTCGGTTGGTATATGCATCAAGAAGTTGATGGAACAGAAGAAATTAGGAAAGCTGTTAGACAAAGACTGAAAGCTGGGGTTGATACCATAAAGGTGATGGTAACTGGGGGGATATCTGACCGCGATACTGATCCAACTAGATGTTATTTTTCACAGGAGGAACTAAATGTTCTGGTAGATGAGGCTCACGAGGCAGGTAAACCTACCTCTGCTCATATTTATGGTGGAGTTGGATGTTACCGAGCGATTGAAGCTGGTATAGATGCCATTGAGCATGGTTTTCTATTTACTGATGATATGTTAGAAAAGATGGCTGAAAAAATGATAACTCTAGTAATTACGCCTAGTATTCTTTCATCTAATCCATCTGAAGGGCCTGAATGGAGGAGACTGAGATTAGCTGCTATCCAAAAACGATATCTGCAGGTGCTTCATAAAGCTAAAGAATTAAAAATTACCATGGCAATTGGTTCAGATTGCAATCACTCTCCTTATTTTTTCAATAATCTCCTTTGTGAATTGAAGAACTACGGGATGAAACCAGAAGATATTTTGATTTCTGCTACATTAAACGGAGCAAAGGTTAGTGGTTTAGGAGATACAGGGCAGATTGTTCCAGGGAAAAAGGCTGATTTAATTGTGCTTAAAGCAAATCCCTTAGAAAAGATAGAGGCGTTAAGAGAAGTAGCTTTGGTTGTAAAAGAAGGAAAAGTGATATCACGCAGAGCCTAAGTGGATGTTTTAATTGAAAAATACTAGGATTTTTAAGGGGGTGATAAGAGAAAACATAATTCTATTTCTAAAAAATAAAAAAGGAAGGGAAAAAAATGAACAAAAGACGATTAAAATTAGTATTGTTGTTGAGTACATTCTGTCTACTTCTAATTTCTGGAGTAATACAGGCTAAGACTAAAGTAACTTTTTGGATCGATCGCGATGAAATTTCAGAATTTACAGAGCCAACTCTTTTTGAACTAGTTGATGAATATAACAAAAAACATAAAAATATCTTTATTGATCTGAAAAATGTAATGTCTTCTGGTTCTGGAGCTACGGGAACTGGTTCTGCTTCTAGTTATAATACAAAAGTGATGGCAGCTTTAGCTACTAATATTGGCCCTGATATTTGGTGGAATTACGATGCGGATATGGCGCCTCCAATTGCCGCAGGTTACGTAGATCCCGCTCCTTCTTATGTAACGGAAAACATGAAGAAGAACGGAATCTATGAGTGGGTGCTTCAGGCTATGTCTATGAATACTGGAAAGGTATATGGGGTTCCTCACGATGTAATGTGGGGTGCGATGCTATATAATAAAAAGTTTTTCCGCGAAGCTGGTTTGGATCCCGAAGAAGGGCCGAAAACCTGGGATGATTTTATCAATTACGCTATAAAGCTATCCAAGTGGGATAAAAATGGGAAATTAATTCGTGCCGGTTATAGTGTTAGGTTTACTGGAGGGTTGGTTGGAACTGCGGATAAATGGGCCCATTTCCTAATGTGCGCTGGAGGACAATTGCTAGATGAAAGTGGGGAAAAGGCTGCTTTTAATAGTAAAGCTGGTATAGAAGCACTTCAACTTTATGTTGATTTGGTTCATAAGTATAAAGTTGATGCCCTTGATTTTCCCCGAGATATTCAAGCTTTTGCTCAGGGATATATCGCGATGATTGCTCCAAGAGAAGCTTTTATGATCCCTTGGATAAGAGAGTATGCTAGAGATCTAGATCTAGGTGTCTGTTATATGCCTGCCAAAACCAGACATGCAAGTTCTGGTGCGGTCCGTATGATTTCTGTTAATCAAAATAGTAAGGTAAAAGAAGAGGCTTGGGCTTTCTTGGATTGGTTAAACCAACCGAAGCAGGCTAAAAGGATGTATGTTAACAACAAACAACTTCCAGCTTATGCTCCTTTAGCCGAGTCACCGATTTACGATGGTATAGAATTTAAAGCTTGGACTACACATCCGAATGTTATTGCTAGAGCAGAATCAGTTAAACTTGGAGAGATCTATCCAATCATTGGCAGGGCAGTACAATCTGCCGTTTATCAGAAACAAGGAGTAAAAGAAGCTTTGGATGATGCAGCGGCTCAGGTAAACAAAATCCTTAGTAAATAAATAAAAACAGGTGTTGTATTTTCGGACGGTTTAAACCGTCCGAAAATACAACAAAAAAGGTGGTCTTATTATGAAAGCTAAAACTAAAAAAAATCTTATTTCTTACCTAATGCTCTCTCCAGTTCTTGTCTTTTTTATTATCTTTGTTTATTACCCAATTATTATGTCGGCGATAGGAAGTTTTTTTGACTGGACGATTCTTGGTAAATTTGAATTTATTGGTTTTAATAATTATAAAGAACTATTCCAATCCTCTCTTTTTAGGAAGTCGTTGTCAAATACTCTTTATTATGTTATATTTTCTGTTTCCATTAGTACGGTATTAGCCTTTTTTCTCGCCTTCCTTCTTAATCGCATACCAAAGTTTAATAGCTTTTTCCGGACAACCTATTTTGTTCCGGTAGTAACATCACTAGTAGCTATATCAATTGTATGGAAATGGATTTTTGAACCTCGGGTAGGTATATTAAACTACTTTTTATCTCTTTTTAACATCCCCTCAAAAGCCTGGTTGTTGAACGAAAAATTAGCGATGCCCTCTGTAATTTTAATGAGTATTTGGAAAAATACTGGTTTCTATATGATTATTTTTCTTACTGGATTAAAGGGAATATCGAGAGATTATTATGAGGCAGCTGAGATAGACGGAGCATCTACCTGGCAACAGATTAGATTTATCACACTTCCACTATTAACACCTATTACTTTCTTCGTGTTAACTATGAATATGCTCCGAGCATGGCAAGTATTTCCGGAGATATTTGTTATGACCCAAGGGGGACCAGTAGATGCTACCAGGGTAGTAGTTTTTGATATATGGGAATATGCCTTTCAATATTTACGTTTGGGTTACGGTTCGGCTGCATCTTATGTGCTTTTTATCATTATTCTTGTAATTACTTTTATCCAAAACAAAGCAATGAAAGTAAAAGAATATGAAGGCGTATAAGATATTATTTTGTTTAGTTAAAAGGTCAAAGGAGTTGATTTCGGGTGACAATGAGCCAGAAAAAAATTTCAGAGATAATAATTTATATCATTTTGTTCATTGGGGCTATGGTAGTTTTGTTTCCCTTTATATGGATGGTGCTAACTGCTTTAAAGCCGCCTCATGAAGCTCTAGCCTATCCTCCTATTTTTTTCCCTAAGAATCCTACTTTGGACAATTTTATTAAGGTCTTTACTCAAGTGCCATTTTCAAGATATCTGCTCAATAGCATTTATGTTAGTACAGTAATTACTGTTAGTACGCTTTTCTTTTGTTCTTTGGGAGGCTATGTTTTTGCTAAACATAAATTTCCGCTTCGAGATTTTATCTTTCTTGGAGTAATTGCCAAATTAATGATACCCAATCAGGTGCAGTTGATTCCTATGTACTTTATCACCCAGCGATTACATTTAATTGATAATCTCTGGGGTATAATTGTTCCTGGTCTAATGGGTGCCTTCGGTATTTTCTTTATGAGACAGTTTTTCTTTGGGGTACCCGACTCACTTTTGGAAGCAGGTAAGATTGATGGATTATCTGAGTTTGGGTTATATTTCAAAATTGCTCTGCCTCTTTGTAAACCTGCCTTGGCTACTTTGGCAATTATTACTTTTATTTACGCTTGGGATGATTTTATGTGGCCTTTGATTATTATTAATTCTCAAGAGAACATGACTTTACCTTTAGGGTTGGCAGTTTTTGAAGGCCATTATTTTGCTCAATATGGATTAACGATGGCTGCTGCTACTGTATCTATTCTTCCTATGCTAATTGTCTATTTGTTTATGCAGAAGCAGATTATTGAATCGATGGCTTACACTGGTATTAAAGAATAAAAATACTCAGTACAAGGAGAAAGGAGAAATGGAGAGTGCATACAAAGATCAAAGCTGCGCATATTATTGCCTTTGATGGTTACCAACATATAGATTTACAAAATGGTGAACTGGTTTACTCAGGGGATACTATTAAGTATGTTGGACCTTCATACCCCGGAGAAGTGGATAAAACTATTGATCTTGGAAACAAATTAGTTTTTCCGGGGTTAATTAGTATTCACGGACATGTGACAGATGCTCCCTTTAACAAAAGCTATCTCGAAGATTCTGCTAGTAAAAATTTCTTCCAGTCTACTCTTTATGAATATTTAATGATTATTTGGCCTACTCCAGAAGAGGCAATTGTCGGAGCGAAGGCTTCTGTGGTTGAGATGTTAAGAAATGGGTGCACTACTTTTGTGGATATGACTCCTGATTATCCTGCATATGGAGTAACTGCCGATTTAGCTATACCTGAATTGGTGGCGGAGACTGTAGGTGAAATGGGGGCAAGAGCATATATTGTTCCTACTTATCGTTCTGGGATTTGGTATACCGATGATGGGAAAAAGGTCTCTTACAAGTGGTTGGAAGATGAAGGTCAAAGTGGTTTGGCGAAAAACATTTCCTTTATTGAGAAATACCACGGTTCTTTTGAAGGACGGATAATGTCGATGATCGGACCTGCCCAAGTTGATACTTGCACTAAAAACCTATTAGAGAAGAGTGTAAGAGCGGCGAATGATCTCAATGTTGGTATAACAATTCATGCTGCTCAGTCGATCAATGAATTTCATACTATTATTCAACGTTATGGCATGACACCAATTCATTTTTTAGAGAGCGTAGGAATTTTGAGTTCCAAAACGATTGTGGCACATGCGGTTTTCCTTAGTGGTCATAGTATGTTAGGCTATCCCGGAGATGATGATCTACAACTTCTTTCCGATAGCGGAGCAAGTGTGGCTCATAGTCCGAGAGTGTTTTGTGAGAAAGGTTCTCTTATGGAGTCATTTGCTAAATACAAAAAATACGGAATTAATATTGGAATGGCTACTGATACTGTACCATTGAATATTTTAGATGAGATGAGACTTGCTAATGTCTGCTGTAAACTAGCAGAACGGAGCACCTATGCTTGTACAGCCCGGGACATTTTTGACGCAGCGACTTTAGGATCAGCTAAAGCACTTGGTCGGGAAGATCTTGGTAGGATTGCGGCGGGGGCAAAAGCTGATTTAGTCGTAGTTAATCTCGATACATTAAGGATGTCTCCTGTACGGGATGTAATGAAAAGTTTATTTTATCATGCTACAGCCAAAGATATTGAGATGGTAATAATTAACGGAAAAGTAATTGTAAAAGACGGGAAAATGGAAAACATAGATGAGGCACTGTTGAGTAAACAGCTGCAGACTGCTACTGAACGCATGTGGGGCAATATGTCTAAGTTGGACTGGGCTGGTAGAGATGTTGATGAAATTGCTCCTCACCTTTTAAAAAAATGGTCAAATGAAATAAAGTAAGTTACTGTAAAGTGCTCATTTAATTTATAATGAAAGGGGAGTTGAAGATGATGAATAAAGCAGATTTTGATCTTATTATTTCCAATGGTAAAATTGTGTTACCTGATAAAATTGTTAACGGTGATTTAGCGGTGGCAAAGGGCAAAATTGCAGCAATTATGCCAGCTAATAGTGGATATTCAGCAAATAAAGTAATAAATGCTTTTAATAAATATGTAGTTCCTGGTGGAATTGATGCTCATACTCATATTTATCATGAATATGGCAATTTTCGTACTAACGATACTTTTGAAACAGGTACGATGGCAGCTGCTTTTGGGGGAACAACTACGATCATTGATTTTGCTGTTCAAAAAAAAGGAGAATCTGCGCTTGCTGCTATTGAAAAACGAAAAAAAGAGATAGCAGGAAAGGCAGTTGTAGATTATGCACTTCATAGTTGTTTAACAGATGGTTCGGATTCAACAATTTCAGAGATTGAAGAGATCGTAAAGAATGGAATAGCTTCCTTTAAAATTTATATGACTTATCGTAAAGAAGGACAAATGGTTGATGATGGGGCTCTTTTAGCAATTTTGAAAGAAGCTCGTAAATGCGGCGGATTAGTTGGTGTGCATGCGGAAAATGCTGCTATCTCCGAATATTTGGCGGATAAATTTGTTGAACAGGGTTTAACTGCTCCGAAGTATCATGCTCTGAGTACGCCCAACATTGTTGAAGCTGAAGCTGTTAATCGCGCGATTTACCTTGCCCGTAGTACGGGCACAGCTTTATACGTATACCATCTTTCAACAAAAGAAGGTGTTGAGCTGGTAAGAGCGGCACGTTTAAAAGGGATGCAAATCTACGCTGAAACTTGCAGCCATTATTTATTACTAACAGATCAGGTTTACGAAGAACCACACCCAGAGAACTATTTGGTATCTCCTCCGTTGCGAAAAAAAGATGACCAAACAGCTCTATGGTCTGGATTAAAAGATCAGACGATTTCAGTGATAGCATCTGATGGAATTGCTCTTGATTCTAAGCATAAGAAAAAAAGTAAAGTTTTTACGGAAATACCTAAAGGATTAGCTGGGGTTGAAACAAGATTTCCTCTTTTATGGTCGGAGGGAGTGGCAAAAGGACGTCTTACTCCAGAGGAATTTGTTAGGATTGTTGCGTCCAATCCTGCAAAAATTTTTGGACTTTACCCAACTAAAGGTTGTTTGTTACCGGGAAGTGATGCTGATATTGTGGTGATTGATCCCGAAAAAAGAAGTAAATTAAGTCCGGAAAACCTACATATGAAGGTTGATTATTCAATTTACGATGGAATGGAATGTATCGGCTATCCGATTATCACGATTTGTCGAGGAAAGATTCTGGTGGAACAGGAGAAATTTGTTGGACAGATCGGTTACGGAAACTTTGTTTCTGCAAAAATTGAACCGGAATTATTACATTATGGATAATTTCTCTATCCTGGTTCATTGAATTTATTTTATGTGTTATAGGGATTAAAAGTAGTATAAATAACAGAAATAACATGAAGGAAGAGATATAAAAATGAATAATAATTGGTTGAATGTGCAGAAGGCAATTGAAGATAGTGTAGAAAAACATCGTGGAGAAATAACTAGCTTTCTGGTGGATTTGGTAAAAGCTAAAAGCTATACTCCTCCAGGAGATACTCGGGAAGTGGCTGAGATTTGTCGAAAAAAAGCTGCTGGATTTACAGAGAAAGTAAGTTTGGTTAGAAGTGAAGAGAAACTCCCCAGCCTTGTTGCGGAGATTGGTTCCGGTTCACAGGAATTATTGTTCAATTCCCATATAGATACAGTGCCTATCGGAGAAGCTGGAGATTGGATCTACGATCCCTTTGAGGCAAAAATTATTGAAGGGATGCTTTATGGACGAGGTTGTGCCGATGCTAAAGGTTGTGTTGCTTCTATGCTGATGGCAGGAAAGGTCTTAATTGATTGTAATCTGAAGCTTCGAGGAAGGCTAAAAATGACTTTGGTTGCTGATGAAGAAGCCGGAGGCGCAAAGGGGACTTGCTATCTTATTGAAAAAGGCATTACCAAACCTAATATGGTGGTTATTGGGGAAATAACAGAAAACAGGATTGCTATTGCAGAAAAAGGTATATTTTGGACAAAGATTACAACTTACGGTCAGACAGCTCACGCAAGTACACCATGGACAGGTAGAAGTGCCATATCTGACATGATAAGAATTCTTAACAAACTGCAAAATTACTGGGATAAGAAATTTGCCGGTGTTAATCATCATTTAGTTCCCCCACCTTCTTATAATATTGGAATAATTTCTGGAGGGATACAAATCAATACGGTGGCAGATCGCTGTGAAGTTTTTATTGATCGACGAATTTTACCGGAGGAGAATCTTGATGATTGTTGCCAAGAAGTTTGGGAGCTCATTGAAGATTTTAAACATAAGAATCCTGATGCTAAGATCGAAGTAGACTTTAGTAATTTAGGACAACCAATTAATACCGACCCAAAATCAGATTTGGTTATGAAGGCTAGAGAAGTCTGTAAGGATCTAGGGCTTAATGATGAACTTACCGGTTATGCTCAGGCTAGCGACGGACGGTTTTTTGTTGGCCAAAAGGTACCGATAATTCTTCTTGGACCAGGAGTGGCAGAGAAAGCCCATTCGCCAAATGAATGTATTGAAGTAGAGGAAGTAATTAAAGCAACTAAAATCTATGCTTGTTTGGCCGCGAAAATTCTTGGTACTTATTAAAATTTCAAGTTATGAGAAGGATGAGCTGGAATTATTTAGGACTATTATGTACGAAAATTAAATTGAGAAATAGGCAAATCAATATATTATCCTAGTTGCGTTATACCTGTAGATTACTAGGGGCAATTGCAAAAGCTTACAACAGCGAATAACCTGGTATGAATCGATCAGTCACGAATCCAGGCGTTGTGGTTAAATCTTATATTACTAACTATACGATTCTTTACACAGCCTATGTATTAAAGAAATATACATGGAAAGTAGTTTAAAGGAGGTATATGGTTTAAATGAAAGAGATTATTAAAACGGATTTACCAGTTTCAGTCCCAATTTCACATGCAGTACGGGCAGGGGATTTTATCTTTGTTTCCGGACAAATTTCAACGGACCTAAAGACAAATCAAATAGTTAGAGGCGGAATAGAAAAAGAAACCAGTGTAGTTTTAGAGCGGATTGAACATATTCTGAACGATGCAGGTTGTTCTTTACAGGACGTGGTTAAAGCAACGGTCCTTCTAACTAATATTAATGATTTTGATGGAATGAATACAGTATTTAAGACGTATTTTCCTGTAGACCCTCCAGCACGATTATGTTTCGAAGTGAAGTTAGCCGCAGATGTTGCGGTTGAAATTGAAGTAATTGCATATGCTCCGATAAAATAGGAAATTTAAAATTTAGGAAAGGAGCAAGATAAAATTGGCAAAAAAAGTTGTTACTTTTGGTGAAATTATGTTACGTTTGTCGCCCCCAAACCATCAAAGATTTGTTCAAGCTGAAAGTTTTGATATTGTCTATGGTGGAGGGGAAGCTAATGTTGCGGTCTCCCTAGCAAATTATGGTTTAGATTCATATTATGTGACAAAAGTTCCTGAACATGAAATCGGCCAAGCTGCAGTTAATAGCTTACGTCGGTATGGAGTAAAGACGGATGAGATCTTAAGAGGTGGTGACCGGTTAGGTATCTATTACCAAGAAACAGGTGCTTCCCAGAGACCTTCTAAAGTTGTGTATGACCGGGCTAATGCAGCTATTGCTCAGGTGAAACCTGGTGAATTTGATTGGGAGAAGATTTTTGAAGGAGCTGACTGGTTCCATTTTACCGGTATTACTCCAGCCCTTGGGGATAATGTTGCTGAAGTTACCTTGGAGGCTCTTAAAGCGGCTAAAAGTAAAGGGGTTAAAGTAAGTGTTGATTTAAACTACCGGAAAAAACTCTGGACCCCGGAAAAAGCAAATAAAGTTATGAGTAAGTTTATGGAGTATGTTGATGTTTCGATCGGTAATGAAGAGGATGCGGAGAAAGTATTTGGAATTAAAGCAGCCTCCAGCGATGTTACTTCTGGAAAACTCAATGAAGAAGGGTATAGGGATGTTGCTAAACAACTAGCCGACCGTTTTGGCCTGGAAAAGGTGGGAATTACCTTAAGAGAAAGCCTTTCAGCTTCAGATAATAACTGGTCTGCTTTATTATTTGATGGAAAAGAATATTACCGTTCTAAAGTATATAAAATGCATATTGTTGACCGGGTAGGTGGTGGAGACTCCTTTGCCGGTGGATTAATTTATTCGCTATTAAGTGGAAAATCTTCCCGTGAGGCAGTAGAGTTTGCAGTTGCTGCTTCTTGTCTGAAACATACTATTTTTGGCGATTTCAATCTGGTTTCTGCAGCAGAAGTAGAACTTTTAGCTAAAGGGGATGCCTCTGGCCGGGTGCAAAGATAATGAAGATGGATAATTAGGAGGTAAAGCGATGAACAAGGAACAAATAATGCAAACAATCTCCGATACCGGTGTGGTTGCTGTTATCCGTGTTAAAAACGCTTCGGAATTAATGGATATTTCTGTAGCTCTAAATAAAGGTGGAATTAAAGCACTGGAGATTACCATGACTTCTCCAGGAGCTTTAGATGCGATTAAAGAAGCATCAGAAAAGCTTGGTGATAATGCCATAATTGGAGTAGGTAGTGTACTTGATCCAGAGACTGCGCGGATGGCAATATTAGCTGGAGCAAAGTTTGTTGTCAGTCCAATCTTAAATGAAGATGTTATCAAACTATGCCGGATGTACAGTGTGCCTTGTATCCCTGGTGCATTTACACCTACTGAGATTCTCCATGCCTGGCAGGCTGGTGCTGATGTAGTTAAGGTTTTTCCCGCTACTAAATTGGGCCCTGGTTTCTTCAAAGATGTCTTGGGACCACTGCCACAGGTACGGTTAACTCCGACCGGTGGTGTAAACCTGGAGACTGCTCCTGAGTTTATAAAAGCTGGAGCCGCTTTCATCGGAGTTGGCGGTGCTTTGGTTGATAAAAAACTGGTGGCTGCGAAAAAATGGGATGAGCTGAGTGCTTTAGCAGCCAAATTCATTAAAGTTGTACAGGAAGCAAGAGAAGAAAAAAATTAATATTAATTAACAAACCCCCGTTTCATTGTAGAGGAGAAACGGGGTTTTTATAAAGTGATGATAGCCATATAGAAGGTTCTGGACTCTCTTAATCGTACAAATCTCTTTATAAAGTTATTTTTTGCGGATCTGTTCTACTATAGAGTGAAGAGGCTGGGATCCACCAGCCATCAAGGCTGCTGTAAAGATACTATCGACCAAAGGAATAGCCTCAACCCCCAATCCACCAGTTAAAAGTCTGAATTTTGGATTGGATAGAGCAAGACCTAAACCGATGGTAAAGATTAAAAACAGAGTAAGATAAGTACGGATATTTACCGGTGGTGAAGAGTTCTCTCTATTAATTTCCTTTTGGTTGGAGTTATTTTCCGATAAATTTAATTTTTGGATCTTTTTGGCTGGAATGAGTGGAATTAGGAAATTTTCTATTATTCGTTCAAAGATAAAAGTAACAATAGTCATAAAGACCAGATAAGAGAGGAGTTGGTCGAGATTATACATGGAAAGACCCTCCTTTTTTTGAACACAAGTGTATATTTTCTTAATTTAACATTTTAACAAATTATCCTTCTATTACTTAAAATATACTTTAATTACTGTAATTACATCTGTATTTTATTTGAGTATACTTGACTACTAAAGAAATTTATTACTATATACAAAGAAAAAACAGACCATGGTCTGTTATAAATACAAGATCATATTTACTTCTTAAAAAAGAGGTCTTTGATAATAGAACAATCCCTTCGAATTTAAAGATAAATTACGGATAATTAGCCTTCAGTTAGTTATGCAAATCTCTTTCTTGGTAAATATTTCGCTATTGTTTTCGGCAAAAGTATGTTACAGAAGGGCACCTTTTTAGGATTGCCCTTTTGTAACTTTTAGTGATTAATTAAGAGTCTTTCTCTATAAAAAGAATACCCACAGTTCCTGGGCCGCAGTGACTGGAGATAACAGCTCCTGCTCGCGTAATTACTACTTCTTGTGCAAGGTTCATCTTCCGGAGCTCGTCTGCGATAAACTCTGCTGATTCATCGGCATGGCAGTGAGTTACCGAGATCCATCGTGGATGTAATAGCTCCTTGTTTTCGGTAGCCCATTCAATGAGGCGGGCATTGGCTTTAGTTTTGCTTCCCCGGAATTTTTCAGCCAAAACAAGTTTACCATTAATAACTTCAATTCGAGGATGGATCTGCAAGACATTTCCTATAAAGGCCTGAGTTCGGGAGAGTCGCCCCCCTTTATAGAGAAAATCCATCGAATCTACGATGAATGAAGTTTTTATTCTGGGAACCATTTTGTTAAGTTGCTCTGCAATTTCCTTTAGAGGAATACCATTTTGCGCCATTTCAGCTCCGTGTAGGGCGAGAATGCCAATTCCCATTGAGAGATTCTTGGAATCTACAATAGCAATTGGAGCTCCACTTAATTCTTGTGCCGCTAAGGATGCTGAGGAGACAGTTCCGGAGAGTCCGGAGGAAAGGCCTACGTAAAGGATTTCATGGCCTTGGTCTAACAGGCGGCGGAAAAGTTCAAGAAAATCTGCTGGAGTAGCTTGCCCTGTCTTTGGGAAAATTGGAGAAGTTTTTACTTTTTCCAAAAAATTAAAGGGGTCTAGATCTTTTCCATCTAAATAGACTTGATCACCGAAGTAAACGGAGAGAGGAATAATCTCTATAGAATAACGATTAATCAGTTCGGGGGAGAGGTCAGCCGTAGAATCGGTGACAATTTTAATGGACATGCTTTAACGCCTCCCAAAAAAATTATAATAAAAAATAATTATTCCAGTTTAAACCTAAAAAATATTTCCAGCCCGGACAAACTGTTCTAAGTGTTTTCACCTCCTTGTCAGAATATTATTATGTAGAGGATTTTAGAATAATTCTATGTACAGACTGCCAAATCCTTCTTTGAACGTTTTTTTCATATTTTGTAAAAATCTAAGAATATCTTTAAACAATCCGCTATTCTGTTATACTTATAAAATCATCGCTCGTGCACAGAAGGAATTATCTTGTTAGATTTAGTTAATTTCAACAAAGTTTTTTCTATTTCTCTTAAGTTCAATGAACTAATACGGGCTTTTTGCGTTGCCATTGATTTTTTCTGTCCCTGCACAATATATTGATAGCCT
>DIPO01000004.1:15759-15904 GCA_002427045.1 Firmicutes bacterium UBA5486
GTAGAAGCCTCTGCTTCTCACCCGGCAGCATTGCTAGCCAGGGTATAATGTTGATAATTACTACCGAAGAATATCAAACGGGCAGAGGTTTCTCTGTCCGTAATTTTTTATCTTTATTTAATAAACAGGAGGTGGCGGCCGATTA
>DIPO01000004.1:16248-16387 GCA_002427045.1 Firmicutes bacterium UBA5486
AAGAACATGATTTTCAGGTTAAAGTAAGACAGGCGTTGAGGTTTTTAGATGGCGGGGATAAAGTTAAGGCCTCTGTAAGATTTAGAGGGCGCGAAATTGTCCATGCTGATTTAGGAAGAAACCTTCTTTTGCAGCTTTA
>DIPO01000004.1:16593-17357 GCA_002427045.1 Firmicutes bacterium UBA5486
AGAAATATGATTATGATTCTTTCTGCTAAACAAGAGTAAACAGAATACCTGATGTGATAAGGGGAGAAGAAAATGCCAAAGATGAAGACTCACCGGGGAGCGGCAAAAAGATTTAAACTGACCGGAACCGGGAAGATCAAAAAGAATAAAAAAGCTTTTAGAAGTCATTTTTTGGAGAAAAAATCGCCACAGAGGAAAAGGAAACTTCGCCAAGCTGAAATAATTAGTCCAGCTGATGAAAAACGAGTTCGTAGAATGTTAGGAAAATAAAAGATTAGGTTGAAATGAATGAATATCTGTAAATAGATTGGAGGAGTTTACTTTGGCACGTGTTAAAAGTGGTTATATTACACGCCAACGCCACAAAAAAGTTTTAAAATTAGCTAAGGGCTATCGCGGTTCTAAGAGCCGTTTGTACCGAGTAGCTAATCAACAGGTTATGAAGTCACAAGTTTATGCATATAGAGATCGTCGGAAGAAAAAAAGAGATTTTCGAAGGCTGTGGATTTCGCGGATTAATGCGGCTGCTAGAATGAATGGTATCTCTTATAGCATGTTTATTAATGGCCTAAAAAAGGCGGGAGTACAGATTAACCGTAAAGTTCTTGCGGATTTAGCAGTTAATGATAATACAGCTTTTAAAGAATTAGTTGTCCTTGCAAAAGAACAACATTAAAACGGCCGAGGGGCCGTTTTTTACATTGAACTCTTTTTTTGGGAGGTGCGGTTTTCACCTTGCTAACGAGTAGGGAAAATCCTTTAGT
>DIPO01000004.1:17443-17683 GCA_002427045.1 Firmicutes bacterium UBA5486
ACGAGTAGGGAAAATCCTTTAGTAAAACAGATTATCTCGCTTAAGACTAAAAAAGGTCGTAGAAAGCACCGGCTTTTTCTGGCAGAAGGCCCTCATTTACTGGAAGAAGCTTTAGTTTCTAATTTTGAGGTTAAGCATATAATCACTAAAGGAGAAGTGTTACCTGACACGGCTCTTTTAGAAGTAGTGAAAAAAAGAGGAATACCGATTTCTTCGGTATCTCCTTATCTTTATAAAGAT
>DIPO01000004.1:17798-42732 GCA_002427045.1 Firmicutes bacterium UBA5486
TATCTCCTTATCTTTATAAAGATCTTTCGGAAACAGATACCCCCCAGGATGTTTTAGGTCTAATTTCACTTCCTATAGAAGATGTTGAGTTTCCGGAAGTGAAGGAAAAGTATTTAGGTTTAATTCTTCATCAGATTCAAGATCCTGGTAATCTCGGAACTATTATCCGGACTTCGTGGGCTGCTGGGATCAAAGATATCTTTATTACTCCAGGTACGGTGGATCCTTATTCAGGTAAAGTAGTCCGTGCTTCACAAGGGGGAATCTTTAATGTACGAATTATATCTTCTCCCTTACATGCTATCCTTTCCTGGGCTACAATGGGAAGAATTAAGATCTGGGCGGCTGATCCCCAGGGAACTCATCTTTATTTTCAACAGGATTTTACGGATTCAACCATGTTTTTACTAGGGAATGAAGCAAGAGGGTTTGGTTTTCCTGATAATAGTTTTAAGGAAAGTTTAGATTATCTGCGAATACCCTTACCCGGGGGGGCAGAATCCCTAAATGTCGCGATTTCAGCGGGAATTCTTATTTATGATGCTATCCGTCAACGATTAATTTAAAATGAATTAGAGAGAAGACTAAGAAGTAAGGAGCAGTAAGATGGAAATAAAGTCAGAGGCATTAAGATTGCATGAAGATAATCGGGGTAAAATTGAGATTTGTAGTAAGGTTAAGCTAGAAAATGCAGATGACCTTAGTCTTGCTTATACCCCAGGTGTTGCTGAACCTTGCCGAGAGATTCAAAGAGATCCTTCTCTGGTAAATAATTATACTAACAAAGGAAATACGGTGGCAGTTATATCAGATGGAACAGCTGTTTTAGGTTTAGGTGATATTGGGCCGGAAGCGGCTTTACCTGTAATGGAAGGAAAAGCTATTCTTTTTAAGACTTTTGCTAAGATTGATGCTATTCCTATCTGCTTAGGTACTAAAAATACCGATGAGATTATTGAGACTGTTATTAGATTAGCTCCTACTTTTGGCGGAATTAATCTTGAAGATATTTCGGCACCACGTTGTTTTAAGATTGAAGAAGAGATTATTTCCCGGGTAGGGATTCCAGTTTTTCATGATGATCAACATGGGACAGGTGTAGTTTGCCTGGCGGGTTTATTAAATGCCTTGCGGGTAGTAGATAAAAAAATAGATCAAGTTAAGATTGTGATTAATGGCGCGGGTTCTGCTGGCCAAGCGATTGCTAGACTTCTTTGGACAGCTGGTGCTCGGCAGATTAAACTATGTGATTTAAAAGGTATTCTTAGTCCCGATCAGGAAGGTATTAATTCCTATCAAAAAGCTTTAGCTCAACTTACTAATCCGGAAAAAGTAAAAGGAGATTTGTCTTCAGCCTTAAAAGGCGCTGATGTTTTTATTGGTGTATCAGCCGCCAATATACTCTCTAGTGAAATGGTAAAACAGATGGCTCCTCAGCCAGTGCTTTTTGCGATGGCCAATCCAGAACCGGAAATTAGTCCGGAAGAGGCTAAAAGGGGTGGAGCGGCGATTATCGGAACCGGTCGTTCGGACTATCCTAACCAGGTTAATAATATCCTTGGTTTTCCTGGTATCTTCCGTGGTGCCCTTGATGTACAGGCCAAACGTATTTCGAAAGGGATGATGTTAGCAGCAGCTTACGCAATAGCTTCCTTAATTAGTCAGGAAGAACTTGCTACAGATTATGTAATACCTAGTCCCTTTGATCCGCGGGTAGTTCCGGCGGTGGCTTATGCAGTGGGCTCAAAAGCGATTGAGGAAGGACTGGCCAAGCTTTCTATTACCAAAGAAGATCTAAAGAAGAATTTGATTAAAAAGTTTGGAAATTGGTAAATCCTTTGTATCTTTAAAAAGACATAAAGCCTCCCTTTAATTCATAGGTTATAAAAGAATTTTTGTACAAAAAGGGAGGGTTGCCCGGTGAATAGCTTATTTTTGTTATTAATCTTTTTATTCTGGAGTATCGGGCTTTATTATCAGTTTAATAGCATAAGTAGATCAACAAGTTTTAAGATAGCTGCCTCCATAGTATTCCGAGTATTATTTAATAATTATTTTCCGCCAGAAAACGGTTTTAGATGGCAATTTTTACAGATGGCACTGATGATTAAGTTTGGACAAATGTTCGTAATTGCCCTTCTAATCAGGGCATGTTTCTCTGCTGGTCTGTGGGAAGTAGCTTATCTAATTTTATTCCTGGTGGTAACCGGATTTGGCCTTTATTATTTGGCTACTAGAGAGAAGGGGAGAAAGAAAGAGTGCCAGAGTATTTACTTACTCCCTAACGAATATGGTGTTTATGAACTTACTCTTTCAGAGTCTGGTTTGGAAAGAGAGTGGATCGGGGCTACTTTAGCAGAATTGGATCTAAGGAAAAAAGACCTTTTAGTTCTTTCAATTTTACGTTCTGGAAAACCAACAATCTTTCCTAAAGGCCCAGAGGTTTTATTGGCAGGAGATCAGCTACTGGTTTTCGGGAAAAGTACTAGGCTTCCATCAGAAGAAAGACAAGAAACAGCGGAAGATTGATTGCGCGCGCGCTAAGATTACGTATTCTATGTTTAGAGGGTATGAACTATGAAATAATATAGAATTACAGAAAGGAGGATGGGTCATGGAAGAGGAGATTAATCAGGAAGTATTAGGAGAATATATCATGGTTAAAGCTTTGGAAGATGGTGTAACCATTATCGGTCTAACTAGAGGAAAAGATACTCGTTTTCACCATACAGAAAAACTGGACCAAGGAGAGGTTATGATCTTTCAATTTACCCATCATACCTCAGCTATTAAAATTCGCGGAAGAGCAGAAATTATTGCTAGCCATGGAAAGATAATGGCAGGAAGAGACTAGCTTGGATAATTAAAGGACTTTCTGTATTGCATAGGAGAGAGTCCGGTTATTGATTTAAAGACTCTGCCAAAATGGGTTAAACTTTCATAACCAACTGTTGCTGCTATTTCAGTGATATTAAGCTGGGTGGTTTTTAAAAGTTTTTGTGCCTCTTTTATTCTAATGCTATTTAAATATTCCACAAAAGAGAATCCTGTGCCTTTATTAAAAATCCGGCTTAAATAATAGGGGCTGATGGAAAAGTTCTTAGCAACGATTTTTAAAGATAGTTTTTGGTCATAATTGTTATTTATGTATCGGACAATCTCCGATACTTTTTTATGCATTGAACCGGGATGTTCATAATTTTCATTCTGTTTATTAATTAATAAACGGTTAGTTGTAATAAGAATTTCAACCAGTAAAACCCGGAGAAATAATTCGGAGTCAGGAAAAGCATTTTTGCTTTCCTCAATCATTTTAAAGAGTAGGCTTTCAATATAAATTAAATCTTGTTTCTCCGGACGGATCACCTTAGCTTTACTAAAGCAATCTAGTAAATTAAAATTAGTTTCTTTAGAAATAATATCATCAATAAATTCCTTTTTAAAATAGATAAGAATTCTTTCATGGCTTGAAGAGCCTGCTTGCAATGTCCTATGCATCTCATTCATATTGATTAATACAATATCACCCTGGAGTACATGGTAGGTGCGATCTTTGATAAAATAAATCCTTTCACCGGACCATAGATAATATAGTTCATAATAATCATGGTAATGTTTTTTTTCCATATTATAAGGACTGGTTCGTTTTCCCCATGCAATTCGGAAGAGATCAGGATCAAATATTTGCTTTGCCAAAAGGTATCACCCCATAATTATTATACCTTAAAAAAGTTAAATCGTACATTTTACCTTCTTTTAAATTTCATTTTTTATCATTTAAAATATCTCATATTATGCTGTTTTAATAAAGAGTTATTCCACTGTAATTGATTAAGGATATTGGCATTCCATAGGCCTATCGAGGATGTAGACATACTTCTTAATATATAGAAATTGCTTGTCTATTTAGATATAAAAAGATATACTTGTAATATAAGAAAATAATATAAAAATTATATAGAAATTATATGGAAAGAAGGTGTTTGCTATTGCTATCATAAAAACCTTCTATAAAAATCAAACGGAAGTTGCAGAAGCAATTAACTTTGTTATAGATAGTTATTGGGCTGACAAAATTAAAGAAATGGAAATGATTGATTTAATAAGAGAAATTATTAAAAACAATCATTCTTTAGCATTTAAAAATGGGGACTTTACTACTATATTAAAACAGCGTTGTGGGAAGAGAAGGTTGGAAATTTCTTTAAATATATGGAAAGATAGGGGCGAGGATTAGGGGGGCAGTATATGAATGAGGTGATTAGCTCCAATGACCAACTTATATCAAAAATCAATGAAGTACTAAAAGAAAAAAGCGGCAGGAATGTTAATATTATAAATGATAAATTAACTTTATCCGTATTCGGGGAACTTTCTAAAAATCTAAAGAATGTGGCTCAAATTAACTTTATTATCCGCAATACATCCTATATACCATCTGGACGTGAGCTACCACGTGAATTTAAAATTAGCCAAAATAATACCGACCTTTTTTTTAACTCTTATGATATAATTCAAAAAAACAAACTAGTACATTTTGCCAAAGCTAAAACCATGCATGATTTTATTAAAAGCCACGTTAATGTCAGAAAAGTTAAATCACCTGGCAAAATTACGGGAAATATCGTTATGATTGATGACGAAATAGCTATCCAAGGTACATCTTCTCTCGAGGTATCCAGAAAGACAAAACGTGGTGAATTGGCTCCTATTCATTTTAATTCCATCGTTAATGATAAAGCCCAGATGGAACACTTTAAAAGGCTTTTTCAGATTATATGGGGTAATAATGATTATACCGAAGACTACAAAGAAGAGCTGTTAGAAAGTCTTAACTATGTATATAAGGACTATTCTCCCGAATTTCTTTATTATTTTACATTGAAAGAGCTTTTTAGCAATCAGCTTGATAGTGGTGTGGAGCGTTTTGAAAAGGATAGAACAGGTTTTAAAAAGTCAGTAATCTGGAATAGTTTATATGAGTTCCAGAAAGATGCAGTCGTTTCTGCTATCCAGAAAATTAATAAGTATAACGGTTGCATTATTGCTGATAGTGTTGGATTAGGAAAAACCTTTGAGGCGCTAGCTGTGATTAAATACTTTGAGCTTCGGGAAGATAATGTATTGGTTTTATGCCCTGCCAAGCTTGATGATAACTGGGATTCCTTTAAGAATCCGTATATCGACAATGCTTTTGTGAAGGATAATTTTAACTATAAAATCCTTTGTCATACTGACTTGACAAGGACGAGAGGTTACTCCAGAAGCGGTATTGATTTGTCTCGTATCAATTGGAGTCACTTTGATTTAGTAGTCATCGATGAGTCTCATAACTTCCGCAACCGAAATGAAGACGTGGAGCATATGAGTCGATATATGAAATTAATGAATGATATCATTAAAAAAGGCCATGGAAAAAAGGTATTGATGTTATCGGCCACCCCAGTTAATAACTCGCTTGTAGATCTCAAAAACCAAATAAGCATTATTACTGCCGATAGGGATTATGCCTTTGAAGAAAAAGGAATATCCAGTGTATCCAATCTGCTTCGTAAAGCACAAAAAGAGATTAATGACTGGCTTGAAACAGAAGAACGGACAAAAAACAATCTATTAGATAGGCTTCCAGCAGAATTTTATAAACTACTCGAAATGATTACTATTTCTCGGAGCAGAAAGCATATCACGGGTTACTACGGAGACAGTAATCTAGGGAAATTCCCCAATAAACTTCCCCCTAAAACATACTATCCAGAAATAGACACAGAAGGAAAACTACTCGATTTTGATGAAACTAATGAAACTCTAGAATCTTTAAAGCTTGCGGTTTATTCTCCTATGTCTTATATAAAATCGGAATACAAGGAGCATTATCGAATAAAGTATCAGACAGTATATGGAGATAGAGTTTTGTTCTACCACGAAAACCGCGAACTTATTACTGCCAGGCTGCAACGGTTTAATTTATTTAAACGCCTTGAAAGTTCTATATTTGCTTTTGGTGAAACGATACGAAGGTTAATAGATAGAATTGATAACTATATTGATGCAATATCCCGTTTCGGGTGATGTTGAGCTTGAGGGAGAGGATTATACGGAAGAGGATGTTACCCTAGACTATAAATATGAGATTAAAGTGGAACATTTAATAGCATCAGATTTTCTGAATGATTTATACTACGACAAAGTGATATTAGAAGATTTATACAGGAATGTTTTAGAAGTTTTGAATAATAAAAGGGATGCGAAGCTAAAGAAGCTTGAAGATATAATTATTGAAAAAATCACCAAAACTCCTTACAATCCAGGAAACAGGAAAATGCTTATCTTCTCTGCCTTTGCGGATACAGCCAATTATCTCTATGACAGTATTGCTGAGGAACTTGCTAAACATGGTATTAATGTTGCGTGTATTACAGGATCCGGAGAACCACGAACTACAATAAAAAATATTCCTAGTGAGTTTAATACCATTCTTCGACACTTTTCTCCCAAATCCAAACTGGGGGAGGACTTACCGAAACAGAACCAGATTGATGTAGTAATTGCTACGGATTGTATTTCCGAGGGACAAAACTTACAGGATTGCGACAATGTTATTAACTATGATATTCAATGGAATCCTGTTGTTCTTATTCAGAGATTTGGTAGAGTAGATCGTATCGGCAGTCAGAATAAAAACATTGCTATGATTAATTTTTTCCCCAATATGGCTCTCAATGATTACTTACAACTTGAGCAAAGAGTGAAAGGCAAAATGACGGCGGTTAACCTTACGTCTACGGGTGAAGAGGATTTTCTTTCACCTGAAATGAATGATTTTATGTTCCGAAAAAAACAGCTAGAAAGATTACAAAAAGAAGTTGTCGAGCTGGATGAGCTTAATGATAATATCTCACTAACTGATCTGAATATGAATGATTATATTTACGAATTATCAGGTTACATAAAGGAGCATCCTGATATTTTGCGGGTTCCCAGAGGCGTTTACTCAGTAGCCGATGGGGAAAAGAAAGGTTGCATTTTTTGCTTTAAGCACCAAAATGATAATGAAAAGCCCTCCAGCGAAAGTTCCCTTTATCCTTATTATGTCATGTATATCAGCAACGGTGGCGAGGTTTACTATGGCAATGTTAATGCTAGACAAGTGCTGAAAGAGTTTCGAAAGATAGCCTACGGAAAGTCAATACCCGATCGGCAATTGTTTAAAAAGTTTAATAAACGCACCCTAAATACTCAAAATATGTCCTTTTATTCTAAACTGCTCAATAAGGCCATAAAAGAAATCCAGGGTCATGAAGATAAAAAAGCGGAAGTAAGTATCTTTGATTTCGGTGGTTATAATAATGATTTTGCCAATACCAGCACCGATGATTTTGAGTTAATATCTTTTTTGGTAGTGGAATAGAGGTGACAGAGATGTTGTCCATACCTGGTAGATACGAGATTAATAAGGAATTTTCAATCAAGACTTTTCTAACTTCCGATTTAAAATCTAGGGAGAAAAAGCGATTTAGAGAAAATGTTTTGGAAATAAAACTACTATATCAAATTGCTGGTGAGGATATTCCGTCTTTAATAAATGATGAATACGATTCTCAGGTGATATTATTTTTAAATGTTAGACTTAATGAGCTTAAGAATTCTAACTTTGTGGGGAATATCATGCAGGAGCTGATTAAGCCTTTGTGTGTAATCAGATTCCATGACCATACTAACCAAGAGGTTTATTGCTTTTCTCAAAAGAGGCTGAATCTTCAGGATAGAACACAGATCATCGTAGAGAACATGGTTTACTCTTCTCCTATTTCCACGGAATTTAGGGATGAAAAAAATGTATTAATCGAGAAAAATGTTACTTTCGATAGAATCCAAAACAGGGGAAATAAGGGACTTCTATTTAGAAATGATGATAAAAACCTATATCATATCCAACATTTCCTTATGGTCGGGGACAAAGACATTGCTTTCCTCAAGGGTATGGTACAATAGGAATAATATGTTAGAAATCTATTCCCAGTTAAAACGAGTAGAGCAATTAAAAAAAGAGCAAAAATCTGCCCGGACAGTAGCGAAGAATGCAAAGATTAATGCTGAATTAAAGCGGCTTTATGGCGAATGTGCTAAATATATTGAGAATGTATAGGGGGTTTTAAGATCATGGAGTTTCCAAAAATACAAAAGGGAATATATAATCCAATTAGTGAAAACGTAAAAAAGCTGGCAGAACTATTTCCAGTGGCGGTAAAGGATGGACAAGTTGATTTTGAGGCTCTAAAAAGTGAACTGGGCGAATTTGAGACAGTAAGTGATAAGCTTCCCGAACGCTATGAGCTGGGTTGGGCAGGAAAAGAAAAAGCCAAGCAGTTGGCAAATACCGATATTGTAGGTAAAACGTTGAAATACATACCAGAGGATAGTAAAAACCCGGAAACTACTGAAAACTTATATATTGAGGGAGATAATTTAGAAGTTTTGAAGCTGCTCCGAAACAGTTACTATAACAAAATAAAAATGATCTATATTGATCCGCCTTATAATACGGGAAATGACTTTATTTACAAGGATGATTTTGCTGTTAGCGAAAAAGAAAATGCTATCTCAGAAGGAGAAATAGATGAGGCTGGCGAGCGGCTGATTGTTAACCAGAAAAGTAATGGAAAGTATCACTCCAATTGGCTGTCTATGATGTATCCTAGGTTAAAAATTGCAAAGGATTTGCTGAGAGAAGATGGAGTTATATTTATTAGTATTGATGATAATGAAGTGGATAATTTAAAGAAGATATGTAATGAGGTGTTTGGTGAAAATAATTTTTTAGCGTGTATTGTTTGGGAAAGAGCTTTTTCGCCTGTAAATTTGAAAAAACACTTTTCGGAAAATCATGATTTTATTTTATGCTATGCGAAGTTTTTAGAATTAGCTATTTGCAATGGATTAAGAAGATGTGAAAGTAATGATAATAGATATAAAAACCTTGATAATGATCCAAGAGGTGTATGGACATCATCTGATATGACTGTTGGACCAGCAATTGAAGAAAAACTGTACGATATAATTACCCCAAGTGGTAAAGTAGTAAGACCTTCAAGTGGACGTTGTTGGTTGTTTACAAAAGATAGGTTTGAAGAAATGTTGAGAGATAATAGAGTTTGGTTTGGTGAAAATGGTGACAATATGCCGAGAGTAAAAAAATTTTTATCAGAAGTAAAACAAGGAATTACGCCATTAACCATCTGGAAATATTCTGAAGTAGGACATTCGCAAGATGCTCAACAAAAACTAAAAAAACTTTTTGATGGAAAAGCATATTTTGACTATCCAAAATCAGTTGATTTACTAAAAAGAATGGCGGAGTTATATACAGATAATGGAAGTTTAATCCTCGACTTTTTTTCTGGTTCTGCAACAACTGCCCATGCAGTGATGCAATTAAATGCTGAAGACGGTGGTAACCGTAAGTTTATAATGGTACAACTTCCCGAACCTTGCGATGAAAAAAGCGAAGCATTTAAAGCAGGTTTTAAAAATATCAGCGAAATAGGCAAAGAGCGAATTCGCAGAGCGGGAGAGAAGATAAAAGAAGAAAATAAAGATAAAGAAGGCCTTGAAAACCTTGACATAGGTTTTAAGGTCTTCAAGGTTGCCGATACTAATATCCGCTGGTTTAGTGAAGCTATAAAAGAAACTATAAAATCTGATCAAATGACCTTAGATGAATCTATTATGACAGATAAGGATAAACTCGATTTTAACCCGGGATACAACGACATTGATGTGGTTTATGAAATACTGTTACGGCATAGGGATATTCCACTTTCCACTAATGTAGAAAAATTATCGTCTATCGGTGCGCGGACATATATTTTTGCAGATACGGTAGTTGTATGCCTTGAGGAAAATGTGACGGAAAGCATGATTGATAAAATAGCAGCTATAGAACCAATGCCTACAAAGGTAATATTCCGGGACAGTGCTTTTGGTGATGATATATCTCTTAAAACTAATACTATGTTACGGCTGGAAGCACAGATAAAAAAGAACAGCGGTATGGATAAAAAGGCCTACAGAGTGGAGTTTATTTAAGGAGTGGAAAAACTATGTCAAACCGTATTACTTTTCAATTTGATGATAAATTACCCTTTCAAAGGGATGCTATCAATTCCGTTGTAAATCTGTTTAATGGTGTGAGCCGTCAGGATGAAGGAACTATCTACCGTAATATAAGTCGTATTAGAAAAATTGGCGAAGGTGACCCTGTTCGCAACCCTCAAATAGTAAAGCCTACAAGACTCCTTTGGAATCTTCGTAAGGTACAACTAGATAATAAGCTTTTAATGGATAATGAATTAAAAGATAATAACTTTACTATTGAAATGGAAACAGGAACAGGTAAAACCTATGTATATCTGCGTACTATTTTAGAGCTTTATAAAATCTACGGATTTACTAAATTCATGATTGTGGTGCCCAGTATTGCTATTAGAAAAGGTGTAGAAAAGAATATAGAGATGTTGAGAGAACATTTCAAGACTCTTTATGATGGACTTGATCTAAAAAATCATGCCTTTGTTTACGATTCTGGTAATCTCAATAAGGTTAGCACCAGTTTTGTTGAAACCAGGGACTTGAGCATTATGATCACAAATATCCAGGCTTTTAATAAAGATACTAATAAAATCCGTCAATCTGATGAATATGGTCAGATTCTCTGGGAGGATATAAAATACGTAAGCCCGATTATCATCATTGATGAACCTCAAAAAATAGAGGGGAGTACAAGGAGAAAAAGTGCTTCTCTTAAAGCTATAGAAATGCTTAATCCGCTTTTTATTTTACGATACTCGGCAACTCATAAAAAGCGTTTTAATCAGGTATATAAGCTGGATTCTTTTGATGCTTACCAAAATGATTTGGTTAAAAAGATAGAAGTAAAAACAGTATATGGAACTATACCTAAAGACTTCCCTTATGTTCGTTATATCGAATTTACGAAAGACTTATATGCCAGGATAGAGATTTATTATGTAGAGCAAGGGAGTATTATCAGCAAAGGACGGTTTAAAGTTCGGGGCGGAGATTCTTTATATGAATGTTCTGGAGGTCTTGATCAGTATAAAAATATGATTGTACAAGAAGATCCCCATAAGCAAAAGAAACTAAAAATCGGTAAATGGGATGAAATCTTAGAACTGGCTGTTGGAGAAAGCAATGTTGATGTTGGTGAAGAAGAAACAATTAGGCTCCAAATTCGGCTGGCGATAAAAAGCCATTTAGAGAAGCAATATAACATTCTAAAAAAAGGTTACAAAATAAAGGTAATCTCTCTTTTCTTTATTGATGCGGTAAAAAAATTCAGAGATAATAGTGCTACCGATGGCCGTGGGGAATATTTAAGGATTTTTGATGAAGAGTATACCAATATTATTAAAAACGAACAATGGAACAGGGTGTTTAAAGAATATCCAGGGCTTTTTAAAGAGTATAAAGATGTACAAAAGGTTCGGGAAGGCTATTTTGCAGTAGATAAAAATAAAAATGCTGTAGAAATTGAAAATTGGGAAAGCATTATGGATGAAGAAAAATTGAAGATAAAATCACAGGAAGATGTTGATAGAGGTATTGAGTTAATACTGGAGAAAAAGGACGAGCTGATTTCATTCGAAGAGCCGTTAACTTTTATCTTTTCTCACTCTGCCCTTCGAGAAGGATGGGATAACCCTAATGTCTTTACTCTCTGTACTTTAAAAAAAAGTGGTTCAGATATTGCCAAAAAGCAGGAAATAGGCAGGGGTTTGCGGCTACCTGTAGATATTAACGGGAATCGTTGTACGGATAATGAAGTAAACGAACTTACAGTTATTGCCAATGATTCTTACGATAATTTTGCTGCAGCTCTGCAGAAAGATTTTAATGAAAGTGCTGGATTTAATAAGGATGAAGTTACATTTGATGTGATTTATGACACTCTTGTAGAAGCAGGAGTTCCAGATGCTAAAATAATGGAAGTTGCAGAAACCTTTAAGCTTGAGTTGATGCAAAACGGGATTATTAATAAAGACGGTATGCTTACAAGAGATGCCAAACAAATACAAAATATCAGCTTCATCAACAAGACCCTTCTGGAGCATAGTACCAAGATTAAGGAGAAATTTGTTGAATTAATGCTTAAGAAGGGAACCAAGAAGATTCCTATTAAAAATGGCGATGAAGATCCTGTTGAAAATGGGAAACACAGCTATATTTCTGAAAACTATTTTAATAAACTTTTGCAAGAGTTGAGCAAGCGAATGACCAAGCGTACTATGTACCAGGTAAATATTGATAGTAATGAATTTATAGAGGTTTGTATCTCTGAATTGAATGAAAAACTTCGCTATAAACAGGTAAGGTATGAATTTGAAATAGGAACAGGCAAGGCAGATTTTGATGAACTTAAAAAATTTATAATGCATGACCCTTCAGCACAAAAAGTTTTCATTGAACTAGAGGGAGTGGAAACGAAAAAAAGTGAATTTGAGATCATTAATTATATTATGTATCATACGATGCTTCCCCGTCTAGCTATCTACAAGATTATATTGGGGCTGGAGAAGAAGACCTTATTAAAAAATCAAGATATTCTTGATCAAGTAACCCAAGATATAAAAAGTAAGCTGACAGATTTTATGGCTAAAGGGGATATAAGGTATGATGTAATTGATGGATATGTATTTGAAGAATCTACTATTTTTGAGATAGAGCAAATTGACAGGAGTATGTTGGATGATGCAACTAATCTTATTTTAAAGACCAATGCTAAAAACCGCAAAGCAGTTCATAAGTATTATAAATTTGATAGTAAAGGTGAGCTAGAGTTTGCAAAAAGACTTGAGGAAGATCGTGATGTTATTTTATATACCAAGCTAAAAAAGGGTGGTTTTGTTATTGATACTCCTTATGGAGAATATTCTCCCGATTGGGCAGTAATACGTAAAGGAAATGAAGATAACGTAAGACTTTTCTTCATTGTCGAGACAAAGATAGACAAGGAAGAAAGGGATTTAAGTAATATAGAAAAAACAAAGATTAAATGCGGGAAACTCCATTTTAAAGCTGTTGCTGATGATGTCGAATTCAAATGGGCAAAAAACTACGATCATTTTTTAGAGAAAATAGGTGTCAAATAGGGAAATGCTTTGTTTCAGAAGAATTGCATAAAATGATGTATTGGCGTGGCCTAACGATGATTGGCAAAATGATGATTATTATGATTTTTAGAGAAGAGAAGAAAGAAAATGGCAAGATATAAAAGAAGGTTTTTATTAATATATTGAATACAATGGTGAACTAAAGTTTCATACTAGATTAAAAATAGGAATCGATTTGAGTACTTATTAAGCAGGGTATTAATCCTGCTTTTATCTATGTCATTTTTTTGGGGTGATGCTATATATGAGATAGTCGGTTTCTGGGCATTCTATAAAAAACATTTATAGAAGGTGATGCCCATGAAACTCACTAAGAGACCTAATAGGTTAATCAACGAGAAATCTCCCTATCTTCTGCAACATGCCTATAATCCAGTGGATTGGTACCCTTGGGGTGATGAAGCCTTTGAGAAGGCTAAAATAGAAGGTAAACCAATCTTTCTTAGTATTGGTTATTCCACTTGTCACTGGTGCCATGTGATGGAAAAAGAATCTTTTGTAGATCCGGAAGTAGCGGACTTGCTAAATGAGGTCTTTATTTCAATTAAGGTTGATCGGGAGGAAAGGCCGGATCTTGATCGTGTTTATATGGCTGTTTGTCAAAAGATGACCGGAAGTGGCGGGTGGCCCCTGACTATTCTTATGACTCCGGATAAAAAGCCGTTTTTTGCGGAGACCTATTTACCCAAAAAAAGTAGCTTTGGGCGGATTGGAATAATGGAATTGGCAAAAAAGGTTAAAGAGCTTTGGCAGAACCGCCGGGAAGAAGTTGAGCGCTCGGCCAGCGAAAACTTATCTTATTTGCAGGCAGAAACTCCGGCTAGATCTGGATTGGAAATTGGGATTGATACCTTAGAAAAGGCTTATCAACAGCTGTTGGAATTATATGATGATCGGTACGGAGGTTTTGGTTATGCTCCTAAATTTCCTACTTCCCATAATTTATGTTTTCTAATGCGCTACTGGAAACGGACGGGGAACCAACAAGCTCTGGATATGGTAGTTAAAACGCTAAAAGCAATGCGCCAGGGGGGAATTTATGATCAGTTAGGTTATGGGTTTCATCGCTACTCTACAGATAACCGCTGGTTTGCTCCACATTTTGAAAAGATGCTTTATGACCAGGCTTTATTAGCCATTGTTTATCTTGAAGCCTATCAGATTACAGGTATAGATCTTTTCCGCCGGACTGCTAGTGAGATCTTTGATTACACACTGACAATAATGAGAGATGAAAAAGGCGGGTTTTATACAGCAGAAGATGCGGATAGTGAAGGCGTAGAGGGTAAGTTTTATCTCTGGACTTTCCAGGAGGTAAAAGAGTTACTTTCTCTTCAGGAAATGCCGCTGGTGGCAGCATACTTTAATCTGGAGGAGAAAGGTAATTATCAGTAAGGTTCTAGTAATCTAGGAAAAGGGGTAAATATCCTTTATATAAAAGAAGAAATATCTAGCATCGCTAGAAAATTAAACATCGATCCTAAAATGGCAGAAAACCTGCTACAGTCAGCCCGGGATAAACTCTATACTGCACGGGAAAAAAGAATACATCCTTATAAAGACGATAAAATTTTAATGGACTGGAATGGCTTGCTAATAGCGGCTTTAGCTAAAGGGGGGCGAATATTAAAGGAGAAGCGGTTTATCGAAGCTGCGGAGAAAGCAGTAGAATTTTTTCTAACAAATATGCGTTCTCCGCAAGGTTTCTTCTTCCACCGTTATCGGGCAGGAGAAGCAGCGGTTCCTACTTTTTTAGAAGATTATGCCTTCTTTATCTGGGGTTTAATTGAACTTTATGAGAGTACTTTTATACCGGAGTACCTTACTACAGCTTTAGAACTTAATCAGCTTTTGCTTTTGCATTTTTTGGATAAGGAAAATGGGGGGTTCTTTCAGACCTCTGCTCAGAGTGAAGAAGTATTGGTTAGAAATAAGGAGGTTTTTGATGGAGCGATTCCATCCGGTAATTCTATAACCATGTTAAACCTGATTCGGTTAGCTAGGTTAACTGGTAATCCAAGTCTGGAACAGGAAGCACGGAGAATTGCCCAAGCTTTTGCCGGGACAGTTTTAGTCTCTCCTGCTTATTACACGCAGTTTCTTTCTGCTGTAGATTTTGGGTTTGGTCCTTCCTTTGAACTGGTTATTGTAGGCCGGAAGGGAAGAAAAGAGACGGAAAAAATGTTAGAGACTGTAGAGAACACTTTTCTCCCCAATAAAGTTGTCTTGTTCCGGCCGACGGATGAAGAAAATCCGGAGATTATTAGGAAAAATTCATTTCTCAAGGAATTGACGGAGATCGAGGGGAAGACTACAGCCTATGTTTGTAGAAATTATCATTGCAATTTGCCAACAACTGATCCCGATAAAATGCTAGAGTTGTTACAAGGGGAAAGAAACGGCTTGTAGCTGGTTAAACCAAAAAGTTTCTAGCTAAGCATAAAAATCCAGAAGCATACTATATATACAAGCATACGAGAGATGAGCAAGGAGTAACGAGTAACTAATGCCGTCCGATTTACGGACGGCATTAGTTTAGTTGGTTGTTTTTCTAGATAAGGCTTTCTCCAACCACTCCTGCGCTTCTTCTACCGGAACATCAGAGAGCAAAGGATCATCAGTGATTCTTGTGACAGCAGTTTCTAGATGAGTGATTGCTTGGTCAGTATTTCCCAGTTCCAGTTCGATCCTACCAAGCCAGTAATATGACTCGACTGGCCAGGAGGTATGAGCAATTGCCCATTCATAATCATCTTTTGCTAACTTATAATCTTTTTTAGCAAAATGAATCCGCCCCATGAGCAAAACAGGCTCAGTCTCAGTTACATTCTTTACGCGAGCTGTTTCTGCAGCTTTTAAAGCTTCATCCAGATTATTATTATAAAAATGAGTAAGTGCCAGATTAAAATAGACTTCATGATTAATATAACCTTGATCAATTAGTTGTTGGCAGATCTCAATTGCCTTCTGGTACGCACCCATCTCCCGGTAGCAAACCGCCCATATATTCTTTAAACGAGAGGAAAGAGGGCGCCCCGGTTTTGTGGCTGCTTCTTCAAATAAGACTACTGCTTCATCCCATTTCTTTTTTTTAGCTTTGATTAATGCCAGGTTAATATAGGGTTTGGGTGTGGCTGGTTGACAAGCAAGGGCTTTTATCATAAATTTTTCAGCTTGATCATGATTAAGATTAGACATGGCTATATAGTTCCAGAAGATACTAGGAGCAGTGAAATAGAGAAGAAGAAGCCAAACGAGTACTCCTGCTAAAAAGATTAACCATCCGGGACGAAAGATTAAAGAAAAACCTAACCAAAAAAGAAGAAGCCAGTTAATTTTCTCTTCCCATAAACGTTTAAGATTCATCATTAGACCTCCAAATATAAAAGATTCAATACTTTAATATGAATAGTATAATTGATAAAAAGAGATTATTCAAGAAAATGGCACGAAACTTACCAAAAGAAGAAATTTGGTCCCATACAAACAAATGATTGTATTTATACCATAATTTAGGAAAGAATAGAAATAAAAAAGATGGAGTTGCTTAGATATGGGATTTTTGTATCTTCTTGATCTTATTTTCTGGTATTTACAGAAAGTTTGTACATTGATACTGGTAATCTGGCTGATTAAGCAGTGGTGGAAGGAGTATAATCTTAAGGAGCTGATTGCTCAAGAAGAGTCGTTTAAAGAGGATAAGCGTTTTTAAATTTATTTGTTGTCAAGTTCACATGCGATATAATATGATTAATCAATAAGCTTTATTTGTCTTGCGATTTTTAGACTTGCTGATTAAAGAGGAGTGTTTGAGGTGAAAAAGGGTATTGCTGTGTTGGGGCTTGGTATTGAGAATTTAGCTTTAACAAGGTATCTGCTTAACCAGGGAGAAAAAGTTACAGTCTGTGACAGTAGGGATGCCATGCAACTTGGTGATCGATATAGAATACTAAATGAATTAGGGGTGGAGTTCCGGCTTGGCCCGGGTTACCTTGATCAGCTTGAAGATTTTAGCGTAGTATACCGTTCTCCAGGTTTACCATTATTCCATCCTAAAGTAGTAAAGGCTAAAAGAAACGGAGTAAAAATTACGAGTGCGATAAGACTCTTTATTGAAGTTTGCCCTTGCCCAATTATTGGAGTTACTGGGACTAAAGGTAAGGGGACTACTTGTACATTGATTTATCAGATCTTAAAAAAGAGTCAGAGTAAAAAAGGAGCCAATGCCTATTTAGGAGGTAATATTGGGATTGCTCCTTTTGACTTTTATTCTTTTCTTTCTCGTGAGGATCTTGTGGTATTGGAATTATCCAGTTTTCAGTTGGAGGATATGGATAGAAGCGTAGATATTGCCGTTATCACAAATATTACTGAGGATCATTTAGCTGCGGCTGATCCTTTAAACCCGAATCATCATAAATCGCGTGCTGATTATGTTAAAGCAAAAACTAACTTGTTTAAAGACCAAACCTCCTTGGGTGTAACGATTATGAATAATGATGACCAGACCTGTCGTGAATTGCTTACTATGGTCAAAGGTAGTTTACTTACATATGGTAATCATCTTCAAAAACATGGAGCATGGTATAGTAAGGATTCAGAAGGGCTATATACGATCTGGTGGAATATTACAGGTAAAACTGAGGAATTGATTAGAAGCGATCAAATACAAGTCCGAGGCGAACATAATCTATTAAATATCTCAGCTGCTGCTTTAGCCAGTTACACGGCTGGAGCGGATCGGGAATCAATCATTACAGGTATTTCTGGATATACAGGTTTAGAGCATCGTTTGGAATATGTTGCTACAATAGATGGAATTCAGTATTTTGATGATTCGTTTGCTACTTCCCCTGATCCGACGATTGTAGCTTTGCGAGCCTTTAAAGAACCAGTGATACTAATTGTTGGTGGTGCTGATAAAGGTGCAGATTTTACTATTTTAGCCGAAGAGATTTTAAAAAGTTCAGTTAAAACTCTGATTCTTATTGGGAAAATGGGCCCGGTGATTAAAGAAACTATTCTGCGTGTTGCTCGTGGTTCTAGTTCTCCTCTTCCGGAAATGGTGGCGGGGGGTTCAGAGATGTCAATGATTGTTGCCACAGCAAGAGCACATGCTGAACCTGGAGATGTTATACTTCTTTCTACTGCTTGTGCCAGTTTTGGTTTATTCAAAAATTATAAGGAGCGCGGTAACTTATTTAAAAAAGAAGTATTAGCTAAGACCAGTCATGAAAAGCAGCAATAAACCTGGAAATGTTATATAATGATTAAACTACTATAAGTTTAAGGTTTTAGTTATAAATATAGTTTAAAGAAAGTAGGGGGAGGTTCATGGATTATGATGTAACTTGTGTTATTCCGAGATGGGGGCGAACATTCCAGAATATCATGGATAAATTAGCGAAAATATCTGACCATCAACAGGAAATAAAGGAAGTTGCTCAGATTGTTTCTCAGGGAAAAGCCGAAGCTTCTACAGATCCAATAAAAGCAAAGAAGTTTCTTGACTCTTTTAACTGTCCTTATATTTCGTTAGCTCCTGATCGGAAGAGAAAAGAGAGGTTTTACCGGATCGGTTTTTTGGGGATGAATATTTCCATAAATGGTATTATTGTAAGGCTGGAGGGAGATGAACCGCATAATGGATCTTCCCTGATTAAACTGGATGAAGTTGATTTTACTGTTGTTGGCCTGGATGAACTACTCTCGATGAATCAGCTTTATTTACAAAATCCAGAAAAAGTTACAAAATGGGGGATGTATAATTATAATATTGACAAAGATACTGATTTACGGATTGCCGGTTCAGCTAATTTAAAAATCTTTAACAAGGTAGCCGGGAGGAAAATCACTGATTTTGTAGGTTTTTTTCTGATTGCCAATAGAGATTCAATTGATAATAACTTAGGCTATGATAAGCTAATCCAGCACGGGTCACCTATATTTGTCAAAGGACGATATGAAGGGTTGGTTCATACTCTCCTTCCTGAAGCAAATACAGTTTCTGTGGAGAATGTAGAAGATGCTGTCTTGGAAACTAAAGGAGGAGTAGGTATCGAGATTATCCAAAGTGGTTCAACGATTAAGCAGAAAGGTCTTAAAGTTTATGGGGCTCCGCTTTTTCTTTCTGAGAGTCTTTATGTAGCAGATTACCACAGATATTTAAAAAATGAGAAGCTGCAGAAGCTGTTGGAATACTTAAAACCTGTAGGTTATTTTGAGCGAGAGCATATTTCTAATTATGTCGAATGGTTTAAGGCCCTTGAATTTAATCTTGGCGAATCCTGGATTAATAAACCAGTTCCGGAAGAAATATTCTGTTCTTTAGAGGATGTAGAAAACGGGTTAAGGCCTTACCGGCTTAAGACTAGGTCGTGGCTTCCTTCGGATCAGTATAAGGTGAATGAGGCAGTAAATGCGGTATTAAAGAGTCTATCTTTAATCAAAGAAATATATAAAGGAAAGTCATAATTACTTTCGTTGTTTGTTGATCGAGTTGGGGAGTGTTGTTGAGCTTGAAAAAAGCTAAAAGATAATTTTCAAACGAGCGATCAGTGACGAGTTGTGACTCATTTATTTAAAAGCCCCCGTTGGTTAGAGACGGGGGCTTTTTGAGTTAACGTATTTTATAATGTGGGTTATTCTACAAAAGCGCTATAAATAGCCTGCATTGCTCGGTTGAAATCTTTGTTTTCAATCCCAACTATAATATTTATTTCGCTGGAACCCTGATCAATCATCCGGACATTGATATTTTGTTGGGACAATGCGGTAAAGAGTTTTGCAGCAATTCCAGGAGTATAGGCCATGCCCAAACCAACAGTGGCAATTAAAGCAATATTACGGAAAACATCGATAGAATCAGGTTTACAAGCATGCTGAATCTCGTCTAAAACTATTTCTAATTTATTATTAAGCTGGGAATCAGCGATTACCAATGAGATAGTGTCAATTCCAGATGGCATGTGTTCGAAAGAAATGCCGTTGTGTTCTAGGACCGAAAGTAGTTTCCGCCCAAAGCCTAATTCGGTATGCATTAAGGTTTTTTCAATGGCGATAATTGTAAAGTCTTTTTTCCCGGCAATACCAGTGATCATGCCGGAAGGTTTTGTATCACCATTATCTTTAATAATAAGCGTTCCGGGATCATCAGGATTATTGGTATTTTTAATATTGATCGGAATTCTAGCTTCCCGTACTGGAAAGATTGCTTCCTCATGTAGAACTGAAGCTCCCATATAAGCAAGCTCCCGTAATTCTCGGTAAGAGATCTGAGCGATCGGTTTAGGATTTTTTACTAGTTTAGGATCAGCCATGAGAAATCCGGAAACATCAGTCCAGTTTTCGTAGAGATCGGCATTTACACCCCTAGCAATAATTGCACCGGTGATATCAGATCCTCCACGGGAGAAGGTTTTAATTTTTCCATCAGGGGTTGAACCGTAAAACCCAGGAATTACTGCATAATCATGTTGGGTAAGGTGTTTGCTGATTACTTCTTGTGTTTTTTTAGCGTCAAATTTACCTCGATGGTCAAAAAAGATGATATCAGCAGGATCAACAAAATCAAAACCCAAATATTCTGCGAGAATTAAGCCATTTAAAAACTCACCACGGCTGGCCGTATATTCTACAGAGGCTCCATTGGCAATCTTATTTCTAATACGTTCGAGGGTTGATTGAAGTTCAAAAGGGATCCCAAGTTCATCAATGATCTCTAAATAACGTCTGGAGATTAAATCAAAGGCTTCTCCAAAAGAAACCTTTTGTTGAACAGAAGAATGACATAAATATAGAAGGTCTGTAACTTTACGATCATTGGGGTGGCGTTTTCCAGGAGCAGACGGAACAATATAACGGCGTTCTTTATCGGCTTGAATTATGGAAGATACTTTTCGAAAATGTTCTGCATCTGCCAGGGAAGAGCCTCCGAATTTAGCAACTTTAATACCCATTAGCTTCCTCCTTTATTTTAAGCACATCCATCTGGTAAAAAACTTTTTAGTCAAATAGATGCTGCAGGTCTCATTTTTCGCACATTCCCAAATTAAGGTAATTGTGCAATTTCCTCAATTAGCTGGGCTTTATTTGCAACAAGTATTTAGGAAAATAATTTAACTTGCTCTTTGCTTAAAGGGTGCGAAATGTGAGATAGGTAATTATTAAATTCTTTTAATATATAAAAATTAATATTATCCATAAACTTCTTATCGCCTTCTTCTTAACTATACTTTAATAAAATTTTTGCTTTATTCTCAAGGAATTGTGTAATTTCATTAGCAAAATAAAATTTTTTGTGGTTTAATACAACTTGTGGGAATTGCATACTTACCTAAACTTGTATTTAACCAATACGGGTAGAAATTTAGGGTTTGTCGATTTATCCGCCTTTAATGTGTTTTGCTTTGCAATTTTTTGGTAGGCAGCATGAACGACCATATACTGTTTGGCTATTTTTCTAGGGAATTTCCTAATTTACAAAGAGACCCTTCACTTAAGCTTAAAAAATTCCTAAATAAAGAGAACTTTCTTTGCGACAAAGAGTGATAGAAACGGAGTAAAGAAGAGATTGAACTTGGATTGGAGAAAACGATGTTTTTTATGGGGAATAATAAACTTGATATAATCGAGACAAAAGCTGTAGAAGTAAGGAGTCGCTGACTAATGATAAATAGTGAGAAAGATTACACCTATAATTTTACCCAAGAAAGTAATGATGAAGGGAAATACTTTATTAAGAAGTGGTTGCGGAGAATAGTAACAGATTTTAAAAACAAATTGTCCTTAAATAATAAGAATAATGAAGAGGATTTAACAGCAAAACAAAGAGAAGCTTTTTCCTTAAAAGTTGCTTCTTTTTTAAACCTGCTTAATATTCCGTTCTTTTGGTCGGGAATTCTCTTGTTTATATGGTTGTTCATTGATTATCTTTTTGATTATACTCTTCCGGTTGATTTATATCAAAGAATTGAATATTATAGTAAACCTCTAACCACGGTAATTGGACCGGCAGTGGTTGGATACTGGACAAACTGGCTGGCGATTAAGATGCTGTTTCATCCCAGGCACAACAATGCAGTCTGGTGGGGTTTAGTCCATGCCCGTAGAGAAGATCTGATCGAAAGTATTTCCGAAGGGATTTTATCCTCACTTATCTCACCGGAGATTGTCCGTGATTATCTGGACAACCATGGATTATTAGCGGATATAGTTAACAGTTTTTCTCAATCGGTGGATGGGATGGTCCAAGAAGTAGAGTTTCGTAAAGAGTTAAGAGACTTACTCTTCGACTTCCTTTCTGAATTGGTTAATAATGAAAAAACAGTAGACTTTGTAGAAGAATATCTAAACGATCTGATTCAAGAATGGACTGGTGATGGTTTTAGCGGCAAGATGATGGAATGGACTAAAAGCATCTGGGCATCATCAATCAAGAAAAAAGTCTTGGAAGCATTACCGGAATTCCCTAAAATTGTTGATTATGCATTTCCACAGGTTGAGGCTTTTCTTCAATCCATGCCACTAAGGATTGAACAAGAAGGAGCAGAAATGGAATCAGTAGTTGTTGAAATCATTGCCGAAGGACTCCGGAGCCTTGATCTTAAAGATGTAATCAAAGGGCAGCTTGGGAAGATGGATGCGGCAGAATTAGAAAAGCTATTAACCTCAAATATTTCGGGTGAATTAGTTTTTATCCAGACTTCCGGAGGCATTTTTGGTTTTTTAGTGGGCCTGGCTATGATCTACCCTGTTTTAAGATTGATCTTTTTGGGCTGTGGATTACTGATTTGGGTAGTTTACCGTGTAACGCGTGAAGTATAATCAATTAAAAAAATAAAAGACCAGCAATGGGTGCTGGTCAATCTATTTTTTTTCCTTCAACATCAATAGTTGTTTCATCTTGGGAAGAGTAATAACTCTTTTTCCACCGTGTACCAGGATTTTCCGGGATAATAAACCAAGCAATCAGATAGATCCAAAGACCGATAGTTCCTAAAAATAGCAGAGCTATCCAAAGTATTCTAATTAAAAAGACATCAATATTAAAATATTCTGCTAGCCCACCTGCTACTCCTGCTATTCTACGATCTGTTACCGAGCGATATAGACGTTTCATATACTGATCCCTCCCGGTTCTAATTTTCTATTCCGGGCAAGTTTCTCCTCTTTCTTTTAGAATTTTTTTAATGCTCACTAGTTGAATACAGAGTGATAAAATCTCCATAGCTGGTTCTAATTCATGGAGTGGAGGGAAGGTAGGAGCAATCCGAATATTTTGATCTAAAGGATCTTTTCCATAAGGGAAGGTAGCTCCAGCTTTTGTAAAGATAATTCCTGCTTCCGCAGCCATTGATACAACTTTTTTCGCACAACCTTCCAGGGTGTTAAGGCTAATAAAATACCCGCCCTTTGGTTTGCTCCAGGAAGCGATCTTCTTATCTCCCAGTTCTGATTGGAGAATCTTCAGTACAAGGTCGAATTTGGGCTTGATGATGGCGGCATGTTTTTTCATGTGCAACTCTATGTTATGATAATTTTTAAAGAAACGAACATGTTGAAGTTGGTTGATTTTATTAGGGCCTATGGTTTGAATCGAAAGTTGCTTTTTTAATCGATTAATATTTCTTTCACTACCTGCTACCATAGCGATTCCGGATCCAGCAAAGGAGATCTTTGAAGTAGAACCGAAGATATAGACTCGGTCAGGATTGCCTGCTTCTTTACAAGCTTGCAGAATATCTTTTAAGGAATCAGGTTGTTCGGTTAAATGATGAACAGCATAAGCATTATCCCAGAAGATACGGAAATCTGAAGCTTTTGTTTTCATCTGTGCTAGTCGCTCAACTACTTGGTCGGAGTAAGTAATTCCTGTGGGATTACTATACTTTGGAATACTCCAAATCCCTTTTATAGTTTCATCGTTTGCCACTAGTTCTTCAATCATATCCATATCAGGGCCGTCTTGATGAATTTTGATCGGGATCATTTGGATCTTGAAAGATTCACAGATTGCAAAATGCCGGTCATAACCTGGACTAGGACAAAGAAATTTGATTGGTTCCTGTCCCCAGGGACGTTCGCTTTCATCAACACCAAAGAGCAGAGCCCTGGCTATTATATCGTGCATCAGAGCTAAACTGGAATTACCACTAATAATGATCTCTTCCGGTTTTACATCTAAACATTCTGCAAAGAGCCTCCTGGCTTCGGGTAATCCTTCAATACCGCCATAGTTACGACAGTCAGTTCCATCTTCAGCTTTATAATTTCCATTAAGGCAATTAAGTAACCCGGAAGAGAGTTCAAGCTGTTCTGGGCATGGTTTGCCTCTGGACATATCAAGTTTCAGTTTTTTTTGTTTAAAAAATTTATATTTGGCAGTTAAATCTTGATGGTATTTCCGAAGAGTATAAGAGTCCAAAGTTAAAAAATCAGTCATAAGAATCCCCCTGAATCTATGTATAGTCTATATCACATTATAAGAGAGCTAGTTTACAAAAGCAATAAAGTATAGACGAAAAGAGTAAGTATACATGTATACGGTATAATCTTTGATAATAATACTATTATTAACCTAATGGATTACATAATTAAGTGATTTAAATTTGTCCACAATCTATTAGCTATTTAAAAGGTAAACGCTATTTATTGAAGCTTTTTGCGTTGTGTCCTTTTTAAAAGGTCCCAACACAATATATAGTGTTGGGCTTGTATTAGGCTATCAATATATTGTGCAGGGA
>DIPO01000004.1:42796-61081 GCA_002427045.1 Firmicutes bacterium UBA5486
AGGCTATCAATATATTGTGCAGGGACAGAAAAAATCAATGACAACGCAAAAAGCCCTATTGTGGACAAATAAAGTTAAAAGGTAATTATGGAATTCCCTCAAGCAAAAAACCTACCCCGTAGCAAAAGGCTACCATAAAGAGGTAAAATTTTACCTTCCTAAAAACGGGAGGATTTTCACCTTTATCATCGAACTTCTAAAAAAGACTAAATCTGCATTTTAAGTTAGTTCCTATTAAAGCTTTTTGCGTTGTGTCCTTTTTAAAAGGTCCCAACAAGATATATAGTGTTGGGCTTGTATTAGGCTATCAATATATTGTGCAGGACAGAAAAAATCAATGACAACGCAAAAAGCCCTATTAGAGATTATTATACAATTTTTTAAAGTACATTAATTTACATCAGGGAAAGGCTAACAGGCAATTTTAGTATTTTTAGGAGGAGAAAATTATGTGGCAAATATTTCTAAGTGGTGGTCCGATAATGTATCCCTTACTACTTTGTTCTTTAATGGCGATCACCGTTACCATTGAACGTTTATGGTACTTTCTAACTTTGCATGGGGATTTCGATGAGATGAGAAGAATCGTATTTAGAATGATGGAGAAGGAAGCTCCTTTGGAAGCCATACAATATTTACAAAAATTAAATCAACCAGCTGCGCGGATGCTTCAAGCTGGCCTGTTATACTATGGAAAAGATCGTCAACAGGTTGAGAATAGCCTAAAAGAAGCTGGAGAATTAGAGATAAAAAAGATGGAAAGAGGCCTAGGTATATTAGATGTGATTATTACCGCCTCTCCCTTACTAGGTTTATTGGGGACTGTATTAGGGATTATTAGTAGCTTTAATGTGTTAGCTGCTTCACAGGGCTTACCATCAGCTGCTGCTTTGAGTCAAGGAATTGCCGAAGCCTTAATTACAACTGCTTTTGGTTTAATGATTGCTATTCCACTGCTTTTTGTAATGCACTGGCTAAATAGCATTATTGAGAAAAAGGTTGGCTGGATGAACAAAATAAGTAAAGAATTTATAGAAAAATACGAAAACAGGGGTGAATAAAGATGTTTAAGCGAAAGGTAAAGCGCCCCCGTTTGGATATTGTCCCGATGATTGATATTATCTTTTTTTTACTGGTCTTTTTCATGTTTTTTACGACCTTTAAGACTTCAGTTTCCGGGATACCGCTTGATTTACCCAGTTCCAGCCAGGCGGTGAGTTTAGAGCAGGAAAGGATAGTAGTATCTATTAACCAGAAGGAACAGGTGTTTTATGGTTCTGAACAAGTTTCCCCAGAAAAACTTACTCAAGTCCTGACTCCTTTAGCTGCTAAAAATCCGAATTTACTTGTGGTTATTAATGCTGATTCAAAAGTTACTTATGAAAAATTGATCACAGTCATGGATGCAATTACTTCGGCAGGAGTCACCCAGCCTGCCCTTGGTGTGGAAAAGAATAAAAAGCGCTTGTAGGAGGGTGCATTGTAGGAGGTTTAATCATGGAAAAACTCCGCTCCAGAGAGTTTTTAAGATATACGATCTCTTTTCTTCTGGCCGTGGGGTTTCATGCCCTTTTTTTTCTGGTTAAAGTAGGAGGTTTATGGGGCTCAGGTAGTAGTGAGCTTGAATATACTCTAGTTCATCCTCGTTTGCTGGAGATTGAAACAGCTAAAGTTGAGCCAGTAGTTAATCGGGTAAAACCAGTTCCAAAGGAGAAACCTGAGGCAAAACCTGCTACTCCGGAAGTAACTTCAAAAGAGAAACCCCAAACGCCTGTAGAGGAAAAGAAAGCTAAATTAGAAGAGGTGGTCCAGGAACAACCATCCTCTAGGGAAACAGCACCGCCTGAACCCGGAGACTTGGTAGAACGCGAGGAAGAAGATTCTAAAGAGGTTGATGCCGAAAGCGGAGAAAATGAAGAAAGTGAAGTTCCGGTCTCTCCGCCATTGCCTCCCTTAGGTGGTGCTAAAGGTATGGTCGTTTCAATTCCTTCTCGTTTTTCTTATCCCAAAAATGCTGAGCATAAAGGGATTGAAGGGAATGTGCTGCTTGAGCTTTATCTATCCCCGGAAGGTACCCTTTTAGAAGAACCACGTATTACTGTTTCTTCGGGCCACCCGGAATTAGATGGTTATTGTATAAATATATTTAAAGCTGAAGCTTTGAAGTACAAACCGGCCTCTGAATCATATAAAATTATTGTGGAGGTCCGTTTCTTCAATAATAAAGGAAAATACGAAGTAGAACCGAATTTTATCGGGGAAGCGACTTACCTTTCGGTTGAGGAAGGAGAAAATTTAGAATGAATAGAAAACTCTATAAAAGTATTTTTCTAGGAATATTAATTTTAGTCAGTTTTCTTACGGCTCCTGGAATTTTAGGAGAAACATTGGAATCTAGTCCAGTAGAAACTTCGGAAGAAGAGCTTTCTCTTGAGACTATGTTTCAAGATCCGAATCGGGTAATACTAGCAAATGAATATATTGCAGTTGCTGTTAACAAATCTTCAGATGCAACTGGGAGATTTGGAGTAAAGGTAACAGGAGGCGATCCTTTCCGTAGCGGAGATGAAGAAAAACCATTAATCTATGGTTTTGAAAAGCCTTGGACCTCTTTTACTACAATTCGGATTGATGACAAAGACTACATATTTGGTGGTAAGACAAGAAAACGTTCGGGAGGAACAGGAGAGTACGGAAAAATTATTAATTCTCCGGTTTTAGATCCTGAAACAAAGAGTATCCTAATGACCTGTGGTTTTGGTGCAGTTGAGGTTACGCAGGATATATCTGTGGTTGAAAGTACCACTACTGGTTATCCAGATACAGCTAAAATCAAGTATACTTTGGTGAATAAGGATGATGTCCCTCGTGAAGTAGGAGTTCGAGTAGTAATTGATACGATGTTAGGAGAGAATGATGGAGCACCTTTTCGTATTGGAGAAACAGCAGTCCAAACTGATTCAGTCTTTGATATAAGTCGGCTTCCTGAGTTTTGGCAGGCTTTCGATACTTTGGCTGAACCAAAAGTGATTGCTCAGGGGACGCTTAAAGGAAGGGAGGCTACTCCCCCTGATTTTCTTTACTTTACTAACTGGGGAAGTGTAGCTGATTCCTATTGGGAGGTTCCCTTAGTCCCTGAACGTGATTTTACAAGAGCAGGCGAATTTGAATTAGATAGTGCGGCAGTATATACTTGGCAACCGATTACAATACCAGCGGCTGGGAGTATTACATATGTTTTATATTATGGCTTAGGCGGGGTAACTGTGGTTCCGGGCCAACTTCAATTAGGAGTTAGTTCTCCGGCCCAGGTTTCCTTGGCAGAAAAAGAAAAGACCTTTTCTATTGTTGCTTATATTCAAAACACTGGTGAAGGGCCGGCGATGAGTACTAGAGCCCGTCTTAATCTTCCTCCTGGCCTTGCTTTGGTTGGTAAAAAACCGCAAGAGATTTATATCGGAAAACTGGCCCCAGGGGAGATGACCCAGTTACATTGGGATGTAAAGCCTACGGGTAGTATTATCGGTACTCTTTCGCCTTACTCAGTAGTAACTTCGGCGATTAATATTCCTGAGAATAAGGTAGAACGAAGTATTAGAGTAGTAGGCCCACCTAAATTAGTTCTTACGGTTAATCCGCCTCTATCATTAAAAATAGTAAATGATCTAATCAGTCCTGATCCTTATCCTATTACTGCAGTAATTAAAAATGCTGGTGAATCGGAAGCATTTGGTGTAACAGGTAGTCTACAGCTTGGCGAAGGTATGAAACCGGCTCCTAAAGAGATTCTCCGTAGATATGTAGGAAATTTAAAACCAGGGGAAGAGTATAAATTGACTTGGTTCCTTACCCCTGAAGGAATAGGAAAGCGGACTTATGTTGGGGTTCAATTTGAATCTACTTCTACAGAACCGGTAATGTATATTGGCGGTATTCTTCTGCCAGTATTAATTCCAAAGATTCGTTTAGTACCATTAAACACGCCTAAACCTGGAGAGTTTTTGGCAATAGAAGTCAGGGCTGAGAATTTACCAAATTTAACGGGGGTTGATTTAAACATCAATTTTGATCCAGAGTTTACAGAGATTATTAGGGTTTCGCGAGGATTATTCTTTATTGAAAATAAAGCAATGACTCCTTGGAATCCTGGAAACTTAAATAATCTAGAGGGAATTGTTGAAAAGATTGGTGGCAGCAGGGTCAGCGCTGGTCCGGTAAACTCTACTCTGGCTACGATCCATTGTAAAATATCGTCTAAACCTGGCGAGACGGAGATTAGGCCTACAAAAATTAATCTCCGGAGCGATTTGGATAAGATTCCTTCCTATGCGGTAGAGGGATTGAGAGTAATAATTAATGAAAAAGGAGGAATGAAGATTGAACCGATTAAAGTGGAGTAGCTGGAGCTGCAAAATTAGTATGATCTTTCTAGCTTTATTGTTGTTAGCCACTCCGGTACTTGGCGCAAAGCCATTTTCTGATGTTCCGGAATGGGCTTATCAATCAGTGAAGAAATTAGTAGATGGTGGATATTTAGAGCTTTACGAGGATGGAACATTTAGAGGAAATAATTCCGTAGACCGCTATACTTTGGCAACGATTATAGCAAAAATTCTGGTTAATATAGGAGAAGGGACTCCTTCAGCAGGAAAGGAAGATGTGGCCTTATTAAGGAAACTCTCCAATGAATTTCAGAATGAATTAGTTCTATTAACAGTAAAAAACAAGGAATTAGAAGAGCGTTTAGTAAAAATTGAAGAGAGTAAGATGATCCTGGCGGAAGACCAAACAAAGACTACATCAGGAATGAAACTTCTCTCGGATGAACTGCAAAAAGAAGTAGGCAAGATTGCTACAGATATTTTAAATGAGAAAAGACGCCTGGATGCTTTGGAAAGCGAGTTTGAGAGTTTAAAAACGTCTCAATCCCAAGAAATTGAAAAATTAAGGATTCAAATAAAGAAAGAACAAAGAACCAACCGAATATTAATTTTAATTTTAGGAGTATTAGGGGTAGCAGGTATCTTTTTACCAGCTGCACCATAAGAAAATATTTTAATTTGGATTTAATTAAAATTGTTTTTCAAGGATGCTCTGCTCTAATCATACTAAAAAGGGAAAAGCATCTGTTTCTTTATGGTTCATTCTTACGCTTTCAGTCTTTTTTTAGTGATAAATAAGATTCAAAGGAGAGATGTATAATTTTGGGTTAATTGCGTTGCTTACATATTAAATTGTTACGTAAGCGATAAAATTTCCATTATGACTTCAAAATTAAGGTAATAACGCAATTAAAATAAAAGTTAAAATTGACAACCTATCTCTCTCTCGTTATAATACTGAGGTGAGTTAAAATGGAACCAATTTTCATGGTAGATATTTTTCCCATCAAGGATTTACCTGGAGAGATCATGGAAATTCAAGAGGAAATAGATTTTCCTGATCTTACTGGGGCTGGCAACAGGTTACTGAAGTTTATTAACCCTTGGGATCTGAAATGTCAAGTTACTAATATTAACAAAGGTTTTCAGGTTATAGGAAAAATTGAAGGCTATTATGAGCTGGTTTGTGACCGGTGCTTGAAAAATTTCAAATCTTACTTAGAAACGGAGATCTTTGACAATTTTTTGCCTGTTCATAATAGCTATGAACAAGAGGAAGAGGAAAGAGTTTTTTCAGGGGCTAAGATTGACTTAACCCCAACCTTACTAGAGGCTATTAATCTGAAAATACCGATAAAGAACTTGTGTTCCCAGGATTGCCAGGGGCTTTGCCCGGTTTGTGGAGTTGATCTTAATTTCAAAACTTGTGATTGTCAGAAGGAAACATTTGACCCCAGATTGGCGAAACTCCTTAAATGGAAGGAACTAGAAGGAGGTGGAAGCGGTGGCCAATCCAAAAGGTAGGCTGTCACGCACTAAGCGTGATATGCGGAGAACCCATTGGAAACTAAAGCTCAAGACAGTATCCCGTTGTGAACAATGCCAGGAGCCAAAGTTATCTCATCGGGCTTGCCCAAGTTGTGGATATTATCGGGGGCGTCAAGTCATAGAAACTGAGAGTTAAAAAGAGGAAAAGGTCGTAAATGGCCTTTTCTTCTTTTTACTAACTAGTCGCACATGCCGGTTGCCGCTTGTGCATATGAAATAATCAAAATTATGCCAGGTGAGTTGAGAAGGATTGAAGGTATTTATTAATAGTAGATGGCTTGTTGCAGTGTTTTACTTCTTTTTTTTGTACCAAGAATAGCATGGAATAAAATTTTTTTACTATAATAATATCTATTAAAGGGAATTTGCATAATTTAAGGAATTGCATAATTCAATCATTTAAGATTTGACCACATATCTGAAGTTCTGAATCCGTGACTTATTGATCCATACCATGGAAAACGTTATCGCAAGCTTTCACGATTTTCCATGGTGTCTGATGATGTCACGAATTCAGACTAATATATTGTTTAGCCCACTAGCAATTCTCTAATCTTAGACAATTACCTCGAATAAAAGATAAACACTATAAATTGTGGTCAAATACGCGATTAAGGTAATTGCGCAAATCCCACTAATAGTATAATAAAAACTTTACCTATACTTCTATCTCTGGTATACTTTTACTATATTTTATTAAGGAGGTGTTAAAATGAGAATTGCAGTAGATGCCATGGGAGGGGATTATGCACCTAAGGAACCTGTGCTTGGTAGTGTTTTGGCAGCAAAGGAACTAAATATTGCTACAGTCTTAGTAGGGAAAAGTGAGGAGATAAATAAGGAGTTAGCTAAATACGAGGATTATCCCAGGGAACTGATTACTATTGTGGATGCCCAAGAAGTTGTTGAGATGGATGATCAACCAGTAATTGCAGTGAGAAAAAAACGAAATTCCTCAATTGTTATTGCCAACCAACTAGTAAAAAATGGGGATGCTGATGCCATTATCTCTGCGGGAAGTACTGGCGCCTCAATGACTGCTTCTTTGTTTATTTTAGGAAGGATTCCGGGTATAGCCAGGCCGGCGATTGCGATACCAATGCCAACAGTAAAAGGAGTGTCGGTTCTGCTGGATGCCGGGGCTAATGCGGAAAATGATCCCAAAGAGCTTTTACAATTTGGAATTATGGGTGCCATCTATGCGGAATCTGTTTTGAATCTTTCTTCACCAAGGGTAGGCCTTTTAAACATAGGCGAAGAAGAAACCAAAGGTAATAAACTTGTTCAAGAAGCCTATCAACTGCTGAAGGCAAGTAATCTTAATTTTACAGGGAATATTGAAGGTAAAGATATTCCGATGGGCCTTTCTGAGGTGGTAGTCTGTGACGGGTTTATTGGTAATATTATATTAAAATTTGCCGAGGGAATGGCTAGTGGTATTTTTATGATGATGAAAGAAGCGGTAATGAGTTCTACTCTAACTAAACTAGGTGCCTTGACAATCAAACCTAGTTTAAAGCGATTAAAGGAGAGTTTTGACTATTCAGAATACGGAGGTGCTCCTTTACTGGGAATAAAAGGAGTCAGTATTATTAGCCATGGCCGTTCTGATGCTAAAGCATTTAAGAATGCGATTAAAGCAGCTGCTAGTGCTGTGGAACAAAATATTATTGAGAAAATTCGCAGTGCAGTAGAATAGTATAATAGCATTTCTTTTTATGCTAGGAGGAACACTAATGTCTGAAAAAAGAATAGCCTTTATCTTTCCTGGGCAGGGTTGCCAATATGTTGGAATGGGTAAATCTTTTTACCAGGAGTCTATTTTAGCACAGAATATTTTTCAAGAAGCTGAAGATATTCTTGGTTTACCTCTAAGAAAATATTGTTTTGAAGGCCCTTTAGAGGAATTGACGGATACCCGGATTGCACAACCGGCAATCCTGACAGTTGAATATATGATTCTTTGCTTACTTAAGGAAGAAGGCATTTTCCCATCTTGGGTGGCTGGACATAGTCTTGGGGAGTATGCCGCTTTAATTGCTTCCGGTGCGCTAAAATTTTCTGATGCTTTACTTTTGGTGAGAAAACGGGCGGAATACATGGCTTCGGTTGCAGCTAATGGAGGTATGGCTGCCATTTTAAATATTCCTTGTGCCGAACTTGAAGAGATGATTAAAGAGCTACAGCCAGATGGTATTATTGAATTGGCCAATTATAACTCTCCGGCTCAGATTGTGGTGTCTGGGGAGAAAGAGTTAGTGGATAGCTTAGTGGTCAGGATTAATCAAGGAGGAAAGGGAAGAGCGATTCCTTTAGAGGTGCAAGGGGCTTTTCATTCCAGCCTAATGAAGCCTGCGGCCAAAGAATTCCGAAATGAATTAAAGAGGACAAGCTTTTTACCGATAAAAATTCCGATTATCAGTAATGTAACAGCTGAAGAAGTTTTATCTTCCGAGATGCTCCCTGAATTACTTGAGAAACAAATTTATTCACCAGTACGCTGGATGTATTCCCTAAAAAAACTGGACTTATTAGATTGTAATTTATTTTTAGAAATTGGGGGGAGAATTCTTTCTGGTATGGTGAAAAAGACTTTAATGGGGGCAAATACCTGTTGGATAAGGGAAATGGAAGATTTTAAAAAATGCTTGCAAAAATAAAGGGGGTTTAGTAATATGAAGTTAGCTCAGGAAGTGGCCATAGTTACTGGGGCTGCTAGGGGGATTGGCCTAGCGATTGTTCGAGCCTTAGCTGCTGAAGGAGCAAAGGTGGTTCTTGCTGATCTCCTTCCCGCAGTTCATGATAGTGCAGACGAACTAAAGAAAGAAGGTTTTGAAACTCTCTCTGTGACCGGGGATGTCTCAAAATTTTCTGAGGCCCAGCAGATAGTAGAGACTACTATTGAACATTTCGGGCAAATAGATATTATAGTAAATAATGCCGGTATTACGAGGGATAATCTTTTACTTCGTATGTCGGAAGATGACTGGGAAAAGGTTATTGCAATTAATTTAACAGGGACTTTTAACTTGACTAAAGCAGCGATTAAATATATGATTAAACGGAGAACTGGGAAGATAGTGAATATTGCTTCAGTAATTGGTGAAATTGGTAATAGTGGTCAGGCTAATTACGCAGCTTCCAAGGCTGGTGTTATTGCGTTTACTAAGTCTGTTGCTAAAGAACTTGGTTCAAGGGGCATTCGTGCGAATGCAGTGGCTCCCGGTTTTATTAAATCACAGATGACTGAAGTATTATCAGAAAAAGTTAAGAAGAATTTGGAGAAAGAAATTCCTCTGAGTCGGCTGGGACTTCCTGAGGATGTGGCTAAAGCAGTTAGGTTTTTAGTTTCCCCTGATGCGGAATACATTACTGGGCAAGTATTGAATGTCGATGGTGGAATGGTGATGTAACTTCCTAATATTAGCTAAGAGATATTCTAATAATTATCATTATAGAAATTTCAGGACTAATGGAAGGGGGTGAAGTAGGTGGATAATATTCTGGAGAAAGTAAAGGAAATAGTAATGGATCAACTAGGTGTCGAAGAAGAGGAGGTAACAGAGAAAGCCTCTTTTGTTGATGATTTAGGAGCGGATTCTTTAGACATAGTTGAACTGATCATGGCTCTTGAGGAAGAGTTTGAAACGGATATTCCTGACGAGGATGCTGAAAAGATTGCTACTGTGGGTGATGCGGTGAAATATATTAAAGAAAACGCCTAGTAGTAAAAAGAGTCCCGGGGAATCTCGGGACTTTTCAAAAAAATTGGCCTTATTTATTTTTATTTTTCCCTGCCGTAACCCGGTGGGGAATTTTATCATAAAGTTCCTTTATTATAAAAGGGGTGGAGTAAATGAGTAGACGGATAGTTATTACAGGAATCGGCGTGATTACCTCCCTTGGCCTAGATGTAAACTCTTTTTGGTCGGGGGTAGTAAATGGCAAGTCTGGTATTTCATTAATTGAGAGTTTTGATACTTCTGATTATGATACTAAAATTGGGGCAGAAGTGAAGAATTTCCATCCTACTAATTATATGGAAAAGAAAGAAGCCAGAAGAATGGATCGGTTTGTTCAGTTTGCGGTAGCAGCTGCTAAACAGGCTGTTGAAGACAGTAAATTGGAGATCAACGAAGATAATACCGAGCGGGTTGGAGTTTTAATTGGTTCAGGTATTGGTGGAATGGAGACTTTTGAAAAGCAAGCTCAGAATTTAATTGAAAAAGGTCCTAGACGGGTTAGCCCCTTTTTCATTCCGATGATTATTCCTGATATGGCTTCCGGCCAAGTTTCTATCGCTACTGGAGCCCGGGGACCAAATTTGACAACTGTTACGGCTTGTGCCTCGGGTACTCATGCCCTGGGCGAGGCTTACCGGATTATTAAAAATAATGATGCGGATGTAATGATTGCAGGTGGTTCGGAAGCGACGATTACAAGATTAGCATTGGCAGGTTTTTCTTCTGTGGGTGCACTTTCCAGACGAAATGACGAACCAGAGAAAGCCAGTTGCCCTTTTGATGCAGAAAGGGATGGCTTTGTAATGGGCGAAGGCGCTGGAATATTAATTTTAGAAGAACTTCAAACTGCTCTAGGAAGGGGAGCTAAGATTTATGCTGAAATCGTAGGTTATGGACTCTCTGGAGATGCTTATCATATAACTGCTCCACATCCGGAGGGGATTGGAGCAGCTTCAGCAATGCAAAGGGCAGTACAAGAAGCGGGATGGAAACCGGAACAAGTAGATTATATTAATGCCCATGGTACTTCTACAAAGCAAAATGATTTATTGGAAACTAAAGCCATCAAGAAGGTGTTTGGGGATTATGCTTATAAATTAGCAGTCAGTTCTACAAAATCTATGACTGGGCATCTGTTGGGAGCGGCGGGTGGTATTGAAGCGATTATTACTGCATTAGCTCTTAAAAATGGTATCATTCCCCCGACGACGAATTATGAGAACCCTGATCCAGATTGTGATTTGGATTATGTACCTCTGGAAGCTAGAACAAAACAAATTTCCTATGCACTTTCTAATTCATTTGGATTTGGTGGTCATAATGCTGCTCTTGCTTTAGCAAAATATGAGTAAGATAAGGTTCCCTCAGTACTGGGGGAACCAAAATAATATATCTTAATAAAAGGTATAAGTTAAGGGATTGCAGAGTTGTAAGGAATCGCATAAATTAATATAGTTAAATTATGCGATTTCTTAACCATTCCTAAATTATATGGGATTATACCTATTCGTTTAATGGAAAATAAATTTAGCTTAACCTTTTAAGGGAGCGAAATGTGAGATAATTATGCAATTCCCTCAATTCTTTAGAATACATAAAAAACGAAAAGGACGAGAAAATGATGAATTCAGAGGTACCGTTAAAAGATCTTAATGAGTTAGTGCAAAAATTAGAGATGTTTCAAGAAAACTCTTCATTATTAAAACAAGCGCTAGCTCACCGTTCGTATGCTCATGAAATAGGGGTAGAATCCAATGAACGCTTAGAGTTTTTAGGAGATTCGGTTCTATCTTTAGTAATTAGTGAATATATTTATAAACACTTCCCCAAAAAATCAGAGGGTGATCTTTCAAAGTGGCGAGCGTATTTTGTGAATGCTGATAGTCTTGCCAAGATTGCAAAAAAAATAGATTTAGGAAACTATCTACTATTGGGAGTAGGAGAAGAAAGATCAGGAGGCCGGGAAAGAAAATCGTTATTGGCAGATGCGATGGAAGCTTTAATTGCTGCTATTTATCTTGAATATGGGTGGGAACGAGTTAGTGGCTTTATTATTAAGCTTTGGGAACCGCTTATTGAGCAGATGAAAAAACATCCTCAACCCATTGATCCCAAGACTATACTCCAGGAAGTTTTACAAAGCAAAGGCTCTTCTCCTAAATATAAATTGGTAAATGTTAAAGGGCCGGATCATAATCGTAGTTATTCTGTGGCTGTTTATAATGATGATCAACTAATAGGAACAGGAAGGGGGAAAAGTAAAAAAGAGGCAGAACAAGAAGCTGCGGAAGAAGCTTTAAAAATAATAGAATAATCTTTGATTCTTAAAAAAGGAATAAAGAAGGAATTTACAGTTAATTGTGGAATTACTTAATATACATATATACTCAATACAATTATAACAGTAAATTACTTAATAGGGGGGTCGACTTTTTGGAGATACTAAAGGTATCTGCTAATTCTAATCCGAAGTCGGTAGCTGGTGCTTTAGCAGCAGTAATACGGGAAAAAGGTTTTGCCGAAATCCAGGCAGTCGGAGCTGGTGCCGTAAATCAAAGTATCAAAGCTATTGCAATAGCCAGGGGCTACGTAGCCCCCAATGGTATTAATTTAATTTGTATTCCGGCATTTGCAGAGATACAGATTGATGGCGAAGAAAGAACAGCCATTCGCTTTATAGTTGAACCAAGGTAAAACATTTACGCCCTACGGGGCGTTTTTGTTTTTTGGGCATATTGAGGACAACCTGACCATATAATTTAAAGAGATCTTAAGGAATTGCATAAATCATTTATTTATGATTTGACCACATATCTGGGAGTTCTGAATCCGTGACTTATTGATCCATACCATGGAAAACGCTATCGCAAGCTTTCACGATTTTCCATGGTGTCTGAAGATGTCACGAATTCAGACTAATATATTGATATTCCTACCTAGAAAATAGCCCTAGTCGATTCACCCGACTTCCTTATAAACACTTGCGTGTACTAGTGGTTGTCGGCGTGAACAACTAATTAAAGATGCCTTTGAGGCTTGTCGACTCACCTGGCTTATATTTTCATCATTTCATGTGTGCGGGCGGTAGCCAGCGTGAGCGACTAATAGGAATTGCCTAATCTAGAAAACTCCCTCAAATATTAGTGAACACTATATATTGTGGTCAAATGGAAGTTTCGGTAATTATGCAATTTCATCAGATCTAAGTAAGTTCTTGTGGGCAGGTGGAGATGATGAGATCTTCTAATCAAAAAAGAGACCTAGAACTGTTAAGAAGAATTAGAAATGACCAGGATGAGTTGGCAAAAGAGGAACTGGTTAACAAATATCTTCCGATGGTAAAACATATTATTAAAAAACGGTATAATTACTTTTATGAATACGAAGATCTAATACAGGAGGGTCTTATTGCCCTTCTTAAAGCAATTGAGGATTATGATGGAATTAATTACTCCGTTAAATTTAGTACTTTTGCGTATGTATGTATCTTAAGAAGAATATTGAATGTCAAAAAATATTTTACATGTAAATCACGTCCTTTTTATCATAATATGTCTTTATATAAAACAATTAACTCTGAAGAATCTAGAACTTTGTTGGATATACTTGAGGATTCTTCTCCTGAACCATTAGAATTAGTAATTGAGAAGCTTTTAACCATGCGTTTGCTGGAGGTACTTAAAGCGTACCTTTCACAACTTGAGTATACTGTGATCTTTATGTATCTTCAAGGTTTGAAAGGTGGGGAGATTAGTACAATTTTGGAATTGGAAAGTAAAACGATTGATAATGCAAGAACTCGAGCTAGATTAAAGCTCCAAAAAGTTATTAAGAAATACGGTTCGCTTACTGCTTCTCAGATTCCTTTGCAAACAAGGAAACGAACCGATTTAGCTATAGAGATAAAAGCAATCTAAAGCTTTAACTGTTAGCTAATAGTTTTAATTAAATTACATGAAAAACACCCTCTTAAAGTGATGGGTGTTTTTTTACAGAAAATATGGTAAAATATATTCAGTTATCCTATATTCTATTTATTTGGGAGGGGCTTATTTGTATCTTAAGCGTCTAGAGATTCAGGGGTTTAAATCTTTTGCTGACCGGATTACGCTTTCATTTCAAAACGGAATTACCGCTATTGTGGGGCCAAATGGCAGTGGTAAGAGTAATATTGCCGATAGTCTTCGTTGGGTAATGGGTGAACATAATCTTAGAAATATTCGTGGTGTCAAATACGATGATATTATCTTTTCCGGAAGTGAGGAACGGAAACCATTAGGGATGGCTGATGTTACTTTAGTATTGGACAACCATGATGCTACTTTACCGCTGGACTATTCTGAGGTAGCAGTAACAAGGCGTGTTTACCGGTCAGGCGAGAGTGAATTTCTGATTAATCGCTCTCCGGTTCGTCTTAAAGATATTCAAGAACTTTTTTTTGATACGGGCCTGGGGCGCGAAGCATATTCAGTGATTAGTCAAGGTAAGATTGATTCGATTCTTTCTCTTCGTCCCGAAGAACGGAGAAACATTTTTGAAGAAGCTGCCGGTATTATGAGATATAAGGTTAAGAAAAACTTTACAATGAAAAAACTGGCAGATACAGAGAATAATATCCTTAGAATTCAAGATATTTTGCAGGAATTAGAGTCACAACTTCCTTCATTATCTGGACAAGCAGAAACGGCCAAACTCTATCTTGACTTGCAAAAAGAATTAAAGCAGGTCGAGGTTAACTTCCATTACTTGGAACTGAATGATTTAAGCCAACAACTTAAAGCATTAGAAGAGATGCAAACACAAAAAAGCGGAGAGCTTTCTAGTTTAAAAGAGGAAGAAGAGACTATTACCCAGAGTGCTGTTAAATTAAAAACCAAGGCTAACAAGTGTGAAGAGGAGATTGAATTAAAAAGAAAACGACTGATGGAAGAGACAGCACAAAGGGAAAGAGCTTTAGGAGAGTTAAACCTTTTTGATGAGCGTAAACGTTCATTGCAAAACCGGATTCAAGAATTAGAATCCTTCATCGGAACCCAAGAAGAGAAGGCTCTAGAAATTGAAAAGAAAAAAGAGAACCTTACACAAGTAACAGCTGTTATTGGAGAGAAGAAGCAGAGTTTATCTCAAGAGATCAAAGAGTTAGAAGAATTATTAAAGGTTTGGGAAGAAAAGCTCAAGGATCTTCGTGCGAAATTGATGGAGAAAAAAGAGTTTCTCTCTAGTCAATTAATAAAGGCCTCTCATCTAAAACAACAGATAAATGAAGCAAATGTGCAAAAGGATTTCCGTAATGAGAAGGAGACTGAAATCCAGGATGATTTGGAAGTGATTAATAAAGAACTGTTGGAACTTGATCAACAGATTAATACTGCCAAACAAAGCCTGGAAGATAAAAGACAGCAAACCAATTTATTGAAGAGTAAAGAAGAGGTTTTAGCTGTAGAATTAGATAAACAGCAATCATACTTAAGTGAACGGGAAGAGAAGAACCAAGAGATGCGGGAGAGGCTTCATGGATTAGAATCAAAATTAGCCTTACTCACTGAGATGGAAAGGAATCATCAAGGATATTTTCATGGAGTAAAATCTTTACTAGAAGCCCAAAGGGAGCCGTTTTACCGTGAAATACATGGAGTAGTGGCCGATCTGATCCGGGTGGAAGAAGGTTACGAATTAGCTTTAGAGGTGGCGATGGGTTCAGCCCTTCAATATTTAGTAATAACTCATGATCGGTATGCCCGGCAAGCGATTGAATATCTTAAAAGAAATTCTTTAGGCCGAGCAACATTCTTACCTCTTAACTTAATTGAGAATAAACCGGAGCGGGCTGATGATTTAAAAACTTTATTATCGGAATATAATTGTAAGTTTGCTTCTGAAGCTGTCTTATACAATAAGCGATATACAGCGATTATTTACCATTTATTAAGTAGAACAATTGTGGCCCCGGATTTAAAAACTGCAATAATTATTACGGAGAAAACTGGTAAAAAATACAGGATCGTAACTTTGGAAGGTGAAATAATTACCCCCGGAGGAGCAATTACCGGTGGAAACCTTGATCGACGCAAGGTTGGGCTTCTTACTAGAAAAGGAGAGATTCTTCAGTTAAATAAGGAAAAAGAAGATCTTTTAGCTTTTATGAATCGTGGTTTAACAGAGGAATCTAAGTTAAGGGAGAAGATTAAAGAATTATCCCAAGCCTTTGAAGAGCAAAAAAACCTACGACAGGAAGCAAACTTTGAGATCAGTTTTTTAATCAAAAATATGGATTCGTTAGTAGCAAACCACAAGAAAACATTAGAGCGGAAGGAACAGTTGCTTAAGGTTTTGGAAAAAACAGAAGAAGAGATTACATCACAGAAATCAACAGTAGATTCTTTAGCAAAGGAATTAAAGCAAATCGAAGCAGAGATTGAATTTGCGAATGGAGAAATAAAAGCTTTAGAAGATTTAGAAGCCAAATTATTAGTTGAGCGGGAAAAGGGCCTTCGGGAGCTTTCCGATTTATCATCTAGGTTTGCTGGTATTCACCAAGAATGGTTGGGTAAAGGAGAAAATCTTAGAGAATATGAAACTTTAAATACTGAGATTAAGGTTGAGATTAGTAAGCGTAATCTTGAGTTACATCAGACTCAGGAAGAAATGCGGATGTTACAGGAGCAAAAAAGCATTTTAGAGGAGAAAGTAAAAGGTAGTAATAAAGATCAAATTACAAGGGAAGCCGAATTAGAAAGTATAAAAACTTCTTGGCAAGAAGCGCTTTCTTCTTTAAATGAGATTGAAGAACGCCTCCGGGATATTCAAAGACAAAGTGGAGAGTTTATGGCAGAACTGCACCGGGTAGACCTACAGATTAATCGACTAAAGATCAATGAAGAAAATACAATACTTAAACTAAATGAGACTTACGGAGAAAATTGGAAACAAGAGGCCGCTGAGAGTTTTGCTCTACCCTCTAATCCAAAACAGGTTATAATAAAGCTGAAGAGACAGATGAGAGAGATGGAACCAGTAAATCTTCAAGCGATTAATGAGTATCAAGTATTAAAAGATAGAGTAGATTTTCTTGCAAAGCAAAATTATGATCTTATTGAAGCCCGGGAATCGCTTGGAAAGGCGATTGAAGAAATTGAAAAGACAATAAATAAACGATTTTTGGAGACTTTCTATCAAGTTAGAGAGGAATTTATTCAGCTGTTTGAGACTCTTTTTTCCGGTGGAAAGGCTGACTTAGAATTGGTAGATCCGGATAATCCTTTAGAGTCCGGTATTGAGATCTTAGCTCAGCCTCCAGGTAAAAGGTTACAGAGCCTTTCACTCTTATCAGGAGGTGAAAGAGCAATGACTGCTATTGCTTTGCTTTTTGCTATTCTCCGGGTTAAGCCTTCCCCTTTTTGTATATTAGATGAGATTGATGCTACCTTAGATGATACCAATGTCCAAAGGTTTGCAGAATTACTAACGATTTTTAGTGAAGATCTTCAGTTTATTGTAATTACTCACCGCCGGGGCACGATGGAGGTTGCGGATGCTCTATATGGAGTTACAATGGAGGAAAAAGGAGTCAGCAAACTGATTTCGCTAGATTTGAAGAAACAAGCAGGCTAAGGAGGAAAAATTATGGCTGAAGGATTTGTATCACGATTAAAAGCAAGTTTGACTAAAACAAGGCAGCGGTTCTTGAGTCAACTGGAGGATATTGTAGTATTTCATAAAAAGATTAGTCCCGAATTTTATGATGAATTAGAAGAGATTTTGATCGCTTCAGATGTTGGATATAAAACTACTTCACTTCTTTTGGATAAGCTTAAAGAACGGGTCAAAGAGGAAAAAACTGATGAAACCAATGAAGTGAAAGAGTATCTACGTGAAATAATTGAAGAGATTCTCTCTATTCCTTCCCCCGATATCATTCATGAAGGCATACCAATGGCACTTCTGGTGGTTGGAGTAAATGGTGTAGGTAAAACCACTTCCATTGCTAAACTAGCAGAGTATTACAGAAGTAAGGATAAATCTTGTCTGTTGGTGGCAGGGGATACCTTTCGGGCAGCGGCTATCGAGCAGCTATCAGTCTGGAGTAAACGGCTGGGGGTAGATCTTATTCATCACCAAGAGGGTGCTGATCCCGGGGCGGTGGCTTTTGATGGGATTACTGCAGCTAATGCCAGGCAAGTTGATGTTGTGATGTTTGATACTGCAGGAAGATTGCATACAAAAGTAAACCTGATGTCAGAGTTAAAGAAGGTACATCGGGTTATCACCCAAAATCTTGGCGAAAGAAAACTTGTAAATATATTAGTTTTAGATGCTACGACTGGTCAGAACGCCTTATCCCAGGCTCGTACCTTTGATGAGGCTATTGGGATCGATGGGATTATCCTTACCAAACTTGATGGGACAGCAAAAGGTGGAATTGTATTAGCGATTGCTGTAGAATTCGGCTTTCCCATTCTCTGGTTAGGGGTAGGAGAAAATTCGGAGGATCTTCGGTTATTCGATCCTGGTGAATTTGTCAAGGCTCTTTTTGATTAGGGCTTTTTGCGTTGCCATTGATTTTTTCTGTCTCTGCACAATATATTGATAGCCTAATACAAGCCCAACACTAT
>DIPO01000004.1:61205-71287 GCA_002427045.1 Firmicutes bacterium UBA5486
GACACAACGCAAAAAGCTTTGATTAAAATTTTATGGTTAAGGAATTTAGGTCTCAATTTTTACACTTGAGGGAATTGCATAATTGATTATAGTTAAATTATGTGATTACTTTACTTTCTTAATTTAGTTCGAACTTTGTTTGAAGGGTGTTAAATGTGAGATTGGTAATAATGCAATTTCTTTATTTAAAAGATGTTTTCTAGGGTTAAACGGATCTGGTCGGGAATCCGGTTAATCGTCTGTTTCATTTCTGCAATTCCGCTTAAAGCTAAAACGTCTGCTTCATTTGCCAGAAATGATTTTGTACGGGCAAGGTAGAGCTCAAACTCATCTAGGTCCTGATGGTCAATGAGTAAGACCCATATTTTTCTGGATTTAATCCATGATTTGTTTATCTTCTCGAGCTGTGTAGAAATCTGGGCGGTGTCGAGATTTTTAACACTGGTCGCAAGTTTTTCAATTTCCGAGAGCAGCTCTTCTGCTTGCTGGGCAATTGTAACCTCTGCATACCATCCAAGAACCAGGAAGATAAGGAAAAAAATAACAACACCAATAAATACTTTCAAATTTTTTCTCCCTTCATACTGGTAGTGGGCCACGTTTCATCAATGAACTGGTTTTTTCTGATAATAAAATCTTCCTTGAGTATCGATGGTAGCGATTAAAACCTTTTTAGGGTCTTTAATCCCCTGCTTTCCTAGTTCAGTTAGGAGCCAATCTTTTGAGAGGCCAATTTTAGTTAGACTTTTCTCTTCGATTTGGCCGTCTAAGATTAAAGAAGTAGGTAGCCCTTCATATTTGGTATTTAGTTCTAAATCTTCCGGAGTTACTGGCCGGGCTTGAGATTTTGGTACAATCGTAAGCGAACCATTCGTTTCTAAAAGTGCAAATTCGACATCAGTGAGGTTAAAAAAGCCTTCAGCTCTTAACTGCTCAAGTAAATCATTTAGGTTGTACAGGTTTTTCCTCATCTCCGACCAGTTGATTATGCCGTTATCAATGATTGTACTGGGATTGCCGCAGAGTAAGGTACGGAATTTCTTACTTTTAATAGATATAAAAGAAAAAGTAACTTGGACTAAAAGCAGAGTAAGAACTGGTATTACACCGTTGAGAAGGGATAAACCCCGGTCTTGCATTGGGATTGCTACTAAATCTGCAATCATGATAGTGACTACGAATTCATAGGGCTGTAATTGGCCAATCTGCCGTTTCCCCATCAAACGCATTACTATTACCACTAATAAGTAGAGAATGAGAGTTCGGAAAAATATAATTAGCATTTTATCCTCTCCTTGTTTTTTTTATTATTCTCACCTCCGAGTAAAATATATTCTTTTTGGGGTTTAGGCGGAAGCAAATTTGTATACTATATACTTGAGTTATTGCCTACAATCTTATTGACATTCTTCAATGGTTTCAATACTATTCAATATAGTGACCATATCTTTATAGGCAATAATTTATAATAAGGGGGAGATTTTGATGCAGGAGATTAATCCATTAGTAATAGCACAACAACAATTGGATATGGCAGCGGAAAAACTTAATCTTGATCCTGGAGTTCATGCTATTCTTAGAGAACCTATGCGTACCCTGGAAGTGAATTTTCCAGTAAAGATGGATGATGGTACAGTTAAAGTTTTTAAAGGATACCGGGCACAGCATAATGATGCGATTGGACCCGCTAAGGGTGGGATTCGTTTTCATCCAAGTGTAACTATGGATGAGGTAAAAGCCCTTTCCATGTGGATGACATTTAAGTCTGGTGTATTAGGTCTACCATATGGTGGAGGTAAGGGTGGGGTTGTGGTTGATCCGCAGACTCTTTCCCAAACAGAAATTGAACGTTTAAGCCGTGCCTATTTTGCGGCTATTTCTTCAATTGTTGGGCCGGATAAGGATATCCCGGCACCGGATGTTAATACTAATCCTCAGATTATGGCTTGGATGATGGATGAGTATAGTAAATATGCCGGGGGAGTATGCCATCCGGGAGTTGTTACTGGTAAACCTATAATTGCGGGTGGTTCGTTAGGTAGAAGTGAAGCTACGGGTAGAGGTTGCGTTATTATTATTCGTGAAGCTGCTAAACGGTTAGGAATGAGCCTTAAAGGAGCAACAGCAGTGATTCAGGGCTTTGGTAATGTCGGTAGTGCTACTGCACGGTTACTGGCTAAAGAAGGGGCAAAAATTATTGCGATTATGGAAATAGATGGTGGGATTTATAATCCTGATGGTATTGATCCTGAAGATGTACTGGAATACAGGAAAAAAGCTGGTACGATCAATGGTTATCCCGGATCTCGGAAGATTGGTAATGAAGAACTATTTGCTCTTGACTGTGATATACTGGTTCCTGCGGCAATGGAGAATCAGATTACCAAAGAAAATGCGGGGCAGATTAAGGCTAAACTAGTTGCGGAAGCAGCTAATGGTCCGACTACTCCGGAAGCAGATGAGATTCTTTCTAAGAAAGGGATAATGTTAACCCCTGATATTCTCACTAATGCTGGTGGAGTTACAGTTTCCTATTTTGAGTGGGTTCAGAATTTCATGAATTACTACTGGACAGAAGAAGAGGTTAACTCCAAATTAGAACAGAAGATGGTAGAAGCTTTTGACTATATATATCAGATGAGTCAGGACTATAAGGTGAATATGAGAGTCGCTGCCTATATGGCTTCGATTTCGAGGGTCGCCGAGGCTATTAAGGTTCGAGGTTGGGCTTAAGAGTGGGTTTACCCACTCTTTTTTTAAATTTAAGGAATTGCATAATTCGATTATTTAAGATTTGACCACAATATATTGTTATTCCTCACAGTAATTTTCTAACATAGATAATTACCTCGAATAAAAGATAAACACTATATATTGTGGTCAAATATGCGATTAAGAAGGTAATTATGCAATTCCCTCAGTGATAAGACCATAGGCCTCACTTTTACCTTCCAAATTTAGCTTGATCTTTATTTGAAGGATGCGAAATGTGAGATAGGTAATTAGGAAATGACTTCAAAAAATCTTTAGAGTGGTAAATAGTAAGAAAAAATTAAATAAAATGTCGGATTACGAAGGTTTTCAAAAGCATGGATCAATGATACAATAAAAATGTTTATTACTAAGGAATTGCTAATTCAGTGATTTAGTATTAATTAATGCAATTCCCTCATTACTTGTAATGGAGGAGAACAAGTTGAAAATTATCGAAAAAAAGGAGATCGCTCCGGAAATTGTCAAGTTTTTGGTTAGTGCTCCTTTAATTGCAAAAAAAGCAGAACCAGGACATTTTATTATTTTGCGACACAAAGAAAAAGGTGAAAGAATTCCGCTTACGATTGCTGATTTTGATCGGGAAAAAGGTACTATTACTCTGGTATGCCAAGGGATTGGTAAAAGTACAGTTGAGATCAATCGCATGGAAAAAGGAGATTCTTTTTTAGATTTATTGGGCCCTTTAGGAACTCCGTATCCGATAAATAAAGTGGGAACAGTTGCTTGTGTAGCAGGCGGACTTGGAGTAGCTCCACTTTATCCAAAAGCTAAAGCCCTTCATGAAGCAGGAAATAGAGTAATTAGTCTAATTGGTGCCCAGCGTAAGGAGATGCTGATTATGACGGAGGAGATTACTGCGGTAAGTGATCAGGTAAGTTATAGTACGGATGATGGTAGTTTTGGCCATAAAGGGTTTGTAACTGATCTGCTCCGGGAATTGCTCTCTGAAGAAAAGGTAGATGAGATTGTGGCGGTCGGACCAGTTCCGATGATGGCTGCAACAGTTAAGGTTGCTAAAGAGTTTAATGTTCCAATTGTTGTTAGTCTAAATGCTTTAATGATTGATGGAACCGGGATGTGTGGAGGTTGTCGGGTTACAGTAGATGGCGAGACTAAATTCTGTTGTGTTGATGGACCTGCTTTTGACGGTGCATTGGTTGATTTTGATGAAATATTAAACCGGCAAAAATACTATCGGGATATGGAGAAGGAAGCCTTTCATCGTTGTAGATTGGAGGATGCAGGAAAATGAGACAAAATATGCCGAAACAAAATCCGGAAATACGAAGGAGAAATTTTGCTGAAGTAGCAGAAGGTTTTACTATAAAACAGGCTAAACTTGAAGCTGAACGTTGTTTAAAATGTAAGAAACCCCGGTGTGTTCAAGGGTGCCCTGTAGAGGTAAATATCCCTGGCTTTATCTCTCTATTAGCAGCAGAACAACCAGGGGCTGCTCTAGCCAAGATCAAAGAGAAGAACAATCTTCCTGCGATCTGTGGCCGGGTCTGTCCGCAGGAGAATCAATGTGAGAAAGAGTGTGTTTTGGGGAGAAAAGGAGATCCAATTGCGATTGGTGCTTTAGAGCGTTTCTGTGCTGATTGGGGAAGAACGCAGCAAACAAATGAGCAATCTCACCCTGATTTATCTACCACTATGGGAAAAGTGGCGATTGTTGGTTCTGGCCCAGCGGGTTTGACTGCGGCTGCGGACTTAGCGCTTATGGGGTATAAAGTAACTCTATTTGAATCCCTTCATGCTCCTGGTGGAGTCTTACGTTATGGGATTCCTGAATTCAGACTTCCAAAAGCGATTGTTGATTATGAGATCGGAAATCTAGCAAATTTGGGAGTGGAAATTAAAAATAATTTCTTGATTGGACAGACTTTAACGATTGATGAACTTTTTACCCAAGGGTATCAAGCTGTTTTTATTGGGACTGGAGCGGGTCTTCCGTACTTTTTAAGGATTCCTGGGGAGAACTTAAGCGGAGTTTATTCGGCAAATGAATTTCTGACCCGTGTGAACCTGATGAAGGCTTATCGCTTTCCAGAGTACGATACTCCGATCCGGATTGGGAAGCGGGTTGCAGTAGTAGGTGCTGGAAACGTTGCGATGGACTCGGCACGGACTGCTTTGCGACTGGGAGCAGAGGAAGTTAGTATTGTGTACCGGCGTTCAAGGGAAGAGATGCCTGCTCGTTTAGAAGAGATTGAGAATGCCGAGGAAGAAGGAGTTAAATTACGCTTGCTGACTAATCCGATAGAGATTTTAGGAGATGAATCGGGAGAAGTTAAAGCAATGGTCTGTCAGAAGATGTCTTTGGGTGAACCTGATGCCTCGGGGAGACGGAGACCAATTCCGATTCCTGATTCTGAAATTACACTTTCGGTTGAGACGGTTGTAGTAGCCGTTGGTCAAGGCCCAAATCCTATTCTCTTGCGGGGGACAAAAGGTTTAAAATTGAATAAGCGCGGTTATATTGAAGTGGATCCAGAGACGATGATGACAAATATCCCTGGTGTATTTGCCGGTGGCGATATTGTTACTGGTGCAGCTACAGTGATCGCAGCTATGGGAGCTGGGAAAAGGGCAGCTCGTGCTATAGAAAGTTACCTAACTCAAGAAAAGTAAACCAAAGCGCCAGTGTCCAAGCTTTAAATGATACAGTAAGTAATTTACAATTTCCTCAGTATAAGTGAGAATATAAGAAAGCGAGGGTTAACCCTCGCTTTCTTTATAGATCACTGTAAGTAATATAATGAGTTTCAGTCCAGAAACTTTCATTGCCACCTTCGTCAAAACTACTGATTGCATAACCAATTTGGTTATAATAAAAGTCTTTATCAGTAATTGAATCTTCAAAAAAGATTGTATCCGTATTCAGTTTTACCAAGAGTTTTAGACGCCCTTCTTTGTTTGTCCGATAAAGATAATAGCCTGCTAAATCGGATTCATTTACTGGATCCCAGGTAATAAGTAGTTGGGCTGTTTTTGTTTCTGATTCTCTTTCTTCAACATCGTTAATAATAACCTTAAAGTTTTCCGGGGTGGCAGGCGTGGAGTCAATAATTCCATTAACAATTAAATTTGCATCTGCTTCTAGGTATATTTCTGTCAATTTTCCTGCCTTAATGTTTATAGTCTGATAAGGACTTTTATAAATATATTTTGTTATCTGAGGAATATAGATTATTGCCTGGTAAGTTCCTTCATTTATAATAATTTCGTTGGTGTTTTTAAGATAATCCCCTTCTAATTGTAAAGGAAATGATGTTGAACGATCGCTATTGGGATCGAGGTAAACATAGAATTTACCTTCTAAGACTTCAACACCGTGGTTGAGGAATTCAGAGATATCGATAGTAACATTTACTCGTCCAGGCGCCGGGAGAATTTGTATGAAAAGTTCTTCTGTTTGACCCGGTAAAATCTCTATACTACTTTCTCCGTAAAAAATAGGATCTTTAGCTTGATCAAGTCCATAGACTTGGATCTTCCAAGTACCTGGATATAAGTTATCAAAACTTATTACTAGTTCTTTGCCTACATACTCAAAAAGCTGTTCTTTTTTTAATCCTTTGCTGGTAAGAGAAACTAGTAGCTTTTCGATCTCAGTAGAGACTGCATTAGTAGAGATTTTTTCTGTTTCAGCAAGCCCAATCTTGAGATAAAGCCGTCCCGGGTCTTTTCCGGGGAGATAGGGTTTTTTTAAGCATCCGCTAAAGAAAATGAGAAAAATGAATACCAATAAACCAACTCTTTTTTCCATAAAAAAGAACACCTCCTACATAAAGAATAATTTGACATAAAATAGAAGGTTCCTTTTTTATAAATACAAGATTTGGGAGTAAAAAATTTTTTAGATGAGCGAATTGAATAGTTACGATGATTTGGTAATTTGCCTTAAATTTATCAAAAGATTAAAAAAGGATACCTACTTTAATAAAGGTATCCTTTTTGATTTTAGATTCTTTATTTAAAATGATCTGCGATTCCTTGATAAATATAATAAGCTTCTCTCCAAAGATAATTGGGACTTCTTAATTCCGCTTCTTCCTGCGGGTTAGTAATAAAGGAGGCTTCGGTTAAGATGGCTGGCATTTTAGTATTATTTAGGACATAAAAGTTTGCCGTATTGGCACCTAGATCACGTAGACCAGTCATTGTTAGTAACTGGTTTTGAACTTTGTTTCTCAGATCGTGACTTTGCCAACTTCCTTTAGTACTGGAGTATACTGCAGTACCATTATGAGCTGAATTGATTGAGCCATTGTGGTGAATAGAGATGAAGCGATCTGCATTCCAAGAATTAGCCATTGAGACACGTGATTTCAAGGAAATATGGGTATCATTAGTCCGAGTCATTTTGACAGTAGCCCCCCCATATTCTACTAGGCAGTTACGGAGTGCTTCTGATACTTGTAAATTAACTTGTTTTTCTGTCAACCCATTAGCACCAACAGCGCCTGGATCCCACCCCCCGTGTCCAGGATCAACCACGATTTTAATCCCGGATAAAGGTTGAGTGGCTGCAAAAGCTTCTGTTAAACTAGTTAAGAGCATAATAATAACCAAACCCAAAATAATGGTTTTTCTTTGAAACAAAGCAAATTCTCTCCTTTAAAAATCGATCAAAAAACTGTGTTTAACTGTATGGAAAACCGGTTGTATCTAGCAAGGGTAATTTTGTCTACATCTGCTTCAAATACGGAATCATATCCGAATTGCAGGCTGGAAACAGCAGAAAAGGATTTTCTTAAGCGGGTGGATAAGGTCAACTGTGGGCCTTGATATTTGATTTGCCCAGGTGAAACTAGTAATCCTGTGCTAATGGAAGCATCCCAGTTTTCACTGAATTTCCGCTGGATAGTGCTACCCACCCCATAGGAGTTGTTAATAAATATATTTCCTTTCTCTAAATAGCTGTCATTTAAGATTGAAGAGGTAGGAGCAAATCCTTTCTCAAAGTACCAGGCATTTAAGGTATAAATAGTGTCAGCAATGGCTTTATTCCATGTAAATAGACCACCTAAAGCTCCCTGACCTTTATTTTCCAAGTAATTTTCGGCTCCGGGTTGATACCAAGCTAACTCACTTTGAAGAGTCCCGCCAAAGAGGTTGGTAATCAGATCGATACTGGCAGCAGTCTCACTTAATACGCCGGTAGGTGTATGGATTAAGGTTGTTCCCAGCATATATCCGGGTTTTGGGAAGGCAATTCGTAAACCAAATTTATCATCACTGGTTACGGTAACAGAATCCTCAGTGATTAATTTTGATTTTAAATAAAGCCGAGAGTAAAAACCGCCTAAATAAATATTAGTATTACCGGTCTGGAGTGCTATGCCCTGAATTGGTGAGCTTGAGTGATCAGCAATTAAGCCCAGAGGATCGAGGGTAAACTTAAATTTACCTAGATCTGCCAACAAACGAGGTGAACGGTATCTAACGGCAGCTTCATTAATAAACAATTGATTAAGATAGCCGTAATTATCATAATGAGATAAGAGAAGATAAAAGTAGAAATTCCGGTCAATTTGTGCATCAAGATAAAGATTTAGATTACTCTTAAAATCGGGAGTTTCATACCTCTCAATTGAACGGCGTTTATAATCAGCCTGTAAACTAAAATCACCACCTAGTTGAAGATGGCCCCAGCGGCTTTCCAGATTAGATAGGCGTTTTAATACAGAATTATCAACATCTGCAGCAAACGCCGGAGAGGGAAAGTGTAAGCTAAAAAAAGAAGAGAGCAAAATAACCAAGCATAGTAAGTGTAGTTTTTTATTTGTTAGTATAAAGTTTAGCAAAGATAAATCCTCCATTTCTTGAAACAATTTTTATTTGAGCGCATTTCATAAGTGCAAAACTCACTTTTCGTTATCCCTCCTTTTACTCTTTAAATTTCTCTATTTAAACAAAAACCCCTGCTCAAGGAAGGAATGGAATTTATGGTAAAATAGATTTAATTGATTGAGTGAGAAAATTAATCAGCCGGAGGGCTGATTAATTTTTTTTCTCCGGCTGATGCTCCTGACCCATCATTTCCTGGGCTTTTTGGATTAGCCCTCGAACAATGAGTCCGGCTTCACGGGTTGTGATATTGCTGTAGTCGTAGTTATCTCCGTCTCGTTGAATGCGGTCAGCAAATCCTAGTTCTTTAGCTATCTCATATTTGACCTCATCTGAGACTATGCTACGTCTTGCCACAGCTTCACCTCCCACTTTTATTCTTCCCAGTTTAATTAGGGAAAAATCATCTAAACAATACCTCTTTGGGTAGATAGATCCATTGAAAACTATATAAATATGAGGAAATTGCATAATTATCTTAAGGAAAATACATAATTACCTTTAGGTATCTGAGAGAATTGCATAATTACCTTTGGCATCCATTCAACCATAATATATAGTGTTTAACTTTTATTCGAGGTAATTGTCTAATCTTAGACAATTAGTAGTGGGCTATCAATATATTGTGGCTGAATCTTAAATAATTTAATTATGCAATTCCCTAATCTATTTAACAATTTTGCAATTCCTAAATAATTATGCAATTTTATAAATAGGGGTAAATTTATGTATAGTAAAGTATACTATTGAGAAAAGATAAACAAAAATAGGGAGGGTTGTAAATTGGCAAAAGAAAATAAGCATCCGCTTAGTATCCCTGAGAGTGCAGATAATGCAGAAGAGAGTATCAAGTGTCCCTATTGTGGCACAATGTTTGGGATTGGTTATAGTAATGATGATGTTGTTGCTTGTCCGGTCTGTGATGAAAATATTTTGACTGAAGAGGCAGAAACTATATATTCTTCTAATGAAGGATTTTGAAGTAGACGCTGCTTTGCTGGAATACGTAAAGGGATTAGAATTAGCCTTTTGTTGTGTCTACAAAAGCACAAAATGCTTAACTACGGACGAGCTACAAGATGCATTTTCTAGGTAGTCCACACCCCAGCAAGCTGGGGTGTCTCTAATTGCCTGTATGAAAGATGGTATTTCGTATTTTAATTAGCCAAAAAAGCATAAATAAGTGCAGTAATTATTTTTTAGTGTATAATAATAAGAAGCAAGTTGATTCGTGACTTATTGATCTATACCAGGGTAATATTATGATAATGGATTTGGAAGTCAGATAAATCCTTAGAGTTATGGTTAAATACTAAGTTGTTCATGCTGGAAGAAGCATTTTTCAAAGTGGTTAAATGTGCTGTATGTAATTATGCAATTTCCTTTTATTCAAGCTTTTTGCGTTGTGTCCTTTTTAAAAGGTCCCAACACAATATATAGTGTTGGGCTTGTAT
>DIPO01000004.1:71345-88317 GCA_002427045.1 Firmicutes bacterium UBA5486
TTGTATTAGGCCATCAATATATTATGCAGGGACAGAAAAAATCTATGACAACGCAAAAAGCCCTATTAAGAAAAGAATTGAGTTTCATCAATTATTATTGAAAGATATATTGTTTTATTTATTCAATCGTCATAGAATAGAAGATGTGAAAACATATGGATGACGGGCTGAAGAAAGGACGGATAGGGTTGAAACCAGGGGATCATCTTTATTTTATTGGAATTGGGGGCGCCAGACTGAGTGCCCTAGCTAAGATTTTTCAAGAGAGCGGGTACAAAGTTTCTGGTTCGGATCGAACCCCAAGTAAGAATACGGTAGAGTTAGAAGCAAAAGGTATACAGGTTTATTATGGACATGAACGCGAAAGAATTACGGAAGATATTGATTTAGTAGTTTATACAAATGCTGTTGGGGATCAAAATCCTGAGCTTCTTGAGGCTAAAAAACGGCAACTTCCGATTTTTGAGGGCGCTGAGCTTTTAGGAAATCTAATGAAAGAAAAAGGAATGGGAATTGCTGTAGCTGGAACTCATGGAAAGACAACTACTACAGCCATGATCTCTTTACTTTTAATCAAGAGTGGCAAGGACCCTACGATTGAAGTGGGGGGAGAGATGAAAGAACTTCCTGGAAATCACCGTACAGGAAAAAGCCCTTATATTGTAGTAGAGGCTTGTGAATTTCGCCGTTCATTTCTATTTCTCTCCCCTAAAGTTGCGGTGATTACAAATGTGGATTGGGATCATCCAGACTGTTTTCCTACTGCTGATGATGTAGTCCGGACTTTTAAGGATTTTATATCATTGTTACCTCCAGAGGGAAAGCTTATGATTTGGCAGGATGATCCACATTACCACGAATTAGCAGCTGTTTCCAAAGCTCCTGTCCGTACTTTTGGATGGTCAAAACAGGCTGATTGGTATTGTTCGGAGATTACTAATCTTTCTCCTATAGGAATAAAAGGGAAGTTATATCGGGAAAAGCAATATGTAGGTGAATTAAAGTTGCAAGTTCCTGGTAAACATAATCTGTTAAACGCCCTGGCGGCGGTAGCTACTGTTTCAGAATTAGGAGTACCGATTGAAGATTGTCTTAATTATATTTCGGAGTTTACAGGGGTACGAAGGCGTTTTGAAGTTAAAGGCCAAGCGGATGGAGTTTTAGTAGTGGATGATTATGCTCATCATCCGGCAGCGGTTAAGACTACGCTAGCTACGGTAAGAAACCATTTTCCTGGAAGGGTATGGTGTGTATTCCAACCCCATCTTTATAGTAGAACTAAGTATCTTCTCCCTAAGTTTTCCCAAGCCTTTCAAAACTCTGACATTCTGGTGTTAGCTGATATTTATGCGGCAAGAGAGAAAAACCCTGGTGATATTTCCAGTCAAACTTTGGCTAATGAAGTAAAGAAATATCATAAGGATGTAAGATACATCGGAGATCTGGAGAAAATTAAGGATTATCTTTTAGCGGAAACCCGTTCTGGTGATTTAGTTATGACTATGGGTGCTGGAGATATTTTTAAGGTAGGAGAAGCATTCTTACGCGCTAAAGAAAGGAATAATTAATAGCAGGTAAATATCGTATTTAGAAAAAGGAGTCCCTTTGTTCCCTGGAGAAATTACCAGGGAACTTTTTTAATTTTTTAATAATTTCAGGATGGAGGGTCTGATTTGTCTAATGTTGCAATCGCAAGTTGCAGGAGTTATGATCGGACAGAGGTGGAAAAAGCCGTTGCGAAGTGCCTTCATGAGCTTGGAGGTATCGGGAACTTTATTTCTGCTGGAGAACGAGTTTTAGTAAAACCTAATCTGTTAGCTGCCGATCCCCCGGAGAAAGGCACCGACACCCATCCAGAAGTGGTAAGAGCAGTCTTATTAGAAGTTTTACAAATAGGTGCCAATCCTATTGTTGGGGATAGCCCCGGTTTCGGGAGCCTTTCCCGAGTTGCAGAAAAAGCAGGAATTGCTCAGGTCTGTCGTGAGCTAGGGGTACCATTGGCTGGCTTTAATGAAGATGTTGAGGTAAAAACTTGCCCGGAGGGAAAAGTATTAAAGAGTTTTCCTTTGGTTAAGGAGATTACCGAGGTAGATGCAATAATTAATGTATCGCGGGTGAAAACACATGGACTTACCCGTTTAACAGGTGCGGTAAAAAATCTTTTTGGTTGTGTAGCTGGGTTGCATAAAGGTGAGATGCATTTTAGATTACAAAGAGCAGACGTATTCCAAGGAATGCTAATTGATCTGGCTTTAACTCTTAAACCAACACTTACAATAGTTGATGGAGTAACGGCCATGGAGGGGGCTGGCCCCAGAAATGGAAGCCTGCGTCATTTAGGGTTGATTTTAGCAGGAGAAAACCCTTTTTCCGTGGATGCTGTTATTGCAAGACTAGTAGGACTTCATTTTCAGGAAGTACCCCTTTTGGCTTTAGCGGTTCAGAGAGGAATAACTGGTATTAGAGATTCGGAAATCGAGATTCGAGGGGAGGAACTAGAAAATTTTATTATTCAAGATTTTAAAGTCCCTACCTCTTCTACGAGAATTGATCTGAAAGTTCCAGAGTGGGTAATAAGACTTTTTCGGCGTTATGTTTCTCCTTACCCTGTAATTCATGATAATTGTAAAAGGTGTTTAGTCTGTCTTCAAGCTTGTCCAGCCAAGGTGATTACTTTATCTGCAGGTAAGGTAAGGATTAAGGATGAGGAATGTATCCGGTGCTATTGCTGCCAGGAACTCTGTCCGCATGATGCCATAGAATTAAAAGTGCCCTTACTGGGAAGGTTGTTTCTTAAATCTTCTTCAATTCTTTAGCAAGACGGAGAAATTTATCTTTTTGGCCAGTAGCTAGGGCTTGATCAATTTCTGTCATGATCTTATTTCGGATCTCTTCATTTTTGGCTTCTTCGGTTAATAATAGGATTTCTAAATCAATTTGGAAACTTTTAATTTTTTCTTCTTCCAAAGGGATTGGGATCTCTTCTAATATATCAAGAAAAGGTAGACAATTTTCTCGGCCGGGAAAATAGAGAGTTAGATAAAGTTGTTCCTTTTTTAAACCAGAAAGATATTTCAAAATATCCGCGGTTTTTGTTATAATTTTCTTATAAGTTATTAGTAGAGATGGAGGCATTGGTGTTTCTATACTAGAGATTACAAGAAGCGGACGGAGAAAAGACCCATTTTCTATAATCTTTACATTGTTTAGATTGGAATCATGCTTTTGTAAATAGGACAGGATCTTTTGAGGCGCTTCTCCTCTAAGTTCCCAGTTTTCTAAAAACCAATTAATAAATCTTTTTTTGGCTAGCGGACTGATTGTTGGTCTGTTCATGAGGATACCTCCCTTAAAATCCTCTTCGGGCTTTTACTACTTTAGCTAATTACTTCTAATAATAAAATCGGCAGTCTGCTTTAAGTCTTTAATGGAAAAGAGCATTAATATATCTTATTACACTTAATGCGATTTGATGAGATTCTTTAGTTAAGAAATCGTATAATTTGAATGTGAGATAGTTAATTAGATTATGCAATTTCCTCTAGTTAAATATTATTTGTTCTTAAGGGAAATCTTAAAAATAGTCTTTTGATCATAAAAGTTAAGTTTAAAGTTCTGGAAAAGCGGATTAATAAATGGTATAGTTAACTGCGGGAGGAAACTAATGCTATTAAGGCTAACCCTTTTATTTACTGTAGTACCAGTCTTTGAATTATGGCTATTAATAGAGATTGGTAGGTATATTGGCACTTGGCCAACTATAATTCTGGTTTTAGGAACAGGGATCTTGGGTGCTAGTTTAGCAAAGACTCAAGGACTAGCAATTTTCCATAGAATCAGATTTAATTTAAGTCAAGGAAGAATACCTACTCAGGAATTAATTTCTGGTTTATGTGTATTGATTGGAGGTTTTCTACTGATTGCTCCTGGGCTTTTAACTGATCTTACGGGTTTACTTCTGCTTTTACCTTTAATCCAATCTTGGGTTGCTGAACTGATTCGTAGGTGGTTGGGGAAAAAATTTAAGTCAGGTGATTTTTATATTAAGCATGTGATTTGGGGTAAAGAAAGAGTGGAAGATGATGAGTCCTGATTTTATCAAACCTTCAATTATTGTTAGTGCTTGTTTATTAGGGTATAAATGTCGTTATAATGGAAAAAGTTCTTATTTTCCTATCCTTGTAAGCAGTTTGAAGCAATATCAAGTTATTCCTGTCTGTCCTGAGGTTTTAGGGGGATTGCCCATTCCTAGGCCACCTTTGGAAATTAGTAATGGTGATGGTAATGGTGTCTGGGCAGGGAGTGCTCTAGTTTTAAATGAACAAGGAGCTAATTTTACTTCCGAGTTCCAAAAAGGAGCCCTCAATGTTTTAAAACTATGCAGAAAGCATGAGATTAAAATGGCTATTTTAAAAGAGAAAAGCCCTTCATGCGGATCTAATCAAATCTATGATGGTACATTTAGCAAAAGAATAATTCCTGGTAGCGGTGTAACAGCTTCGCTACTTAAAAATGAGGGAATTGAAGTTATTTCTGAACAGGAATGGTTGATGGGGGGATCTAGTTTTGCCTAAAAAATATCGATGGTTAAAGATGACGATTGGTATTGCTGTTCTGGTGTTATTTTTTATAATAATTAATGGTTTTTTTCATGAAAATAATAGATTATTAGAAGAACGTAATTTTTGGCAGGAAAAAACGATTGCCATGGAAGAGTCTTTAAACGATCTAAAGCAAATAAAAGAAGAACTGCAACTAAAGATTGATGAGCATGATGAGGGGCTTGTGATTAAAGAGGTATTAATAGAATCACTTTCCTTTTTTCCTAGTGAGCAAGGAAGTTTAGAATATAATCTATCTATAACAGTAGAAAATTCTTCGTCTCAAGTTATCCCACCGGCAAATGGTTTTTTGTTTTTTGCTTTTCAAACTCCTGGAGGAGATAAAATAATCCGTACCTCCTGGCGGAGGTGTGAACTTCCTTCCTTTAATTCTAAAGAAGTTAAGGTCTTACACCTGTCGGGGAAAATCTCGGCTCAACCCCGGGAGGAAATGTTGTTAATTGTTAATCTTAATAACCAACCCGGCCTTATTAAAAAAAGGATAGTACTTCCTAGTTTGCCAATAAAAAAGCCTGAACTTCCTCAAGTAGAGAACCCATAAGACCGTTTTTTCATAGCAAATCTTAATTTAACTTATAAAAGGAGTCCTTTTTAAATGAAAAGACCTGACAAAGATCATTATTATTTGGATATTGCAGCTGTAGTGGCTAAAAGATCAACCTGTTTACGTAGGCATTTTGGGGCTATTATTGTGAAGGATGATCAGATTATAAGTACCGGTTATGTGGGTGCTCCCCGGGGTAGTATTAATTGTATTGATCTAAAAGATTGTCCGCGGGAAAAAGCTGGAGTCCCTTCTGGCGAAAGGTATGAGCTTTGTCGTTCGGTGCATGCGGAGATGAATGCCATTATCCATGCTTCCCGCCAGGAGATGCTTGGAGCCACACTTTATCTTGCCTGTCTTGATCCGCTTACCGGAAAGAGAGTAATAGGGACCAGACCGTGCAAATTATGTACCAGAATGATTATTAATGCTGGTATTAAAAAGGTGGTTACGGATGGTCCCCAAGAAACAGTTATTCACTATGATGTTGAGGACTGGGTCAAACAGGACCGGGGAGAATGGACTGCTGATAATATTTATGGATATTAAAATGAAACTCACGGTTTTTTATAGCCGTAAGTAATAAAGAAAAATTCTTCCGGAAGGAGAGATTTTGTTGTCTTATCGTATTACTTTAATTCCAGGGGATGGTACAGGACCTGAATTAACTGAAGCTACCAGAAGGGTTATTGATGCTACAGGTGTGGGGATCGAGTGGGAGATTCAACATGCTGGTGTTGATGTAATGGAAAAGAAAGGAACGCCTCTTCCTGATGAGGTGTTAGAATCTATTCGTCGGAATAAAGTAGCTTTGAAGGGGCCAATTACGACTCCGATTGGAACTGGTTTTCGGAGTGTCAATGTTGCTCTTCGGCATGCTCTTAATCTTTATGCTTGTGTTCGTCCTTGCAAATCCTATCCTGGTGTTCGCTCCCGCTATTCCGATGTGGATATTACCTTAATCAGGGAGAATACAGAAGATCTCTATGCTGGGGTGGAGTTTGACAAGGGGACACCAGAAGCAAATAAGATCATTCAAATGGCACCTACAGGTAAAATCCGCGAAGATTCGGCGATTTCGATTAAGGCTATCTCCCGGCAGGGTAGCGAAAAGATTATTAGATATGCTTTTGAATATGCGAAAAAGAATGGAAAACGTAAGGTTACTGCTGTTGCTAAAGCAAATATTATGAAATTTACTGATGGCCTTTTCTACCGAGTAGGAAGAGAAATCGCCAAAGAATATGAAGGCATAATTGATTATGAAGAAGTTTTGGTTGATGCAATTTGTATGAAATTGGTTCAACGCCCGGAAAATTTCGAGGTTTTAGTCTTACCTAATCTTTATGGGGATATTGTTTCGGATTTATGTGCTGGATTAGTAGGGGGATTAGGTGTAGCACCGGGAGCCAATATTGGGGATGAAGTTGCGCTTTTTGAACCGACTCATGGTTCAGCTCCCAAGTACAAAGGGATGAATAAAGTTAATCCTGGGGCGATGATTCTTTCCGGTGTATTAATGCTTAGGTATTTAGGGGAGAATACAGCAGCAGATCGTCTAGAAAGTGCTATTGCGGAAGTAATTCGTGAAGGTAAGCAGGTTACTTATGATTTAAAACTTGACCGTAATGATCCAACTGCAGTGGGGACTAGCCAGATGGCGGATGCCATTATTGAAAAGTTAAAGTAGTTGCCCACTCCAGCAAGCTGGGGCACATGAAAAGAGTAGGAAAATAAAAAGGAAGACAAGGGAACGGTTCTCTTGTCTTCCTTTTTTCATTTAGTTACTTAAAATGTACGAAGGGCCTGCCAGAGAAATACAGGGTGAGGCTGTTATTTGGTTGGCAAGTTCTTTGATTTCCTCAGTTGATACTTCTCTTAGGCTTACGAGTAAATCTTGTTCGCTTTGATAATGGTCGGATAAAACCTGAAAACCGGCAATCTGTACCTCATATCCAGGTGTTTTTTTACGGTTTTCAAAATGTAGCTTTTCTCGCTGGATGAGGTATTCGATTCGAGGTTGAGAAATACCATCTGATTTTAACCCGTCTAAGATTCTGTTAATAATCTCCAAGGCAGACTCAATGGTTTCCGGAAGCGTTTGAAAGATAATCTTGATATTCGGGGCAGAAGGTTCAGTTAAGTAAGAATAAGAAACCTGAACATCATAGACCAGACCAGATTGTTGCCGGAGAAGCTGCCATAATTCATCCTCTAAAAATTTTGTTAAGAGAAACCCAGCAAAGAAAGTTTTCTCTTTGATTTGGGGAGCGGAGAAACCAATAACTGCAGTACACAAATTGTCTCGGACCGGTGTAAAATTGAATTCGGGATTTGTTTCGAACTTCTGAATTTTTTTGGTTTCTAAGGAAGGTTTTCCTTTCAAGTCCCGACCGGCTGGTTTTAGTAGAAAATCGGGAGGAAGTTTTTCGGAAGTGGCAATGATCAGATTCGCCGGGCGAAAGATTTCCCGGAACCAGTTATTTACTTCAGCAATATTTAAATTATTATAGTTAGGGCAATAGTGGTTAAGATAGGGGTGGCCTATACCATATAATTTTTCGTAAAAGTCGATTAAAGCAGTTTTTCCGGGGTTATTTGGTTCATTTAAATGGTAGTTGATTAGTTCATTGCAAAGGTCGTGAAGGAGAAGTGCATCAAGGCGAATTACTGCATCAAGTTCACGGCAGAAATCAAGAAATTTTCCGGGTGAAACGGTAAAATCAAAGATTGTATATTCAGGAAGGCTTAAAGAAGAAACTTCTAAAGCAGAGGAAGTACGGAAAATATAATACAAAATTTCATTTGTTAATCTATTTATTCCGGCTTTATCCGGTTGTTCGTGGGCAGAACCGGTTTTGACGATCATTCTTAAAAAAGAAAGGGTCGTTCTTTTTTTTTCAATCGGTTCACGGAGAATAATTGTTAAACCGTCTTCACGGATTTCTGGTAGAGAAGTGGCTGTAAGCCCAGGCACAAAATTAAAAAAAGAAAATAACATTAACAGTAATACTAGGGGTTTATATAAACGTGGTTCTTTTTTCATTGCACTCATCCTTATAAAGCTTTTACGATAATTTTCAAATATTCTTTACCTGCTAAATACTTTTGGACAAAGTTTTTAAAATCTTTTACCATCAACTGATCAAATTTACTAATATCTTCAGTGGTGAGGGCTGCTGGTTCAAAGAGTTGATTAGCATAAAACTCACTTGCCCTTGCTGGGTCAGATTCAATTAATTGAACCTCATTAAGTAAGCTTTTTTTCACAGAAGAAATGAATTTACTAAAGTTTTTAGTCTGTAGATACTGGAAATACCGATTAAGGTTTTTTTTATGCCAGTTATCTAATTCTGGAGAGTATTTTTCACCAGTCCCTCGGTACTGGAAGACTAAGTAATATTTTCCCGAGAGATGTAACAGAGAAATTTGGTAGTCTATCGGGCGTTTATTTATATAATCATACTGTTTTGATTCATACTCTAAAATAAGGGGGAGAGTTTTTGCAATTCGTAATTCCTTTGCATTAGGTTTTTTAAGTTCGAAACCAAAAAGAACTTGATACTCTTCACCCCAGAGATAATCTTCGATTACTATTTCCTTATTAAATGCGGGGAGTAGTAATTGGTGGTCAATAATTTCTTTTTTTCTAGATTCAATCGGAAATATTTTCAGGTAATCCTGTACTTCCTGCACTTTAAAATTGCCGGTAATAACTACTGTTAATAGTTCAGGACGGTAAAACCTTTGATGAAAAGCTAATAAATCATCACGGGTAATAGAGTGAACTGAGGAGACCAGTTGATTTTGGGTTAAATGATTGAGATAAAGGTAAAAAGTATTTCCCGGGTAAGTTCGGATTACATTTTCGACAGAGACAATCATTTTTTCTAAAATAAGATCTTCAGGGCGTAATCCCGGTCTGAGAATTAGGTCCAAGAAAAGGCGGAAAGAGGGAAAAAAGGTCTCTGGTGAACTTTCCAGATAATATTCAGTCCGGTTAAGAGTGGTAAAGCCGTTAAAGATGTTTCCTTGCTCATCCATTAAACCGGAGAAATCTGACAAACATAAACGATCATTTCCCCGGAAAATCATATGTTCTAAAAGGTGAGAACCGCCGCGAAAAGCGGGAGGCTCATCTAAAAAACCGGCAGGCACGATAATTCGGGCGGTAACACTCTCTGTATCAGGCAAGACTTTAGTGACCAATTTTAGCCCATTAGGTAGGTCTTTTTTTCGGAAGGCAGAGACCTTACCTTGTACAAAGGTAGATAATAACAGTAATAAGATACAGCTAGTAAGAATTCGATAACAGGATCTACGCATTATTTACCATCCTTTATTACAATTAATTTTTCAGGAACAAACTGATAATCTAGTTTTAGACGCTTGCGGGATTTCAGCCTGATGGTAGCAGCTTCTTTGAGTATTTTACCTTCTTGAGGTGCAAAATTGAGATCATAATCAGAATCAAGATAAATCATGTCTTCCGGATCATTGAAAGTTCCATTATGATTGAGATCAACCAGAGCGACTGGAATCTCCTCCCCGTTATATAGAAGATTGGTAGTCAACCAGGTTCTGGTCTTTAAAATCAAATAATCATCAAACCCTGCCCTTTGTAGGAGGAGATACGGGAGATCCATTTGTAAAGGGTTAATAAAAACCTGATCTTTAAAATGATATTCAACTAGAAAGGCTAAGGGTACCGGTGAGTAATAAACTTCAATCCCGGGATAGCGGTCACTCTTAAAAATCTGATATTTGGTTTCTCCACTATAGTCTTTATTTCCATCGGAGTCGACCCAGATAAATTTATTTTCGCCTTCAAGATCAAGTAGCATACCATATTCTTTTGCTGGAGAGCCGAGTTTTACCTTTCCATAGTATAAAATATTAGCTTCCGTTTCAGGAGGGGTAATCACTTCCTGGTGATTCCGGATTTTAATCATTTTAATATAACATTTCTGGCCAGAATCTTCTTTTTCTTCTATATATGGGTTCTCAGTGTGGATCGGATGTAAGAGCCACTCTTGATCCATTGTATTTCCCATAACCCCGAGAGGAAAAGAAGAGAAAATGAGTAATAAAGCAAGGGTTAATTTTAACAACATATTATAACCTCCAATTCCCTTAAATCTTAAATGTGGGAATAATTATATAATTATATAAAAAAATTCAATATCCTGCAGGAATTTTACCAGAGATTCCCGAAAACTGAAATAAAATAATAAAGGAGGTCTTATTTTGAAACATAAAAGTAGATTAATTCTCCTAATTATGCTGTTGTTATCGCTCCTGACAACAAAAGCAGCTTTGGGCAATGAATATTTTCTCTTTGATGCTGAGAAAAACAAAATTAATTTTATGGGAGAAAACGATCTTGTTTTTTCGGAAAAGATCGATATGGCAAAAGTTCCTGATCTAATGATGCGGACAGATGATCCCCAAAAGTATTTGGCGATCTATGGTCCAGAGACTTCGAAAGAATCACAGGAAAGTAAAGATCTTTTATCCGGCTTAGTGAGGTTAATCGGAGGTAAAAAGGAAGAAAAAGAAGATCGAGCCGGACAGCTTATCTTGTTTAATATCTCCAATGGTCGTACAGAGGACCTAGTAGATTTAGGGTATGCCCCCTTCAATTGGGTTTATACTGAGGATCATAAGCATTTATTTATTACATATCGGACTACTACGAAGAAGGATGCTAGCTATGAATTACTCCACTACAACATATCAGAGATGACGGCAGAGAAACTTCCTTTATCTGCGGAAGTAAAAAATGTTAATTCTATTACCCTTTCTCTTGATGATCAAAACCTCTATTTATTATTAGATAATCAGCGTAGAGTTATCGATATCTCCGAAACAGGTCTGTTAGGTAAAAAACAGGAAGTGCTTGGAACACCGCAGATGATAACCGTTTCTTATTCACCACTACAAGTAAAGGCGAATCTTCCTGTAGAAAGTGCCCCACTATCCCTACGGATGCTAGATGATGAAAAGGCGGTTCTTATATGTCAGGATTGGTCATTTATTTTGCGGTCGACAAATCAAGGTTATAACTTAGGCAAGGGACAGATAAAACTGATGGATCTGAAGAATAACTCTGTTCTTGAGGAGAAAGAGATTCCCTCTGGCACTTCTCTATATTACCAGTGGTATAATGATGAAAAAGTTATGATCCTTTATTATAAGGAAGCGGATGTCTTTTTATCTACCAAGTATAAATTTATAAAAGTAACTTCCTCCGGGATGAAATTAAATGAGATTGGACAAAAACCGGTTGATTTTGATTATCTCACGGATAGAGATCATCTATATATACTTACTGCTAAGGACCTTAAAGTGCTCGATTATCCCCAAGCTAAAATTCGGGAATATAATACAGGCTCAAATATATATAAGAATTTTGCGTACTATTTTTATCGGCTTCCTGAATCGGATTTAGCAGCGATTAGTAGTTATGAAGATGGAAGAGTAAAGTTATTTGATTTAAATACTAATCTAGTATTGGATAAAACATTGTCTGGGAGGCCTTGGGGAAAGGTGAAATATTTGTGTAGAAGGATATTATCTAAACCGATGGATGCTGAAACTCAGGTGGCTACTACCCAAGCGAACTCACAATTTTATATAGCTAACCGTAAAAGCGGGGATATTACAGTTTATGACCGGAATTTTGATAAGCTCTCTTATATAGTGCCCCCTGAGCCACCGCTAGGAATCTTTCAGGTAAAACAGCCTTCTCTCCAAACTCTTGTTGTAACTGGAAAAATGATCTACAAAATCAATGAAAAAAATTTAAGCTTAAATACAATTTATGAATTTAAAAAGAAAACTCAAGATATGTGGCTGTTTGAGGAAGAAAAAAGGACAATTATCCTAACACCTTGGGAGTTTGTTGTCTTAGATGGTCAGAACCTACAAGTGCAGGATAAATATGAGTTTTTTGTTGATAGTGCGGCCCAATATACTAAATTAAAACCAGGAGAGCAGCGGTTCTATTTTATTAGAACTCTTTGATCTTTTGTGTGAATTACATAAACAGATTTTACGGAAGGCCAAGAATATTAAGGGAGGGACAGTTAACTGATGAAAAAGATATCTACTCTACTTATTGCTTTGCTCTTAATCGTATTAATTCCGACTCTGGTTTCAGCAGAAGATCAATTTTACACGATAGGGAAATTATTTTGGGGTGAAGTACGCTCTAGTTCCGACCAACCGGAGGGGAATTATGAAATTTCGCAACAAGGAATTCTATTCGCGTATGATTTAGTAATGGAGATTACAGAAAACTGGGAGATGGGTTTTGGGGTTGGTTTTGAAGGTTCTTTTTATGGTTCATTTAGTGATGATATTGAATTATCTACTTTTCCTATTTATGTTTTGGGGAGTTTTTATCCTTTTTCCACAGAGGAAATATTTTACCTTACTGCTCGCTTAGGTTTAGGAATAGCGCGTTATGCCGATCATAGAGATAAATACTATTATAGCGATGACAGGCGTTTATTTGGGATCTATTATGCTTTGGGAGCAGGTTGTAGATTTCTTACTTACCCTCGGATTAAGTTAGAGGCTTTGATTTCTGCAAATCATTATTCTGTAAGTTATAGCGGAAATAATTATAGTGAATCTCTAAATTATGATGCTAAGATTTTCTATCCAAAGCTTGGGGTTACACTTGGGATAGGGTATTAGATCTAGACAAGAGAACGGTTCTATACTTTTCCAAGCAACGTAACATTGTCTTAGAGACTCATTAAAAGAAAAAGGAAGACAAGAGAATCGCCCTCTTGTCTTTTTTATTTCTTCAGAAGAAAGGTGGTTCCATCTGTTTAATACTTCCTGGCCATCTAAGGAGGGTTTTTTCTGTATCAGACCAGACTTCCAGCATTTTTTGGCGAATAGGTGGTGATAATGAGGGAACGGTAGTGATGCTTTCTGGGGGAGGGACTTGAAATATCCGGTATTGGTGATTGCTTTTATAGACCCATAGGGGGAAACAGGAAAGTAGTTCGATATCAATCCCGGGGTGAAAAAGGTTTTTACTGATCCGGAGCGAGAGCATTAAACCACAATCACTATATTGCCAGCGTTGATTGGAGAGGAAGTTACCTAGAGAATAAGCGATAAAACAAGATTTAAGGCGTTCACTAAAGGGGTCTTTGATTACTACGGTTTGAAGTGGTCTGATTACATGTACGTGGCTCCCAAGAATAATATCAACCCCTAGTTCAAACAGGCGGTGGCAAAGTTGCTGGTCAGCTTCGGAAGGGTAAGATTGGTACTCTTCCCCAGTATGTAAGGCCATAATAATGCCATCTACGCCAGCCTGCCTTACCTGAGTAATCTCCCAAGCGAGTTTCGAGTAATCAAGGATATTAAGGATCCATTTCATATTGGCAGGCGGCTGAAGGCCATTAGTGATCGTGGTGTAGGAGAAAAAAGCGAGTTTAATACCATTTATTTCTGTTATGTAGTAAGGCTTTTGTTCGTGATGCCTCCGAGAGCCGGTTGCCGGGAGATTAATGGATTCGAGATAAGATAAGGTGTTTTTAATCCCATTTACCCCTTGATCCAGAGAGTGATTATGAGCAGTAAAAACCAGATCAAAACCCGCCCATTGGAGAGCATCGGCGATCTGGTAAGGAGTGTTGAAGCGGGGGTAGCCGGAGTATTTACTTGCTTCTCCAGTCAGAGAGGTCTCTAAAACTCCCACAGTAAAATCAGCTGTACTTAGGTTCTCCCTGATTTCTGAGAAGATTGGCCGAAAATCATATGTATTCTCAGTTGGGCAAAAAGCAGAGTTGACCACGGGCATATGCATAACCAGATCACCTACGGCTGTAAGGATCATACTTGGTGGCGGTTGATAATCAGGGCTGGTTAAGAATTGAGTAACAGGCTTTGAAAGGATAAGCAAAAATAAATAGGCAATTAAAGGTAGAAGTTTACGGATTTTAAGACGCTGTTTGGTTTTGTACATAAGGAATCACTCCCAGAGGCCTTAATTGTCCTAGTTGTTTGAACAAAACATTAAAGAGTTATTAAATTTTTATTCTATTAATCATAATAATTTTCCTTTTATTTATTGTATAAAAAAATTATATAAAAAAAGAGAAGCACTAAAGCTTCTCTTTTCTGTAATAAAAGAATATTATTTTCCTTAACTCTTGACCAACATAATAAAAAACGGAAGAGTAATAATAGATAGAACTGTAGAAATTACAATTATACGGGAAGCAAAAGCGGAGTCACCATTATACTTTTCTGCAAAGATAGCTGTAGTGGCAGCGGCTGGGGTAGCTGTGGAAATAACACAGACTCCCTGAAGAAGCGGTTCAAAGTTGAGAAGGCCGGTTATTAGCAATGATAACAAGGGGATGATTACTAGACGGATAAGAGTACCATAATATACAGCAAAACCAGAAAACAACTCTTTAAGTTTCATTTCTGCTAAAGTAGAACCCACGACCAGCATGGAAATGGGAGTAGTCATTTCCCCAATTATCTCCAGAGCACTATAGATCGGGGTTGGAATTTTAAGTGACAGGATAAAGGTGGTAATTCCAATTAAAACCGCAATTATATTAGGACTAAGAAAAGCTTTCTTAATAGCAGATAGATCCCGTTCTCCCGTAAAGATCATAACTCCAATGGTCCATAAAAAGATATTAAATCCGACAACATAAATCGAACCATAAAAAACTCCGAATTTCCCGTAGATACTCTGTAAAAGAGGGAATCCCATAAAACCACAGTTGGAAAAGGTTGTAGTAAAACGGAGTATCTTTCTGATATTTTCTGGATATTTCTTAAAGATTATTAGGCCGATAAGTGTGGAAAAGATATGGGCTAAAAAACTGAAAGTAAGGATCTTTCCAGCAGAAGCTAGCATTTCTTTAGAAAAAGCAAACTGGAAAGAAGAGATGATCATAAAGGGAGAGGTAACATTAATTAAGAAGTTGGTTAACCCGCTTGTTAATTCGCTTGTTAAAATTGCTCTTTTTCTGGCAAAATAACCTACTATTAAGATTAAAAAGAGGGTTATGACTTGATTTGTTACTATAATACTGCTCATTATATTCTCCCCCTAAATGTTTTTGAAAAAGTGTATAATTACCTTGAAAGAAAGAGTCATTCATGCCGCCTACCGACAACATTGCGAAGTAATGTAAATCAAAGACAATTAATCGATACTTATCGAAGTCCTTTGATAGGTCGCTAATATGAACAAAAACAAATAGTAAAATAGTTTTTTTCTTTTATTTTATCACACAAATTGAGAAGAAAAGTAACATTACGCTTTCTTAGAAGTAAAATAAAAGTTGAAACGGCTTCTTTTTAAAATTGCATAATTGTTATGAATCTTATAAACGGTTAAATCTTAAATAATTAAATTATGTAATTCGTCAGTTAACCAAAAAGGCTTTTGATCTTGTTTATAGAACTTACAATTTAAGAGAAGTTTTGCTGAAATTTAGTTTTTAAATTTGGGGGTGTGAAAATGACAGAGATTGCCAGAGAGATAATTGAGGAAAATTACCGACGTGAACAGGAACTTCTCTCAGCTTATGCTTGTAAAAGCCGGGATGGTTTGCGTTTACATCCTAAGATAGAAAAAATTCCGGATGCGGAAAATATTAGACAGGCTTTTTTTCATGATACAGATAAGATTATTCACTCTATGGCATATACCCGCTATATTGATAAAACTCAGGTTTTTACCCTGTTCAAAAATGATCACATTACCCATCGGGTGCTTCATGTTCAGTTTGTTTCGAAAATTGCCCGGGTAATTGGTAGATGTCTGCGGTTAAATGAGGATCTGATTGAAGCAATTGCTCTTGGTCACGATCTTGGACATGCCCCTTATGGACATGATGGCGAAAGATTTTTAAATAAGTTATGTGAGGAAGCAGGGATTGGCTATTTTTGTCATAATGCTCAGAGCGTCAGGTTTCTTATGCAGATCGAAGGTGGAGGAAGGGGTTTAAATTTAACTCTACAGGTACTGGATGGGATACTTGCTCATAATGGGGAGATCATTAATGAAAAGTTAGTTCCAGATAAGAAAAAAACCTGGGAGAAGTTTTTAGAGGAATATAATAATTGTTTTAAGATCAAAGATTATAGTAAGCAAATTTACCCAATGACTCTGGAAGGTTGTGTGGTGAGAGTAGCTGATGTGATTGCCTATATTGGAAGAGATATTGAAGATGCAATTACAGTTGGTTTGATTCAGCGTTCAGATCTCCCTCGGAAGATTGTAGAAATACTCGGTGATTCGAATGATAAAATTATCAATACTTTGGCTTTAGATGTTATTAACAACAGCTATAGGAAGAATTATATTGCCTTTAGCAAGAAAATTTACAAAGCATTACTTGAACTTAAACAGTTTAACTATGATCATATTTATTTTAATCCCAAAATAAAAACAGAGGATCATAAAGTTCGTCGGATTTTTCGATTGCTTTTTCGCCAATACACGGAGGACATAAAAGAAGAAAACTCTTCTTCTCCTGCTTTCCGCCATTATTTAAAAGATATGGATGAGAATTATAAAACAACTAATTCTGTTGAACGGATGGTAGCGGATTTTATTGCAGGGATGACTGATGAATTTTTTAATAATCAGTTTAAAGAAGTCTTTTTCCCCAAAAGTTTTGGCTTAAAAGTTGATTTAAAGAGTTAAGATATTGTAGTAGACGAATCTTGAGTCTTGACGAAAAAAGGAGACCTATCTTACACGGGCTTTTTGCGTTGTCATTGTTTTTTCTGTCCCTGCACAATATAT
>DIPO01000057.1 GCA_002427045.1 Firmicutes bacterium UBA5486
TACTAAAATTATACACTAACAAAAAGGCTTTTATCCCCTCTTTCTTTTACAAAGTTCCCAACCTCTTAATTTCTTCAGCGATAATAGGTTTATCAATACCATTGTACAAAAAAGGGGAATGTAAAGAAAAAGGCTTGGCGGTGTGTGCTCCCAAGCTCACGGCCATTCACGAAGTAGATCAGCACTACTTGTTGCCCTCAGCCAAACCACCGCCAAGATCTGCACGTACCTTTAGGTAGGAGGCTTCAGCCCTACCCAATCACATAATAGACTAGCATAAAGGTGACTATCGACACTATCGTTTCCACGCCAAAGCCAACCAAAAAAGGTTTTATGCCTGCTTTCATCCGTTTAAAATCAGTTGAAAGACCAACACCGGCAAAAGTGAGCATGAACAGCCACTTGCTGGCGTTATTCAGTATCTTGGCTTGACCCGGGGTAATAAAGCCGACAGTTGCCAGCAAGGAGAAAGCAAGAAAGCCAATAAGGAATTTAGGCAGCCGACTCCAGAGAAACGCCACTTTGTTTTCTACTTGCCCAGTAATACCTTTGCGGGCGTACTGAAGGGCCATGATTAGTACCACGAGACCCATTAGCGCATTGCGCGATAGTTTTACTACGGTAGCGATATTACCAGCAATTTCTGAAAAAGCAAAACCGGTGGCAACCGCTTCAGCTGTATTGTCTATAGACAACCCCGTCCAATAGCCAAAGGCAGTATCCGACATTCCTAGCCAGCTACCGAGGGCAGGGTAAAGAAAGAGCATGATGGCGCCAAAGAGCAAAATAGTGGCAATAGCATAGGCGGCATCGTCCTCTTCCGCTTCAATGGCACTGGTTGCACTAATAATAGCCGAGACTCCACAAACCCCAATTCCTACACCTAGCAAACTCGCTAGCTTCTCCTTTAGCCCGAACAACCGTCCTAAGTAAGTAGCAGTAACAATCGCTACTGTGATTTCAATTATCACCAAGGCAATCCCGCTAGCACCGATCGAAAATACCTCCTGTAGTGCTAGCCGTGCGCCAAGCAAGACTACTCCTGTTTTCATCCATAGTTCATAACTAGCAATACCGGGTGCAAAGAATTCCGGTAAAGTAAATACATTGCGTACAATCATACCAATGGCGATTGCAAATAGAACGTATTCTGTATGAGGTATATAATTAGCAATAATTTTACCGGCGTAACCAATAATAAACATCAAGCAGATACCAGGCAGGTATTTTGTCAGCTTGCTTACCATGGCACCGTAGTGATGAGCCCTATCTTGACGCACAACATTAGTAGGCTAGCTAGAATTACTGCCCACCAGTCTTTAGAAATCCGCGTCAATATTTCCACCACTACTCACCTCCCCGCCGCTTACTTGCCGACGATTGGCTGCCATATGATCTAAGCAAAGCCCTAACGTGTCACCCCGTAGGCCACAGCGCAAGGCTTCCAGTGCTAATGTTTCTTCCGGTGCGATGTTGCCGAGATTTACGTTCGGCCCAAAGCGCTTAATTAAGTTCACCTGCTGGCTTTTAAGGGGGGCTTCCCAAATCAGAACAGCCTCAGGGCAAGGGAGACCATGCACTAAAGCCTCCATCTCAGCCTCTTTCACATTACCGTTTTGATCAAAAATTCCAACGGCCTTACCCGATTCCCGCCCTTCAATAATTACTTTGTCGGCTCCATATTCTAGGTCATCTGCTATTATTTGCTGCATGCGCAAAACGGGGATCGGTGTTCCATCTTTCTTACCGACTTCCGTTACCACCTTAAAACCATGAGCTTTAGCACTTTGAATGGCACGACGCCGTTCTTTGGCGCTGAGGGGAATGGTGCCATCCGATACCTCAATACCAGTAAAACCAAGTTCAGCAGCCCGCTGTAAGTACGATTCCAGCTTATCCTGCCATATAGCAATCTCAAACAGTGTACCACCGGGATAAACGTCCACTCCGTAGAGACGAATTAGTTTAATTTTGTCGCGGAGCACCGATTCTGGATAAAGAGCCGATGTACCAAATGTGAGCTTGATGATGTCTATGTAATCACAGGCCAGCTCCAATAGATCGCGTGTTTCGTTCAGTCCTAATCTCTTGTCTAGCAACATGGTATAGCCGGTCTGGCGTGGTTTGCCACTGTGTCCAGGCAAGGGAAACCCAGGCAGTATATCCTGCCAAGCCAAACGCGGTTTTTGCATTGACAAAGCACCTCACTCCTCCCTTTCTTGCAACTTTCTAACTTTAAGTAAGTTATTCACAAGAATCCGCAGGTGTGACAAAGGACGATACGAGCGGGCCAAAAAGTCCTGCCCAACATAAATTTAGAATATTATCTGTTGTAAATATCCTCTAAGTATTTTGTGGTTCCAGACCTGAGCTTCTATATAAGGGAAAAAATCATCTGGAAGGTTTCCCCACCAGCCTTCCTCCGGTAATCCCCTTTCTTCTAATATCGATTTTATTTCTGATAGAATAAATACTTTTCCATGATATTCTGGTTGATAATATTCAGAAGATTTTTCTCGACTTAATTGAAATGAAAACATACTATCTATATAAGTAAAGCTTATTTCCTCTTCTTTGAAATGTGTAAGTGGTATCCGGATTTTAGCTATATTTTCTTCCTCCATATTTCTCTCTATCTTCTCACATTTCCCCAAAACCATATAGATCGGATAATCCTCCTGGGGACTGCCTCCTTTGAAAATAAATTGTTCTTTCAACCATAATTCTGTTTTCTTTCTTTCTCGTAAATACCAAGTTGGATCTTTAAAACGACCCCACAATGCATTATCAACATATAATTCATTCATTTTTTTTATTGCTTCAGTTTCTGGCATCGCTGATAAACTTTTAAAAGGAATAGTTCCAGATTTATAATAATGGGTTAAATATTTTATCATGAAACACCACCTCTATATCATCCCTGTCATATCATATAACGTCTGGAGGTTCCTGACGTCCATAAGCCTTAGCGCAATGTGGTAAGTTGAATCATGAAGTTGCGCGCCAACATGAATCACTTCATGAATAGCCACGACCAAAAGATTTCTTCTTTTCGCTTATCGCGCCCCGCCAGCTGGAACCCTTGCTATTATAGGAAGTGACGATTGCTTTAATTTATTCACCAAGGTTTGTTCCTATCAAGCCATCCGTTTTTTATCCAGTATTCCTTATCAGTAGGATTCCAGTCATTTGCTTTTTGACTCATTCGCATTATATTAAATATTACTTTTGTTTTTACTCCCGGCTTTACCTTACCAATGTGTTTTAATATTTTAATAGCTATTCGGATAACTTCCTTTTCTATCCGTGACTTCATTTCTGGCTTTACAGTTTCCCAGCTCGAAGCGCCAATATTTTTACCATAACGATAGATTTGGGGTACTCCCCAATAGAACAAGTGATCTTGCAAAGTCTTGGTCACTTGTTTTGCACCTGCACCAGCAGCAGTAGAAATAACCAATCCTACCTTACCAAACATTTTAGGGTGAGGACGATGGGGCATCCAACGGTATCCCATATGATCAAGGAATGTTTTAAGCTGACCAGTCATTCCTAAAACATAGCAAGGAGATTCTAAAATTATCAAATCGGCTTCTTCTATTGCTGTTACCACTGGTTGAACAATATCAACATGTGGGCATTGAGACTCGCCTTTTGTAAAACAGTTAAAACAACCTATACAAAAAGATGGTGCATCTTTTGGCATAAAAAATTCTTTTATTTCCGTATTTTCATCCGAAAGTTTATCTAAAAAAAGTCTTGTGATATTGTATGTACTGCCTCTATGCATCTGTCCATGTAAAACTGTAATTTTCATATTATTTTTCCCCTTTTTTATATATATAAGACTATAGAGAACAACCACGATCTTCACAGAATAGAGGGCTATCATAATTGCGAATAATTAAAACCGCATAGCCCACTGGTTGAAAATTACCATGTTACCCCAATTGTTATTTTCACCATATCTTCCATATTCGACTTAGGTCCAGCGATGTGGTGAGGCCACTTCCTCTTGACCCACTTCAGGCCGAACCCTTACGCTAACCCTTGCTGTCTCCTTTGCTTTTCTTAAATCTTTTTGCCACTCGACAAGACCTTTTATGGCCATTATCAGCAGTAATATATATAGCACTGATAAGAATTTGACATCTTTTACAAAATACAAAACAATTCCTATAACATCTACAACTATCCAATAAACCCAACTCTCAATACATTTCCTTGCCATTAAAAACATTGCTGTAAAACTCATAATGGTCGTGAAAGCATCAAGGATCCCTAGTTTCCTGCGCTCTCATAAATGGTCAGTCCCTTGTTAAAGGTCGCATAAGCAATTGTTATAGTAATAATCGCTATCAACACCTCAATACCAACAGTAGTCAATAACTTAGCTTTGCCTATAAAATAACTGGCTGGATAAAAAGCAACAAAGGCAAAAGGAAATATGTATGATAAAATAAATCTTACCTTTTTATCGTATATAGAGACTGGGTATTTAGCAAAGTCCGCAGTTTCATATACTAATTGGAGCAAACCAATACTATCTTTTGTCCAAAAAGCGATGGAAGCAAAAAATAACTTGATTGCTGTATAGATAATTGCGCCCGCTACAATAGAAACAACAAAGACTATAGAATTAAAAAAACCTATTTTTATTTCCATCTTAACGCATGAGGTAACAACAAGAATCATACCTACCAGTATCTCTCCTATAGCGTCTGGTTGAAACCGTTCCGCAATCAGTTGAAACAAAGGATTAATCGGTCTTAGCAAATACTTGTCAAATTCTCCTCTGATCACCATCCTCATGGCGAGCATCCATATATAATCGGTGAATAAATGATCTATTCCTCTAGGTAGTTGGGCAAACCCATAAATAAAGAGAAGTTGCTCAAAGGACCAGCCATTTAGATTTGGAATATGTTCGAATATCAAATACAAAAAGACAATCCCGGCAAGTTGTGTGAAAAAAAAGGCGATTAACCCTACAAAAAAGTCTACTTTTGATTGCATCAACGCTTTTAGATATTGAAGCAAAAAAACTTTATACAATCTGATATATCTCATACTACTACCCTCCCAGAATAGTTAGGCGTTTGATAGCTCTGCTCCACAAAAAAGAGCCCAGAAAATATAATAATACTACCCACAGCACTTGGTTAGCAATGGATTTCCAATACTCCGCCCCACTTATTTTCCCTAAATATACCATAACAGGCGTATAATTCATTAAGCTAAACGGCATAAACCTTAAGGCTTTTCTTATTACTGTCGGGAAAAATGTGATGGGTATTAGCTCTCCTGTGAAAAATCTAAGCACAGAATACTTTACCACGTTCAAGCCCCAGATATAAGTAGTATAAAATGATAACATACCAAAACAAAATTCAAATAAAAACATAATGAGAAAGCTTAGTATCAGACTAAAAAAGAATTGTATTATTGTAGAAAAAGCCGGTGGAAGCTCCTGCGCATATATATACCTTATAATAGTATAACAAATCCAGATCGGAAGCGTGGGCATGATTAATCTGCAAATTATATTCCCAAGAGAAGTGAAAAAAAGCCTGATTCGATAATTAATCGGTCTGATTAAGTTAATCGCGATTGAACCATCTACTACCTCATACCCTATATATCTTGAAGCTCCTGAATTAATTAAATCTGCGGCAATGTAACTAATAAAAATATACCCAACCATATTATTAAAAGTAAAACCATTTATTATCTCCTGCCCGGAACTGGCAAAAATAGCTTTCCATAAAAAGTAGGTAATAAAAATATTAAATAGACGCGCTAGAATAAAAAAATAAAACCTCCCTCTATAACTAAGCGCTCCTTGAATTTCGCTTACAGCAAATGGCCAATATATCTTGAACTTCTGCCTTAGACTAGATTTTTTCTGAGTGTCCAAGCTAATTCACTCCATTTTTATATATCTTCTTAACTATTTGATTAATATCTGTATCTTTAATACTCATATCCCTGACCGTTGCGTTTTCCATCACCAAAGATGCAATCTCTGATGCGCTAATTCTGTTCCTATTAAAATTAACGCTTATACTGTTCCCATTGATATTAACCTTTAAGTCTTCTGTAAGTAGATTAAATCTCGCATTAAAATCAATATCTTTAATTTGGTCAGCATTTTTAACATCAATATCTATAATTCTCATGTAACCATGGGTATCTCTTATATTCTTTAATCCACCATCATATACTTTTTTACCCGCGTCAATAATAATTATCCTATTACATAATTCTTCAATATCCCCCAAGTCGTGAGTAGTAAGAACAACAGTAGTTTTATACTCTTTGTTAATTTCTTTAATAGCTAGCCTTATATTTTCTTTGACTACCACATCAAGTCCAATAGTAGGTTCATCAAGATAAAGCACCTTAGGGTTATGTAAAAGCGCTGCCCCTAAATCCGCGCGCATTCTTTGACCAAGTGAAAGCGTTCTTACCGTATTATTAATGAATTCCGATAAATTCAATACCTGATCCAGAAAATCCATTCTATTTTTAAAGTCTTTATCAGAAACATTATATATTTCTTTTAAAATACTAAAGGTTTCTGTTAATGGTAAGTCCCACCAAAGCTGTGTCCGTTGCCCAAATACCGCCCCAATCTGTTGCGCGTTCTCCATCCGTTTTTCGTAAGGGATGATTCCATTCACAACACATCTTCCGGAGGTAGGGACTAAAATCCCTGTCATCATCTTAATCGTTGTAGACTTGCCTGCGCCGTTACTCCCAATATATCCTACTATCTCGCCTTCACCAATACGAAATGAAATATCATCAACTGCTTTTTTTCCCACTACTTCTCTTGTGAATAACCCTTTTACTGTGCCTTTAAAACCCGGATACTTTTTAAATGACTTGAATTCTTTTGTTAGATTTTCTACTACAATCATTATCTAGCTCATCTCCTTAGAATTACGTTAGGATTAAAATATGAATGTACTTTGTGCTTAAAACATATTTTTACTTGAACAACCCTCTAAAAAGACGTATAGCGCCCCAAAGCAATGTAGGCGCGCCGACTACTTGCTAGGATGGCGACCACTTACACAAATTTTATTTTAAATACTTTTTTATCGCCTTTTTTACTTTCACGTTCATATTCTGTTTTCAAGTACGCTTCCACTCGCTCGTTCATTTGCTCATTAGCAATTTCCCCTAGCACTTCAATAATATCCATTAATAATAAACTCTTCTGAGTATCTTTTCTTTTATTTACGTCAATTTTTATTAGCATATCTACAATTTCATGTTTATACTTCGTAGAATGTTCGCATATTTTATGTAATCCCTGGATACATTGACGGGCGGTAATAAACTTTTCATCATCACAATGATTTAAATACTCACTGCATATTACTCCAAATTTATCTTCCTTATCCCATCTTACATTTTCCG
>DIPO01000015.1:0-28150 GCA_002427045.1 Firmicutes bacterium UBA5486
TTTACGACATCGCAAATAGCTCACCGCCCACCCTATTTTAAAAAAATAGTAGCAATAACAGCAATCTTCAAAACCTCTATTACAAATCCTTAATGATCTCTTCATCTAAAATTTTCTTTCTTTTTTCCCAATCCGGCATTAACGACGTTAAGAATATATAAAACCTATGATCATGATTTTTGTATTTAAAATGGATCAGCTCATGGAGAACCACATAATCTATACAATATTTTGGTGCTTTAATTAAATCTGAATTTAAAACTATTATCTTGTCTTCTCTATGACAAGATCCCCATCGAGCCCTCATTTCCCTAATCTTTATTTCTGGTTTTGGAAGATCATAATTCTTAACTAATTTATACATTCTGTCTAAAGATTCATTGAAATGGAGAGCGGCTTTTTCATTAAACCAATTATTAACCAGTTTTTCTTTCTTCCTAAGATCATTTCTGTCTTTTACATAAAGGTAGATAAATCCCCGGAAATATTTAATGGTTTCTACTTCTGATTCTCTTACCCTTAAACGATACTGCCGGCCAAGATATTTAAATGATTCTCCGCTTACATATTCTCTGCCATTTTTCTCATCCGGTTGGAACTTTTTGAAATAATTGATATTTTTACAGATCCATGACCCTTTTTCTTGGACAAATTCTTTAATAATATCCAGTGACACATCCTCATTTGCTGATACGGCAATACTCATATCCGGTCTAATATTTAGATTAATGTTTTTCACATTTTTTCTTTTTAACTCAAAAGATATTTCCTTTTCGCCATAGCTTACCATATACTTTGACATCATATCACCTTTTAATATCTGCTCAATGCTACAGTTTTTATTTCTCTTAGTATCTTATCTATTTGTCCAAAATTTAATATTATGTCATTAGCGTCAGTGAAATCGAATAATAAATCTTCCACCTCTTGATCAATCCGATTGTGAACATCTAAATTATCATGCCAATCAACTTTAGTATGTTTTGCCACAATCTCGACAACCTGAAGAGAAAGCTCAGCTATTTGTTCTTTACTAAGGCCGGCATCAACCCTTTCCCCATAAGCTCCTTTGGCTTCGGTAAAGGCACTAACTGTTGCTCCATAGAAAGCCTGAGCATCAGGTTGGTTTTTAATATTATCAGGGTACTTGATATCTGAGTAACCTTCTTGGTAATCTTTCTTTAGATCATTCATCCTTGCAAAATATTCTTTTTCACTAATCCTTTTATCTTTATAGGCTTGTAATGTTTCTTCGATTCTTGCGGAAAACTTTTTATAATAAAGGGGATTTTCGTCCCATTTCATACTTATACTTCTTGTCATTCTGGTCCTGATCGCATCAGCCTTTGCTTTAGACGAACCAAGTCTTTGCAGTTCTTCTTCAAACCCCTTTTTATCAAGAATATCCACCGGGTTGGTAATCCTGATAATATCTTCCGCAGCAATATAGTTATCCATAAGTTTTTGCATTTGACCCTCGTATTCTTTGTGGTCTATGGTATCCGAAGACGTTATCTTCACATTTTTCCTTAATTCCTGATAAAATTTAAAATCTCTCTTATATTTATTTATTTCATCATAACTTAAAGCATTATAGACCCTTTCCGATTCTAAAGCGATCTTTAAATGCCTTCCGAATTTGCTAAGGGTTTCATAAAACTCCTTTCTCAGCTCCTCGTTTTCCAATAATAATTCATACTCTTCTAGATCTTCCCTGTTCTTTACCGGTATAAATATATTTGTCAAATCAGTATAGTACTGCCTAAGTGAGCCGATAATGCTTATTACATCATAAAGGGCTCCTTTCAAGTCTTCCGGATCAAAGTTTTCTATCCCTGCACCGGAATACATTTCCATCGCTTCATCTAATTTCTCTAAAAGGCCACGATAATCAATAATAAGGCCATAATCTTTCCCTTCACAAATCCTGTTTACCCGGGCTATCGCTTGTAATAAGGTATGTTCTTTCATGGGTTTATCCACATACATTACTGTCGCTCGTGGAGCATCAAAACCGGTAAGCAGCTTATCCACCACAATCAGTAAATCTAAATCATCCCCATTAACAAATTCATCTTTAATGGATTCTTCATAGTTTTCTTCAGTACCATACCTTTCCATCATTTTATCCCAAAATCTTTTGACCAAATCTTTTGACTCTTCATCTACTGCCTCATAACCTTCCCTCTGGTCAGGGGGCGAAATTACAACAGCTGCATTTAAATCCCCTATTTCTTCAAAGTATTTTAAATATCTTACCGCTTCTACCTTACTGTTGGTAGCAAGCATAGCTTTGAATTGACATCCTTGAGTCTTATAATGTTGCATAAAATGTTCATTGAGGTCAAAGGCTATTAATCCAATCCTTTGGTCAGAAGATGCGATCTTTTCAAATTGACTCCATTTCCTCATCACTTCTTCTTTTTGTTTTTCATTTAAAGCCCTTGTAATCATTTCCAGCCTTTTGTCTATAGCTTTTCTATTAACAGTTTGGTCTACCATTTTTCCTTCATATAATATGGGTACTATGATCTTATCCTTAACTCCATCCGCAATGGTGTAAGTATGAATCAGCTCGCCAAATTTGATCATGGTATTTTTTTCTTTTTTCATCAGGGGGGTGCCCGTAAACCCTAAATAACAAGCATTAGGAAATACTTGTTTCATCTTAATATGCAGTTCTCCATATTGGGTACGGTGGGATTCATCCACCAATATAAAGACTTCTTTTGAATGTACTGGTTTTTGCTCCCTAGAGGCAGTATCGAATTTATGGACCAAGGTCGTTACGATATCAGCTTGATTGTCATTGATTAGTTCCACAAGATGTCGTCCAGTAGTGGCTCTATTCGCCTTTAGCCTGGTGTGATTGAAAGTTTGATTGATCTGTTTATCCAAATTTACCCTGTCGGTAACAACAATCACCTTGGGGTTATAATGGCTAAGCTCAGATAAAAGGTACTTAGAAAACATCACCATAGTGAGGGATTTACCACTTCCTTGGGTATGCCAGATTACCCCGGATCTTCTATTGCCGTTTTCATCCCTTTTTTCTATAGCTTTGGTGATTTCTTTAACGGCAAAAAATTGTTGGTACCTAGCTATTTTCTTGACATTTTTATCATAGAGGAGAAAATATTTAGTAATCTCTAATAGTCTTTCCGGATGGAATAAGGATATTATGTTTTTATCTTGATTAGTAGGCAATCGATTAAAAACAGTTTTGCTCAACTTAGATTGCAGCCATTCTTCATAGTCTTCTTTCCATATAGACCAAAATCTTTTTGGTGTAAAGCAGGTGGCATATTTGGTTTCATTTTTGTTGGTGGCCATTAATATTTGACTATATTTAAATAAATGAGGGGCATAGCCTTTCCCTTGATTTCTTAGCATTTGACTTATACCCTGACTTATCTCCACCGATGCCCTTTTACACTCGATCACACCAAAGGGGATACCATTAACAAAAAGGACTATATCCGGCCTAACATTGCCCTGTCCATCTTCTCTTTCTACTGTAAACTCTTCTACTACATGAAATATATTATTACTTACATGATCCCAGTCGACATATTTCAAAGAAAAAGACTTCCTAGAACCATCCGGTAAATTTTCTTCATAGCTTCTTCCCAGCATTAAAGTGTCGTAAATCTTTTCATTGGTGCGAACAAGTCCATCGGTTAAAGGCTCATCTAAATCCTTAATCGCCTGTTCAATGTTTTTTTCGCTGAATTTACAAGTCTGACCCTTGTATTCATATTCATTAAGTTCTATAAGTTTTTCTTTTAATATATCGCTTAAAAGCACATTGTATAGATTACCCCTGTTTTTTTCCGTTTCTTCTGAGGGAAGGTATATATATCCAAGGTTTTTTAATACCTCAATCGCCGGTATTTGACTTATGTTTTCTTCATTGTAAAGATTTCTAGTCATCATTTCACCTCTTAGCATTTCACCCGGATTATACCGGTTAGAAGTAGTTGCATTAGGCCTTTTTTCTGGAGTTTTAAAAGTTCCAGTTCTTCTTCTAGTAGGTCGATTTCCTTGTCGGCGGTGGAGAGGATTTGAGCTATGGCTTTTTGTTCTTGGATATATTTCGGAATTGTTAGTTTTAAATTTTTCAATTCCGTTTCAGAAATTTCTTTTTGTCCTGTGCCTCCAATTATATGTCCTATCTTTTTATAAAAGTTAGCATTTGACAAATAAAAGTAATAAAATTTAATATCACCCTTTTTAGCATTTAGAGAACTTATAGCATTAGATGCAATATAATTTTCCATTTCATCTGGCACAATCCCTATTCCGCCATTATGAAAATTTTGTCTACCTATTAGAAGTTCTTTTGGCTTTCTTATATAATAAGGTCTGCTACGTTTTGTTTTGTTGGGTTTTTTATCTGTAGCCTCAACCCCATTCAAATGTAATTTAACTGTTAACAAGTAATATTCTTGAGGGTATTGAACAGCTTCCTTTTTGGGGAAAAATAACACTTCCCTGAGCCTTACCTCTTCCCACTCCCCATCAAACCCGGGTAATCTTACGTCCCCTGTTAATAGTTTCTGCATTAATCCTTTTTTCTGTTCTTTCTTTTCTTCTATTAGTTTCTCTTTTAATTCTATAACTTCGTCCCAAGTGGTCAGGGTTTGAGCGATCTTTTGTTGTTCGGATAAAGGAGGATGTGGAATTAACATGTTCCTTAAAGTTTTTAAGTTTATTCCCTTAACTGTAGAACCAACCCCTAACCTTTCAACAATAATGCTGTTATATTTATACCAATACATTAAATATATAACATCTACTTTGCTTTTATTGGGATACAAGCCTTTTAAATCTTGATTAATTGCCATATCAACTTTGTTTATAAAACCTCTGCCCAGTCCCATTCTCGTAGATATAATGAAATTATTCTTTTCAACAACTTTTGAAGTACTATTCCTCAAACCCTCCCTGGAAATTGACTCTAGCGTATTCCGTTTATAATTATCTTCTGATAAATCCTTAACCGTCGCCCACGGAATATCTCCATTAAAATAGTGAGGTTTGCTTCTTGAAGGTGTTCCTCCCCCAACAATTTTATTAACTAATTGATGTAGCTTTTTTATGTCCCAGTCTGCCGGGATTATCCTATCCAGTTTTTCCTTATACCCTTCAGGTACTTCCCCTCTACCTATCATTTCAATTCTTTCTTTAATTTCAGCTTCCAAACTTTCCACCACCTTATTAATCCGAAGATAGCTCCTTCTTCATCTGCTCCTTTTCAATCTCCTTTAGACTCTTTTCTGGTGCAGGTAAATCCTCCGGCATAGTCCCACCTAATTCTTTTATGGTTTTTCTAACCTTCGCCCCGACTTTAAAATGAGTTAGATTAGCTTTTTCTTTACCTTTAATATTGTCCCGTCTTAATTTTTCATCGGTTTGGGTTGCTCTAAATAGATTGGCAGCTAATTCCGTACTTCCCATATGATCTAAAATCTTTTGTTTCTTTTTAAGTCCCTTTTTCCGATGAATCTCCCTTGCCCCAAGTCCCCCATAAAGCCCTTGATATCCTTTGTTTTGAAAGATTGCATAATCTTTAGGAGTCTCAACCCCTGCCATTTGTGCCGCTTCCGCTAAAGATTTATTATGATTTCTTAACTCAGTTCTAATTGCTAAACGTTTTCCTTCTTCTGTTAATTCATCAAAACCTTCTTCTAATTCCCTTTCCCTGGTTTTAACCGCAAAGTAAGTCTGTCCTAGTGCAACAACTTCTTTCCTGGGATCAGAGTTTTGCACAATTAGATAACAAGCATATCTAGTAAGCAATATATCGTCTATTTCTCTTTGGGCCCCTTTTGCCAAGTCGATCATTTTGTTGATGTCAACAAAATGATCAGATACAGGCTGTTTGCTCTTTTCGCAGGCCATTTTTGCCTTATTGATAACCTTATAGAAATTACGCCATTCGGCATATTCCAATACTACTTGCAATTCTCTTCCGTACCAAAACTCTATTCCCTCTTCTGTAAAGTGCCTGATGTCATCAAAGGTTTTTTGTGAATACTTTTCTATGTTTGACATTTTTTCACCCCTTTAAATCCAATAGTACCCTTTACTCAAAACCAAATCTTGTCCACGAATAATGTAAGTTTAGTTATAGCCCCAATTCCTCCAAATACTTAACCATCTGTGCTTCCACTTTATCAATCTCTTCTTTTATATTCCTAATATTTTTCGCTACTTCTTCCATATCTACCGGCTCTTCTTCTTCAAAGGTATCTACGTACCTAGGGATGTTGAGGTTATAATCATTTTCCTTTATTTCCTCTATATTTGACTTATAAGCATATTTATCTATAGTCTCGTAGTTTTCATAAGCCTGTACTATTTTTTCTATATCCTTTTCTCTTAGTTTGTTTTGATTTTTGTCTTTTTCATAGTTTCCTTCTCCGGAAGCATCGATGAATAGTACATCCCTTTTGGTTCTATCTTTCTTAAATACCATAATACAGGCAGGAATTCCGGTACCAAAAAACAGTGCTTCTGGCAGGCCAATCACGGCATCAAGTAAGTTTATATCGATGATTTGTTTTCTAATCCTCGCTTCGCTTGCTCCTCTAAATAACACCCCGTGGGGAAGAATTACTGCCATTCTGCCGTCTTCCGCTAAGGAATATAACATATGTTGGACAAAAGCAAAGTCTCCCCTGGAAGCAGGTGGTACACCCCATTCAAACCTCCCATAAGGATCAAGGCTAGCTTCCATTTTAAATTTGTCGTCATTGGCTCCGGCAAACCCCATGGCCCATTTATCTAGTGAAAAGGGGGGATTGGCTATGACGACCTGAAACTGCATCAGCTTTCCATCTTCTAAGTGTAGAGGATTAGATAATGTATCTCCCCATTCGATTTTAGCATCGTCTATTCCATGCAAAAACATATTCATCATACAAAGAGAATGGGTTTGTCCATTTCTCTCTTGTCCATATACTGCCACTTTTCTACTAGGCACTTGGTTTACTACTCTAATAAGTAAGGAACCGGAACCACAAGTTGGGTCATAGATTCTATCGTTTTCCTTTGGTTTAACAAGTCGGGCCAGAAGTTCCGATACCATAGACGGGGTAAAGAACTCCCCACCTTTTTTTCCCGCATCCGAAGCAAATCTTTCGATCATAAATTGATAAGAGTTTCCTATAATATCTTCTTCCCCCACCTTAGAAGGGTTTAAATCTAACTTAGCAAAGTCTTCTAACAAGGTTCTCAGCATCGCATTTCTGTCTTTTGTCTGCCCCAGGACTGCTTCACTATTAAAATCTATATTTCTAAAGACATTTCTTAATTTACCCGGATTGTCTTCTTCTAGTTTTTCCAATGCTTTGTTGATTTCAGCACCCACTTCCGGTGCATTTCTTTTGCTATACAGATAATCAAAAGTAGACTCCTCGCTGACGATAAATCTTTCCCTTGACATTGCCCTTTTGATTCTTTCTGCGTGTCCTTCATACCTTTTTGTGTATTCTTCTAAATGTTCTTTGTAGGTATCACTTAAGTATTTTACAAAGAGCATTACCAGGACATAATCTTTGTAGATACTGGAATCAATTTTCCCCCTAAAAGTGTCGCACGCTTCCCACAAGATCCGATTAATTTCTGCTTGAGTAGTCTTTTTACCCATAACTAACAACTCCTTCCCTATTCACTTGCATCAATTTATTAGTTATCGCTTGATAATATTTTTCTTTTTCTTCGATTAACCGATCTAGCAATTCCTTTTCCCGAAAGTATAGCTCTTGGATTTTTCCTATTCTTTTTTGATCTTCTATTGGCATTTCCTTTATATCGATTGAAGTAAGGATCGATTTATTCGTCGTTGACATGGCCGTTCCGGTTTGGGACTTAATCAACTCTTTTTTTACTTGATCGGAATTGAGATACCATGTTACATATTCCGGGATATAATCCGCTGTTCTAAGTTTTATTATAGCAAAAGAGGAAGGTACCAGTAATCCTGCTTTACCTTTGTCAATATGAACAGCAGTGTAAGGATAGCTTAATCGAACAAGAATCTCGCCTTCCTCGGTAAAGTAGCCTTCTTCTAATTCTTTATTGCTTTCAAAGGTTTCAAAGGGTTCTTTATTAAAAGCCCCATTGTCTTTTATATTTTTTAAGGTAATTAAATTGTATATGTTCTCGATTTCAAAGTTTATAAATGCCTTTTTCCTAGTTAATACCAAACCCGATTTGATGGAAGCAATTTGTCCCAATTTCAAATTTGCCCCTCCTTCCCAAAGTGTCAAATACAAAATAGTACATTATAATTATTATTGTTATATTTAATATATAACTTTATTTGTCCCGTGTCAAATATTTTTTGGGTTTTTTTGGTGAGATACTTAAAACTCTTCTCCAAACCCACTTCCGATCAATAAAAAAGCCCCGCACGAAAGCAAATGTTCACTTTCCCACGAGACTTCTTGGTTACGTTGGAATCTGACCGACTCGATAAAAAAGAAGGGGGCCTTCAAAGATCACCAACCATATTTTTAACGAGCAAAAAGATGGCTTCCAATCTGAGTAGTTACCGGCCTCGACCAGATCCATTTAGACGAAGTTTTTCCTGGATTATAGAAATATAATGCTCCATATGTGGGATCCCACCCTGCTTTAGCTAATCTTGCTGCCCGATAGGCAGTAGCATCAGGCTGTAACCAGACCTGGCCATCCCGTACAGTACAAAACTCGCCCTTTTTAAATACAATACTCCATAAATTATCAGGAAAATTCCGGTTGGATAAACGGTTAAGGAGTACCGCCCCAACAGCTACCTGTCCTTCTATTGGTTCCCCCCGAGCTTCAGCGTAGATAACCCGTGCCAATAGAGTAATATCAATATTATCCTGTTTATCCTGGGGCACCGATGGAGAAGAATCCTGCTTAGTATTGCTAGAAGTCCAACCAGAATCAGATTTTGGACTAACCTGTCCCGCCGAATTATTATTACTACTATCTACAGCAGTATTAGATTGAATAGTCTTTTCAGCAACCGAATCCTTTCCTGGCTCTGTTGTTCCTATCTTTTCTATCTTCTGATCCTCTATTTTATTAACCACCTTAGTAGCCTGTTTCTCAGTGGTTACTTTATCTCCCCCTAAAACGGGACTGGTTGATAAAATACTACATCCAACCGCCCCTGCAAAAGGAATAAACCAGGATAATAGTAAGATTAAGGCCGCCCACCTCTGATGAGCTGGCTTAACCAACTCCTTCACCTGCATACTTATTCACCTCCACAGTAATACGGGTAATTTCCCATCTTCTATCGAGATGATAACATAAAACTGTGAAGAGCGTCAGGCCTTAATCTTTTGTATTTCAGTAAATAAAAACCCGGATTGGTTAATTATAGGCTAAACCAAGTCCAATAAAGATTGAGTTAGAATATGTATCAAAACTTAAATTGACCAATAATGGCGGCAATATTTGGTAAAAAGCTTCCACCTCGTAAATCACTTTCTGAGCAGGGACTAAGCATTTAACCCCTCCCGCAAGTAATAATGGAGAGTGCCGATCCTTGTAACTAAACCCGGCTCCAAAGAGGAAATCAAACCGATCATTCACTTTCGCCCCAAGCATTGCGTATAAACCGCTGGAAGAGTACCCAAAAGAAGCTAAGGTACTACTTAAATCAATCTCACTGGAAAACACCCCATTAATATTCTGTGATACAATTTTGGTGGCAACTTTTTCTTCATGAAAATACCCCATTCTCCTTGCTGTTTGATCAATATCCGTACCCAACCAGACCGCGTTCTCCCATAATCCATAGGAAGCTGTAGATGTCAATAGAATTATAAGAAAAGCAATAATTACGGAATATAAGGATTTTTTCTTCATTAGTTCTTCTCTCCTCTTTTTAATTTTAAGGAATTGCATAATTCAATTATGCAATTCCCTCATTTATTATAAGACCCTGGTTACCAACCGGTAATATAATTGGTGGTAAGACTCAACCATCTTTTGTAGCGTAAAACATTCTTCAATCCGTTGACGCCCGGCATTCCCCATCCTTTCTCTTGCTTTAGCGTCGGAAAGTAAAGTGCCAATTGCAGTTGCCAGTTCACCGGAATCCCCCGGTTCTACCAAAATACCGGTCTCCTCATTCACAACCTCGGGTACCCCTCCACTCCTACTAGCAATCACCGGTTTACTGGAACACATCGCTTCCAATATTGCCACTGACATGCCTTCCTCCAAAGTCGGCAAGACAAATAAATCAATAGCAGCTAAAATTCGGGGTATATCTGAGCGAAACCCAGTAAAAATAATCTTTCCTTTCATACCTGTTGAAACCGTTAACTCTTCTAATTCCTGCCGGAATGGGCCATCACCTACTACCAACACTCGAAAATCAGAAAACTTCTTCTTTAATAAAGTAGCCGCTTGAATCAGGTATTGTATCCCCTTTTGCGGAATCAATCTTGCTACAGTACCAATCAGTGGTATGCCGTTGGGGATCCCCCATTCCCTTCGCAATTCTCCCGAATCAAATTTAATTTGATAGGTAACTGGATCAATCCCATTATAAATACAAGTAACTTTGCCTTCCGGAACTCTTAAAAGCTTAATCGTATCATCCCGGATTGATTGAGAGATCGCAATTAGATGATCTGAAACTCGTCCAATTTTACTAGCTAACGAACAGCTGATACCATCCTTTAAATGATTAGCAAAACGTCGCAGAGGGTTATGAAAGGTGCATAATAAACGATAAGACCGATTTTTATTTATACCGGCATGTAAGGTAATTAAGCCTGCTTTGTAACCATGAGCATGAATAAGTTCTACCCCTAAACTTTCCGCAAGCCGTGGTAGAGTTCTAGAAACCTTGAAATCTTGCCACGGACTAATACTCCCCCGAAGATCCAAAGGAAAAATAGAAAGCCTCGGATTTTCACGTTGAAAGACTGTAGCCTCTGACTTCGGACAAACTAAAAAAGGCTTTACCAACTTATCATCAAGATTTTGCCACAACCCATTCAGGTGTTGCTTTATTCCTCCGGAAACCGGACGTACTACATATAGCACCTTAATCTGCTTAGGCAGTTCGTAAGCGCCCCTTTCTCAGATAAAGAATTTTTTTAACCCCAAGCATCAAGTTCTTAATATTAAGATTAACTCTACCCATAATAAAATATCATGTCAATAATATCCATATTAATTCTTTACCTGTAATTCAGAAATTATAAACTTGGATAATTATTAAATAACGTGTAAATAATTGGTTTAGAGAAAACTTTTAAGCAACCTTTTTTATCTCAAATAATTTCTTATTGGTTTTAATACTAAAAAACCTTCTTATTCCTATCAATAATCCAGCCATAAGTCCAAAAAGAAAATACTCCCAAGAGGCATGAAAATAAGCAAAAACAAAGGGAGAAAAGATACATGCTACAATCGCACTTTCATCATGTTTTTTCATTATTAAAAAAGTCAGTCCCCAGATTCCGATTAAAATAAGAATAACCCACCATTTAGAAACTAGTAATAAGCCTCCGATCATCGTGGCTAGGCCTCCTCCCCCATAAAAGCCAAGCCATACTGGCCAATTATGACCAATTACCGCAATCAGTAGACCTAGTAATCCGCCTCCAGTCATCAGATAATCACCTAGTAAAACCGCAAGAATTCCTTTCGAGGCATCACCTATAGCAGTAATTATCCCCGGGACTATTCCTATGTTTTTCATTACATTAGTAGTACCTACGTTTTTGGAACCAATCATACGAATGTCAACGTTTTTAAATAGTCTTGTTGTTATATAGGCAAAAGGAATAGAACCAAGTAGGTAAGAGTTAATTACTAGGAGTAACACTTATATCACCCATTTACTTGATGATCAAAGAATTTATTTAAGAATAAAATAACCAATTATTTGAAATTTGCAATATCTGATTTAATAACCACTAAATAACTTATCTTATATTCTTTATATTTTTTAGATAGTAAATAAATCCTTTAATCCCTTTGGTTTTAACCTGAATTTAACATCACCAAGTAGTTGCTCGCGCCGGGTACCGCTTTTGGCTATTGTTTAGTATAGAATAGATTAATGCAAAAAATAGAAGAATAATAGCATACTAAAATCATAAGGAAAGGATGATTTTTTAATGGCCCGATTTACTCTTCCCCGGGATATATATTTTGGCAAGAATGCTCTTGAAGAACTAAGGAATTTAAAAGGCTATAATAAAGCTCTTATTGTAACCGGTGGTTCTTCAATGCAAAAGTTTGGCTTTTTAGCTAAGTTGGAAAGAGTTTTAGAAGAAGCCGGTTTAGAAACAAATAAGTTTGAAGGTGTTGAACCCGACCCCTCTGTCGAGACTGTAATGAAAGGGGCAAAAGCGATGCTTGAGTTTAAGCCCGATGTTATTGTCGCCATCGGCGGAGGTTCTCCCATCGACGCTGCTAAAGCTATGTGGGTTTTCTATGAATATCCGGAGCTGAATTTTGACGATATTAAAACTCCATTTACTATGCCTAAACTAAGAAAAAAAGCCATCTTTGTTGCCATCCCTTCAACCAGTGGAACAGCCACCGAAGTTACAGCCTTTTCTGTTATTACTGATTACTCCACCAAGATAAAATATCCTCTGGCTGATTTTGAAATCACACCAGATATTGCTATCCTGGACAGTAGTATTCCTCAAACTATGCCTCCAAAATTAGTCGCCCATACGGGAATGGATGCTTTAACCCATGCTATCGAAGCCTATGTTGCCTCTGCACGATCCAGATTCTCCAATCCTCTAGCTATAGAAGCAATATCGATGGTCTTCGATTATTTACTGGATTCTTATCATGGTAATGAAGAAGCCCGGGGAGAAATGCATATTGCTCAATGCCTTGCTGGAATGGCATTCAGCAATGCTCTACTTGGGATAACCCATAGCCTGGCACATAAAATCGGAGCTCAATATGGTATATCTCACGGTTGTTGTAATGCTATTCTCCTACCTTATGTGATAAAATATAATGCTAAAATTTCTCATAATGAATATGCACAAATCGCCAGAGTTCTTAACCTTCCCGGTGCTACTAGCAAGCAACTGGTTGATTCCTTAATAGAAAGTATTGAAGAGCTTAATTTTAATCTGAATATTCCTGCCACTTTAAAAGATTACGGGGTAACAGAAGAATTGTTTGAATCTACTATTGATTTTATCGCTGAAAACGCCGTCCTTGACCCTTGTACTGCAAGTAACCCTCGAACTACTACTGCAACAGAGATGAAAATAATTCTTGAATCTGCCTTCTATGGCCAACCAATAAACTTCTAGGTAGTCGCTCACTCAGGATACCTCTACCCCAGCTTACCGGGGTAGAGGATTTCTTTCTCCCTCTTGCTGCTCATTACTTTTTATTGAGGGCATCATGCCTACACCCCGGCCCCGAAAAGGAAAAGTTTTCCCCTGGCCGGCAGTAATATCTGCTACAGACAGGTTATCTTAAATCAGTAGTTACCTTCTTTAGTACTGCTTCTTTCTTTCTGCCTACAGTAATTTTATTCGCCCCGAGCAATCAAAGGGAGGAGGTAAATCAAAAATGACAGCATTAGCTTGGTGGTTATATATTCTTATCGCTGTTCTCCTTTTTAGTCAAGCCCTATGGATCTTTTTTGATGCCCGTAAACGAGGGGAGAACCCCTGGCTCTGGGGGCTCTTAGGTTTATTAAACGTTCCCTCTTCGTTAATTGTCTATCTCTTGGTCACAAGAAGGAAAAGAAAATCGAATTAGCCTTGATACTAAGCCAGCTACTTTATGCCATTACTCAACCTAAAAAGGAGCATATTTTGTAATAATCTTTTCCGCTGTTTTAACTCCATCAACTGCTGAGGACATTATACCGCCGGCATACCCCGCTCCTTCACCCATCGGATATAAACCTCTTATATTTGCCATGTGATTCTCATCTCTATTGATCCGAACCGGAGAAGAACTTCTGGTCTCCACACCTGTTAAAATTGCATCCGGCCTTGCAAACCCGTTTATTTTCCGTTCAAAGTAAACAAGCGCCTCTTTAATCGTTTCGATAACATAATCAGGTAGGCAGTTTTTAAGTTCTGTAAAGGAAACACCCGGTTTATATGTAGGTTTTACAGAACCAAACTGAGTACTTGGTTTATTCGCAAGAAAATCTCCGACCAATTGAACCGGGGCATTATAGTTCTCCCCTGCCACTTGATAGGCAAGTCGCTCCCATTTTCTCTGGAATTCAATACCGGCCAGCGGATGCGAGCTCCCAAAGTCAGCAGGTACAACACCTACTAGCAAAGCCGAATTAGCGTTCTCTCCTTTTCGCCCATACTTACTCATCCCATTAATCATCACACTTTTTTCTTCTGAAGCAGCAGCTATTACATAACCACCGGGGCACATACAAAATGTATAAGCTGATCTTCCATTCTTAGCATGGTAGGCTAATTTATAATCCGCTGCTCCCAAGGCAGGATGCCCGGCAAGACTACCATATTGCGTCTTATTAATAAACTCCTGAGGATGTTCAATTCTTACTCCGATCGAAAAGGGTTTTTGGCTAAGAGAAACACCTTTCTGGTGTAACCTCTGAAAAGTATCACGAGCACTATGACCTATTCCCAGCAAAACAGTCTCACAATTAAGCACCTCAGAGTCATTGATGACTAAACCGGCAATTATACCATTTTTAACAATAAAATCAGTTACTTTAGCTTGAAATCTCACTTCTCCGCCATAATCGATGATTTGCTCTCTAATCCGTTTAACCACAGACTTTAACCGGTCAGTACCAATATGAGGTTTATTAAGATATAATATTTCTTCCGGTGCCCCGGCTTTTACAAACTCCTTAAGTACCATCCTGCACCTTTGATCGTTAATCAGAGTAGTCAGTTTACCATCGGAAAAAGTACCTGCTCCACCCTCCCCAAATAGTGCATTGCTTTCGGGATCCAGAATCCTCCCTTCCCAAAACTTATTCGCTTTGTTAGTTCTGGCCTCTACATGCTCTCCTCTTTCCAGAATTATTGGCCTATAGCCACGCTTAGCAAGGATTAATCCGGAAAAAAGACCTGCCGGTCCCATTCCGATGATTACGGGACGGCAAGTCTTTTTCTCTGTTCCCGAAGGAAGAACAATATCCGGCAACTCCGGGGTTTTTGTTATTCCTTTATAATTCTGTTCTTTCATTACCATTTCTTCATTTGGTACTCTAATGTCAACTGTATAAACTAGATAAATCTCATCCTTCTTCCTAGCATCAATAGATTTTTTAAATATTTTATAGTCGATTACTTCCTCTTTACTAAGATGGAGTTTAGAGCTTATCTCTTTTTGTAAAACATCTGCTTCACTCTGGTAAGTTGTAATTTTATTTATATTGATTCTTATATTTGACATCCTAAGCACTTAAATTTACCTCCAATTTGTTAAACCCTTCATAATGCTGCATTCTGCCCGGCAATAAACCCGGAGGACCAGGCCCATTGAAGATTAAAACCGCCACACAACCCATCAATATCTATTATTTCACCCGTAAAATATAGGCCCTTAATAATTTTAGATTCCATGGTATCAGGATTAATTTCGCGGGAGTCTACGCCCCCTGCTGTTACCTGTGCACTCGGCCAGCTTTTTGTTCCTCTGACCTTAAACCTCCAATCAGTTAAAATCGTTATGATCTTCTCAAGATCATTACTTGCAAGATTACCTACCGGGTATTTTAAATCCTTAATCCCCACTTCCTTTAGTAAAACAGGGATCAATCTTTTATTTACTAGGCCAACCAGGCTAAATTCGACACTCTTTTTTGCCCCATTTTTTATCCGTTCTAGCATCAGGTTTTTTAGTTCTGCTCTCGAGAAGGTATCCAAAATATTTAGCTTTAAAAAAACCTCTTCATTTTCCTGTAGAAGTTCTCCGGCTTTTCTGCTAATTTGCAAGATCGGGGGGCCGGAAACCCCATAATTAGCAAAGAGAATATCTCCACAGTCTTTTGCCACCGGCCGATTATTATGAATAAGTTCAGCCGTACCCATAAACTTAACTCCCTGGATCTGCTTGAAACACCCACCTTCAAGCTTTAGCTGAACAAGCGCTGGAAAGATTGGTATGATGGTATGTCCCAGTTTTTCTGCTAATTCATATCCATTTCCATCTGAACCAGTAGATGGCACGGCTTTGCCCCCAGTAGCAATGATCACCCGATCCCCTTGGATAACTGAACCATCTTCTAATTCCACAACAAACTGGGCATTCTTTTTCTTTATATTTTTCACATAAGCATTGCAGATAATACTAACCTTCATTTGGTTAAGCTCATACAAGAGCACATCTAAAATACTGGAGGCTTGATCCGACATCGGAAAAACCTTCCCCGCCTCTTCCACCTTATGTGCAATTCCCAGCTTTTCAAAGAAATCAATACTCTCTTTACTCCCATATTTTGAAAGCGCACTATAAGCAAACTTAGGATTACTCCCTTGATAACAGTTTATATCTGCATTAATATTAGTAAAATTGCAGCGGCCATTTCCGGTAACCAGTATTTTCTTCCCAACACGGGGATTTCTCTCTAAGATAGTAACATCAGCACCCTGCCTCCGGGCAGAGATCGCTGCCACCATCCCAGAGGCACCACCTCCCACTACTATTACCCGATTTTCTGCTATTCCCATCTCTACATTACCTCAATTAATTTTTTCTCTTGGAGATCAATATTTTTCACAAAAATAGTACTACTAACCATTTTTCTTTTTAAAATAAAATATTCCTTCCTATCAATTTTTACTACCTAGAAGGAATCTTCATTATAACTAGGGAATTTTACATCATCGTCCGAAGCTTGTCACTCTTGTTAAATTACAGCCTAGGCAAGCCTTTTTTCTTGACAAAAATCTGCTAATTTGTTACTTTACTTCAGAGAAGTAGGTAAATAAAAGAGCACAGTCCCTAAACCAGATTCTATCGGTAAAATAGGAATTTGTAAGAAAGGGGTTAGGCATATGCGTAAAAGCATCAACAATATCAAGCCCATCTCAAACCGTGGGCTTAAATACATTCTATTCTCCATCCTCATTGTCCTGGTGGTTCTTTTTAGTTATTCAAAGCTCTATAACCTTAAAATAGAAAAGGAAGTGTCTGCCTTGAAGAAGACTGGTCAAGAAAACCTTGGAATTATAATAGAAACCTCCTTGGGAAGCATTCAACTTGAATTATACGTTGACAAAGCTCCACAAACCGTAGCGAATTTTCTAAGCTATGTAGATAGTGGTTTTTACAATGGTACCATCTTCCACCGTGTCATCCCTGATTTCATGATTCAAGGTGGCGGTTTTAATTCCGATCTAGAAGGCAAACCAACATTTCCCCCAATTAAAAATGAAGCAACAAATGGGCTGTCTAATATCAGAGGAACGATCGCCATGGCTCGTACTCCAATAATAGATAGTGCTACCTCCCAATTCTATATCAACATCGTAGATAATCCCCATCTTGACCATATAAACAATACCGCCGATGGCTTTGGGTATTGCGTTTTTGGCTGGGTAACCAGAGGAATGGAAATAGTAGATCAAATCAGTAAGATTCCAACCGGGATGGACAGAGGTTTTTATGATTTACCGCTCGAAGAAGTAAAGATTATCTCTGTTGAAATAATAAATTAAAGCGACTACCTAATTCCTAGATCGCACCTAATAATACTACAAAGATCACCCCAATAATTAGGGCAAATACTGTACTATGGTTATCTGTTTTCCCGGCAGAAGACGGAATTAACTCATCGGCACAGATATAAATCATCAGGCCAGCAGTCGCTCCTACTAATAAACCTACAAATTGTAAGGAAATAATTGAATACAAATATTTTGCAATCATAAAACCAATTATAATCGGAATAGCTGTAGCTGATGAAACCAGAAACGACTTAAGTCTATTCCGTGTACAATGGTAATATGGGGCTGAAGTACAGATCCCTTCAGGTATATTATGAATGGCAATGGCCAGTGCCACAATCAGGCTAGTCTTGGACTTAGAAACAGTTCCCACCGCAATCGCCATTCCTTCCGGCAAATTATGTAGCCCAATCCCGGCAATCAGATAAATCGCGGTCTTATTAAGATTTCTTCCTGCTTCCTGGGAACAATCGGGATGGATATGCGGCAAAATTCGATCAACAACATACATTACAATAGAACCAATAATGATTCCAGCGATACAAATCCAAGAAGAGGAAAACTCGATACTTTCAGGAATTAATTCTAAAAATGAGATGCCTAGCATAACCCCGGCAGCAAAGGACAACATATCATACATAAATTTATCCGAAGGTTTTTTCAAAACGCCAATTAAAGAACCCAGAACCGGAGCTAAAGCAGATAATATTAGAATAATAATCGTTTCATCCATATTTCTTCCTCCATTGTTATTTAATATTGCGAAAATTCTGTATTTCCTCTGAGTAACAGCAAGAATAATTAGCTTTCTGTTGATTTTGATAATTATTATCGGTTTCTAGGTGCACCCCTCCTGCTTTTTCAGAAAATACTACTCAATCCGAGTCAAATCTAAGTAGTCGCCCACGCTGGCTACCGCCCGTGCACATGAAATGATGAAAATCAAAGTCAGGTGGGTCGACAGGCATCGGAGGCGCTTAAATTGGTTGTTCACGCCGACGACCTTAGCATCACGAATTGATTTTAATAAAGCCGTATGAATCGGCACCCTTCGAAACATTTACTAGGCAGTATAATAACGCAGTTTTGATTAAAATGCAAGGAATTCACTGGGAAAAAAGTAACGACAACACTAAATACGAACAACACTAATTGCCGCATCCGGACAGTACAAACTACAGATCTTACACGTAACACACCCATCCTCATTTACTTCTACCCGATTTGTTCCATAGGCTCCCAGTTCCGAAGACCAACCAATAACACCAACCGGACATTTTTCAATACAAAGGCCACACCCCTTACAAAGTCCCGGAAAAATAGTCCACATCCCTCGAGCAGTCTTATGAACTACTCCTTCTAACTCATTTCTATTTCTACTCTCTATGGTCTGCTGGTAACTTTGTTTTTCTTCCCTTTTATTTTCCTTAGTAATTTTCAAGCATACCATCCTTTCATCGCTTTACTTTACTCTTCCTTTGTAAGCGCATCTAATCCCATATGTATTCCGCTTTCCAAGGCTTCAAAATTTAGCTTCCTTAATTCTGGATGGAGTTTAAATTTTTCACCTAATTTTCGTTCCAAAGCTTCTTTTATTTTCTCCGCTTCTAAAACCTTACTTACACTTACTAATGCCCCTAAAATAATAATATTAAAAACTCTGGGAGTCAGTTGTTCCTTAGCCACTTTTGCCGCTGGAATTCCTAGTATAGTTAGGTCTTTTTGCTTTGGAGGTGTAATTGCCTCCCCTTCCTTAGTTCCTACCATTTTAGCAAATGCCTCCGGAGCAACAGTATCATATCCATGAACCCCTACTGCCTGGTCATCAATGAGCGGGGCTTGAATGTTTGATTCATCATAAAGATAGATCGTACCTTGTTTAAGATAATCTCTTGTTCTCTCTACCGACCTTTGACTTAATACAACTAATAGATCTGCTTTCTGAAATTTAGGCGCTCCGATCTCCCCTTTTGAAATCTGAACAAAAGCAATCGAGACACCCCCACGTTGTTCTACACCAAAATTAGGAATATAAAGTGCCTTTTTCCCAGAGATATAGGCAGCTTCAGCCAACAACTCCCCAATGGTCTGAACCCCTTGCCCTCCTTCTCCGGCAATTATAATTTTTACTAGCCCATTATCTAACATCAGCTTAACCTTCCTCTCCTAAGCGGTTTCCCTGGGATACTTGCAATTCCCCAACTTTAAAGTAGTTCTCCATTTTCCCCTGGAGAAATCCCCAAGTTTCTTTGGCTCCGGTCCGCCAATTTGTCGGGCAAGTAGATAATACCTCAACAAAGGAAAAACCTTTCCCTTCCATCTGGTTAAGTAAAGCCTTTTTTATAAAAAGTTTAAGTTTATTGTAATCTCCTACTGTTCCCCTGGCCACATACGAACCTTCTGAAGCAATAGCAGCCACTAATTCCGGCCCTAACGTTGGGGAACCTGTTATTAAGGGATCCCGCCCATAAGGGGTAGTACTCGTTTTTTGCCTCGGTAAAGTCGTTGGTGCCATCTGTCCTCCGGTCATTGCGTATAAGGTGTTATTCGCAACAATCGCCGTAATCCGATCCCCACGGGTTGCCGCATTTACCAGATGTTGAGCACCAATCGCATATCCCCCACCATCGCCCATATAGGCGATTCCTACTATCTCCGGCCGGGCTCTTTTGGCACCTACAATCACCGGAATGGTTCTTCCATGATGGGTTTGGATACTGTCAAAATTGAAAAAATCCCAACTTAGAAGGGAACAACCAATATCACAACCATAAAGAACCTGATCTAAAATACCCAATTCATCCACAACATCTCCTAAGGCTTTTAAGGCAATACCATGGCCACAACCCGGACAAAAACGATGAGGTTTTGTCTCTTTTCTCCAGGAACGTGGCATATTTTGATTCTCTATTATTCCCCGAGAAACCCTCTGATTCTTCTCTACCATTGGTTACCCCTCCTTTTTACCTAGTCTAACAAGGATCTCTTCTATTTCCTCTGCAGTTATACCAAGGCCAGGTTTTAAGTAAGATTCAATAGTATTTGCTAAACCATACAATTCTTCCTTAACCACCGAAAGTAGCTGCCCATAGGCTGATTCCGCTACCAATATTTTAAGCTCCGGTTCTTCTGAAACTATCTTTCGCAAGGCTTCTCCAGGAAACGGCCTAACTGTAATTGGGCGGAAATATTTTACCCTTAATCCTTGGTTATTTACAGTTTTTACAGCACTAATCGCAGCTCTGCCTACAATTCCATGGGCTACCACTAAAAGATCAGCCTTTTCACTACCGCCTTCATCCCACTCTACTACCTCCTGTTTCATACGCCGAAAATCGGCAAGATGCCCGCTTAAAATATCATAGAGTTCTTCTTCAATATTAAAAGTATTGCGCAGATGAACCGGATCACGCTCCAAATAAGGTACTCCGGATTTCATCGCAATTGGTTCTGCCGCTATTATCTCCCAGTTCCTGAGTTTGGGATTAAATAGCACTACCGGTTCTCTCATCTTTGCCTGATAACCATCGCCCAAGACAAAAGTAGGAAAACGATATTTCCAAGCATTATTAAAGGCCTTAATTGTAGACTCAAAGAGTTCCTGGTGAGATGAGGTAGAATAAACAAGCCGCATTCCTTCCCCGTTTCCACCTGTCGTCGTAAGTCTGAATTCCTGTTGAGAATAGATGACTGTAGCAGTAGAAGGCCCTCCCCGTTGCTGAATTATCCATACTCCAGGGAGCCTCATCATCTCTGCCATTGAGATCGATTCTTGCATTAAAATATTTCCCGGGCCGGCAGTTGCTGAAAAAGTTTTCTTACCCACCAAAGCCCCGCCCAGCATTGTAAAACCAGCGGAAATCTCATCTTCAGTCTGGAGAAAACCCCGTCCAAAAGCAGGTGCCAGTTTTGCCCAGTAATACATTATTTCGTTCTGGGGAGTAATCGGGTATCCATACATAAAGTCTGCTTCAGCTGCCAATGCAGCCCAGGCCACAACCTCATTACCAGTCATAAACATTTCTTTTTCATTATTAAGGATCTCCTGATATTCACCGGCTAGTGTTTCCTTAGCCATTTTTACACCCCCACTTTCAGTAATCACCAGATTGCTTTTGACATATATCTATCGATCGGCCAAACCTTATTCCCCATCACATCAAACTCTCCGATTCTGCTAGCTAAATCCCTAAGAGCAGTTGTCGCCACTACAGGTAAACTTAGTTTTTTTGCCACCTCAGTAACCATTATTGCCCCTTTTTGAATTAATTCAATCGTAGTCTCTTCCCCAAGATGGGTATTATTAATCAAACCATCTACTTCTTCAAATTCATTGACCATTTTCAAGATTAGAGGTACAGAAGAAGTTAATGGCCTGGTGATATTTACCACCATAATTATTTTGATCTTCTCTTCCTTCTCTTCTCCAGAACTATCCTTGATTATTTTTAGTATGTTGCAACCATCGATCCCATATCCTAAATCAAAGATAAGATCCCCATCAAACTCTAAAGCCCTGATAGTTTCTTTTTTCAGTGGTATTGCAGCCTCACCCAATCCTATTGTCTCAGCAGTCTCCCATGCCAATACATCAATCCCCATCTGTTCCAGAATTTTTTTTAGTGGGCGAAGGGTATAAAATGGTTCCACTACATCTAAATCAACTAATCTAACCTTTCTTCCTTTCTTAATCAGCTGTAAGCTTCTGTTTACTGCATTTTCACTTTTCCCACTGGCATACTCCCCTACATAAGCTTCGAGTATCCTCTGCAAAGCGTTTCACCGCCCAACTTATAATAAATAGTAAAGTTATTTTACTTTACCTTTTTCTACAAAGTCCCCCACTCCAGAAGCTAAGGCATGTAAAGGATGAAAATAGAGTTTTTATTCGAAACTTTATGAAGGCCATCATTCAATATAAATGACCAACAACGAGTTTCAAGAGGCATTTTCCAGAGAGCATAAAACATACTTTCATGGAAAACCTATAGAAGAGGTGAACTACATGGCCAAAAGAAAACTAACCCCGGCCCAGAGAAAATACCAAAACAAGGTCAAAAAAGCAGAACCAAAACCTAAACTTCTACGTAATGCTTTCTTAGCTTTCCTAAGCGGAGGATTGATATGCACACTCGGACAAGGTTTAATAGATTTTTATAGTAAAGTAATGAACCTACCTCCAGAAAAAGCCGGAGACCCAGCGGCTGCTACCATGATTTTAATTGGTGCCTTATTAACCGGTTTTGGGGTTTTTGATGAAATTGCAAAATACGCCGGTGCCGGTATAGCGGTCCCGGTAACTGGATTTGCTAATTCAGTCGTCTCCTCTGCCTTAGAATTCCGGGAAGAAGGTCTGATTTATGGAGTTAGCGCTAAAATGTTTACTCTAGCTGGTTCAGTCATCACTTTTGGGGTAGTAACCGCTTTTGTTGTTGGATTAATCCATGCCCTTTTCCTTTAAGAAGAGAAATATCAAAGGCTTTCTTTTACTTTGAATAAAAGCTAAACACTATATATTGTGGTTGAATGGATGCCAAAGGTAATTGTGCAATTCCCTCATATAAATTCCTTAACAATTAGGAGAATTTTATGGAGAAAAAAATTGGAAAACAAACGTATCAAATTGCTAATCCTCCGATCATCACCAGTACCGGAACAGTGGTAGGCCCCTTTGAAGGTTTGGGCCCTTTAGCCCAAGATTTTGATGAAGTTCTTACTGATCTCCGGAATGAACAAAGCACTTTTGAAAAGGCTGAACGTTCTATGTTAATCAAAGCTTGCCGTTTAGCGCTGGATCATGCTAGTTTTTCTTCAGCAGAAGTTGATCTCTTTCTATCCGGTGATCTGTTAAACCAGATCATCTCCTCTACTTTTTCAGCCGTATCTCTTGGTGTCCCGTTTATTGGGCTTTATGGTGCTTGTTCCACAGCAGCCATGGGCCTGGGTTTAGGAGCTTTAATTCTCGATGGCGGTTTCGCCGGCTCTGTATTAACTGCCGCTTCCAGCCATAATTCGACTGCCGAACGACAATACCGGTACCCCACAGAATATGGGGGGCAACGCCGTACTTACCAACAATGGACCGTTACTGGTGCCGGAGCCGCCCTTCTTAGTTATACTGGTGAAGGCCCGCGGGTAACAGGCGTTACCTTTGGTAAAGTGTTTGATATGGGGTGTACAGATCCCCTAAATATGGGGGCTGCAATGGCTCCGGCGGCTGCCGAAACTATTTTTCAGCATTTCCAGGATACCGGATGGGATCCCAATTCTTTTGATCTCATTGTTACCGGGGATCTTGGAATAGTCGGACTTAATCTTTGCCGTCAAGAACTTGCTGAACGTGGTTTAAACCTTGGCGATAATTTTAATGATTGCGGAATAATGATCTACGATCTCAAGAAACAAGATGTCCATGCTGGGGGAAGCGGTTGTGCTGCCTCTGCAGTTGTTGTTTATGGACACCTTTACCGCCGGCTAAAGAAAAAAGAGATTAACCGAATTCTCTTGATCGGAACAGGTGCACTTCATAGTCCCACCTCATACATGCAGGGAGAGAATATCCCTTGTATTGCACATGCCGTAAGAATAGAAGTATAATTGATAAACTTTCTGTAAGCAACCGTCTAGTCAGAAGTTATTTCTTGATTTGGCCGCTTTTGCCAAATTATGCGGAGGCACAGGATTCAAGGTGGAATCCGCTCACCAGTTAAAAGATACTTTGAAAGAAGCTCTTACTAAATACGCCCTTGTTTATAAATATCCACACTATGCCCCGATTTTCCCTGGCTCTTTGATCAAGCATAAAAGAAAAATAACATATAGGAAGGAAGTTAATGGGTTTGAGCTTAATTGAAGATATTAGCCGTAAGTTTCTTGATGGCATGATGGACCAGTTTCTCCTCCGTTTAATGCGTGATCCCTATGTAGAAAATCTATGGGAATTAGTCTCAACGACTATGAAAGTTACCCCTCTTCACCTAATGGAAGTAGTACTCCGGGCAGAAAAAGGAAAGCCTCTGGGGCGCCCCTTTGGAAGCGTTTATCATTTCTCCCCTTGGCAAGATTTATTATTTAACCCCGTTCATCTGTTTCGTCTGCCTACAGTAGATCAGAATTCTGTCAAAACCAATATTGTACTTGGGCCTAATGCCAAAAGGCCTCTGGAACTACAAATCCCACTCATCATTTCCGGGATGTCCTATGGAGGGGCTTTAAGTAAAGAGGCTCGTCTTGCTCTGGCTAAAGCTTCGACCAAAGCAGGAACAGCTATTAATACCGGAGAAGGGGCTTATATCCCGGAGGAAAGGGAAACAGCCGCTAAGTACATATATCAATACCATCGTGGCTTATGGCCTCATGGTAATAAACCTGAATTTTACACCATGGCCGATATGATTGAGATTCAACTGGGTCAAGGAGCACAAGCTTCCGCACCCCAGACCACTAAAGCAGAGAAGATTGATGAAGAATTCCGGCATATCTACGGTCTAGCAAAAGGTGAGGATATGATTATCTCTTCCCGCTTACCAGGAGTAGAATCTCCCGATGACCTTAAAAAACTGGTATTTCGATTAAAGGAAGAAACCAGTGGTGTTCCCATCTCCTTTAAATTCGCTGCCAGTCACTATTTGGAAGAGGAAATTGAGATTGCCCTTGATGCCGGGATCGATGTAATTGTCATCGATGGTGCTGAGGCTGGAACCCATGCCGGCCAACCATTACTTGAAGATGATTTTGGTCTTCCTACTATGCACGCTCTGGTAAGAGCAGTAGATTTTCTCGAGGAAAAAGGGGTAAAAGATCAAGTTTCAATCATCGCTAGCGGAGGCTTTTTCTCCCCCGGGCACTTTTTAAAAGCCATGGCTTTAGGAGCAGATGCGGTTTATATCGGAACAGCTGCCGTAATGGCAATGATCCATACGCAAATGGTTAAAACCGCTCCTTTTGAACCTCCCACCCAACTAGCTTTATATTCTGGCCGACTTAAAGAGCAGCTTGATATTGATCTTGCGGCAAAAAGCCTTACCAATTACTTAAACTCCTGCGTTGCTGAGATGGTTTTAGGTGTAGTTGCACTAGGAAAAGATTCTCTCGCGGCAGTAGACCATCATGACCTTTGTGCCCTTACCCCAGAAGTTGCCGATCTTACTGGCGTAGAGTTGGCATATAAGAGAAAGCTCCATAATTACCCTCAACGAATGGAGTTACGAGAAGATACAGAAATAAGGGAGTTCCAATAAACTGTCGATGATCACTCGTTTCGCCTCTCGAGCTTTTTTTGAGATTGGGGTATCTTCGGAAATATGATAATTCCCCTTATAAACACTTTATTGTACCCAAATAAAACTGAAGATTATTATGGAACTCCCTTATATAAAAAAGTTGTCTATAAATGCAAATGGGCTGTCCCTTTTCGGACAGCCCATTAGAACTAGTATTTAATTTAGAATTTAACCAAAGAATCTACCTTAATCGGCATTCCGGTGGCAATTGATTTGTTAGCGGCAACACCAGTCAGAATTGACATTGCACCATCAACATGTGATGCTGCCCGGTTAAACCGATCTGGCTCTGGAACCCCAAATAGATCGTTGAGCAGAATTGGATCTCCACCGCCATGTCCACCCTCGGACTCGATAACCGGAACCTCATAGGGTTCACCAAACATTGGGAAGACTTCGATTTTCTTTCTATTAACTGCGCCTTCCAAATCAGCGTTCCCACCAGCATTTACGTATGATTTCTCAACTACAGAAACCTGGATCCGGCCTTTACTACCATTAAAAGCTACTCTAAAGCCTTCCCACGGTAGATAAGCATTGAGTGAATAAGTCATAATCGCATTATTTTTATATTTTACTAATACACCCATGGTATCTTCAATGCTAATTCCGTCACCAAAGACACTCTGGTCACGGATATACCCATCTTCCTTCTCTGCATCCAGATACATCGCTTTTAGCTGTTCTTTCTCTTCCAGATGTAAAGCAAAGAAATCATCTTTGGCATTTTCACTACCATGTGCTCGTGAATAGAATTTAGTTACCCCACGTTTTTCCGCATTTTCCCGTCCATAGAATCTTAAATCACCTAAGGCAAAAACTGTATCCGGCTGGGTAGCTAACCAGAAATTGACTAAGTCAAAATGGTGAGTAGATTTATGAACTAAAAGCCCACCGCTGTTCCTTTTATCCCGATGCCAGCGCCGGAAATAGTCGGCACCATGCTGGGTGTTGAGCAACCATTCAAAATGTACGGAAAAGACTTCACCAATGGCTCCATCAGCAATTAATTCCCTAATTTTAGTATTATGAGGAGCATAACGATAGTTAAAGGAGACCCTTAACTTCCGCCCTGTTCTCTTTACTGCATCTAAAATTGCTTGAGCTTTAACCTCATCGGTGGTCATTGGTTTCTCTGTAAGTACATCACAACCAAGTTCCATTGCCCTTATTATATAGGTATGATGAGTCCGGTCTACTGAAGTAACAATAACAATATCCGGTTTTTCATTTTTTATCATCTCATCAAACTGGGTATAATTATAAGTGGGAAGTGGTTTGTAATTGTATTTCTCCTGAAGAACTTTATTTGCATAATCCATCCGTGTCTGATTAACATCACAAAAACCAACCAATTCTGATGTTTCGTTGAATCTTCCAGCAATTGCTTCGTAGAAAAAGCGGGCTCTGCCTCCTACTCCTACTTGTACATATCTTTTTTTCTGGGCCATATTAATTTCCTCCATTCTCTTGTTCATGACTGCTTTTATTATATCTAAAGATTTGATGAATGTCTGCCCATTTCTTGCCCACTTATTCGTTTTTCTACATTTCTTGCTCTTTTTTCTTGGTAATTGGCCCCTTTTACATAAATTTTAAATCCCTCAAAGTTCTGATTAAGTTAATAGGATTTTTTCAACTTAGTCTCATATTGCTGCTAGTTTTCTGTCTTCTCTTCATCAGGCACATTTTTCCCGCATTGGCTGCAAAATTTAGCATCAACAGGGATTTCAAGCTCACAATAGGGGCAAAACCTCTTACCCCTTGCTTCCTGGGAATCGCGATAGATCTGCTTTAATTCGTTCTCTTTCTGTTTTACCTGTTCTTCTAAAGCAGCAATTTCTCTACAGACTTCATCGATTTTTCCCTGGTCAAAATTACCTTCCCGATACATATTATAAGTTACTTCACCCAGTCCCGGAAAATGTGCTATTATCTTGTCTCTTAATTCATCAATCTCTTTTTTCACCTTTGAAACTTGTACTACCTCTTTTGATTTTACATTGATCGTTGTTGCTAATTTATCTACGCTCTTTTTTACATCCTGCCATAAATCTGCCATATTACACACCTCCATAAATATTTATTTACTAAGAAAATTGCATAACTATCTTAAGGTTTAATTTAATAAATTATGCAATTCCTTAACCTAATAAAGCTTTTTGCGTTGTCATTGAT
>DIPO01000015.1:28255-29369 GCA_002427045.1 Firmicutes bacterium UBA5486
TCCCTGCACAATATATTGATAGCCTAATACAAGCCCAACACTATATATTGTGTTGGGACCTTTTAAAAAGGACACAACGCAAAAAGCCCTAATAATAGATTTCGTAATAAGAGTTGGTTTTAAAGAAAGTTATAAACTAAGATTCCTTTTTAAAATTGCAACCTAGCTAAAATACAATCAGATGAAAAAAGATCGGCATTTAAATAAACCGATCTTTTTCATCATCTTTTTCTATAAATAATCTGCATTTTTTTCTACTTATTCTATTTCTATTTAATTCTACATACTTAGCATGTATTCCTTTAACTTATTTCTGGTCTACTTTGGCCATATGACAGATTAAATCCACTACCTTATTGGAATAACCCCACTCATTATCATACCAGGCTACTAATTTCACAAAATTATCATTCAGAGCAATACCAGCCTTGGCATCAAAGATCGAGGTGTGAGGGTCATGAATAAAATCTGTGGAAACTACATCATCTTCAGTATAATCCATGATACCTTTAAGTTCGTTTTCACAAGCCTTCTTAACCGCAGCTTTTATCTCTTCGTAAGTAGCAGCTTTTTCTAAGCGGCAGGTAAGATCCACAACCGAAACATTAATCGTTGGAACACGGAAAGACATACCGGTTAATTTACCATTAAGCTCGGGGATAACCTTACCCACAGCTTTGGCCGCACCAGTAGAAGAAGGAATGATATTTGCTGCTGCTGCCCGTCCGCCTCTCCAGTCTTTCTTGGAAGGCCCGTCAACAGTTTTCTGAGTAGCAGTAGTGGAATGTACTGTAGTCATTAAGCCTTCAACTATGCCAAAATTATCGTGTATAACTTTTGCCAACGGAGCCAAGCAGTTAGTGGTACAGGAAGCATTAGATACAACCTTCATATCTTTGGCATATTTTTCATGATTAACACCCATTACAAACATTGGTGCATCAGCAGACGGAGCACTGACTACTACCTTCTTGGCGCCACCTTTAAAGTGAGCAGATGCTTTTTCAATTGTTTTAAAGATACCGGTAGATTCAACTATATACTCTGCTCCACAAGAATTCCAGGGAATATCAGCCGGATCCATACAATCAAAGACACTAACCTTTTTCCCGTT
>DIPO01000015.1:29539-46762 GCA_002427045.1 Firmicutes bacterium UBA5486
TACTTTAACATATAAACCATGTAATCAAGATCAATAAAAGGATCATTAATCCCTACGATCTCCACTTCCGGGTTATCAACCGCTGCTCTGAAAACGAGCCGCCCAATACGGCCAAACCCATTAATTCCTACTTTTACTGACATCTTAAGTAACCTCCTTTTAATCCTACCCGGTTAAACCCGGGGACAGCTAAAAATTTTAAGCCGTCCTCAAAACCGTTACCTCTAATTGTATATAAGTTTTTTTTATTCTTCAATAACAAAAAAGGAAAACCGGTAAATTTTTAATAATTGTTAATATATTATCCGTTTCTATACAGCATAAAGCTCGCTCAAGTTATCGAGCCAAATAGACGATATTATCTTTGTACTAACAAGATTGTTTCAAATCTTATTAATTCTACATTCCTTTTATACGATTCCCTTCAGATTAGACGATTTCCATTCATATTGTAGGGTAAATCTTCAATCAGCTATTTATTCCCTTAGAGTTACTAAAAGGAGGACCCTTATATGATAAAAAATAATCAAATTGACGAAATTGACCTTAATTTATTACCCTCTTTTATTATTGAGTCCACTGAGCATATAGAAAGATTAATCGAGATCTTACTGATTCTGGAGGAAAATCCAGAGGCGCAAGATGATCATATTGATGAATTGTTCCGGATTGCTCACCAGATCAAAGGTTCCGCAGCCATTGTCGGTCTAAATGACCTCAACCAAGCTTTTCATGAAGTAGAAAATCTTCTAGATCAAGTCAGAGAAAATATTAATCGCTTAGAAAAGCCCTTAATCAATCTATTGCTAGAATTTGCTAATGCCCTAGAAGCAACCATGGAGAACCAACTTAATGATTTTAATAAAGATTACTGGATTGCTAGGTTTAAAAAATTCAACCCAGAAACTGAAAAAGAGGAGAACCAACCAACGATTAAACCCGATGTCCCCTTAATCCTAAGCAAAGAAGAGAAGGCGATAGTTGCCTCTTGGCAAGAGCAGAATAAAATCGTCTACGGCATTGAACTCCTTTTTAGCCAGGAAGCTCCATTTAGAAGTGCTGCCACTATCGCTTTTCATAATTATTTACAAAGATTCGGGGAGATTCTGACCATGGCTCCACCTTTCTCCCAGTTGTCCGAGGAAAACTTTGCGATCTTTAAAGTGGTATTATTGAAAGAAAAACCCCTTTCTTTGGAAGAACAAGATAAAATTATGGTTTTTCCGATTAATGATGGTGTAGAAAGGGTCTATATTAGGGAATGGACTTACCGTAAAGAAGAAAGTGGCAATCTTGGTGCCGGAGATTTACCAAGTAGAACAATTCGCGTTAGCACTACACAAATTGACTATGTTATGAAACAACTACGGGAACTGGTAAGCATCAAAACATCCTTGAACCATATATCTTCTCTAGATTACCAGGATTCCTCCACTTGGAAAGAATTGAATAAAAGCTTAAAAAATCTTGAAGACCAGATTAATACTTTACAATTTGCATTAGTAGAGCTAAGAATGGTACCTCTAAAACAGCTTTTTTCCCGCTTTACTAATTCCGTACGCAACATTGCCCGACAGGCTCAAAAGAAAATTAAACTTGAGTTTCGAGGTGAAGATATTAAAATTGACCGGGAGGTTGCTGAACAACTAATTGATCCCCTTACCCACTTAATCAGAAATGCCATTGATCATGGTGTTGAAACTCCGGAGGAAAGAAGAAAAGCTGGTAAAGAAGTTGTCGGAAACATTCTTCTCGAAGCCCGCCAGGAAGGAAAATACATTTTAATTAGTGTCAAAGATGATGGTAGAGGACTAAATCTACCCAAAATATTAGAAACTTCGGTTACCAAGGAACCTATTGAGGGAAATATAAGTTTATCCCCTAATGATATCCATAATATAAAGAAAATTATCTTCACCCCTGGGTTTTCCACCACCCAACAAGCAAACAATCTCTCCGGCCGTGGTGTAGGGCTGGATATTGTCAAACATAATGTTGAGCAACTTCAAGGAATAATTGAAATCGAAACTCAGGAAAATCATGGGACTACCTTCACCTTAAAAATCCCTTTCTCGGCACACGATTTTTAGCTTAAATTTATGTGGCTACGCAACTAGTTTTCTAGGAATTGTCTACCAAAAAAGTTGATAGAAAAGGTGTCTGGAGAAAATTAGATAATTCCCTTATGTACGAAAGGCCAACGACTAATTTTGAATGAACCTCACTTAATATTATTTTGGAGAAGATTGTATGAATGAAAGAAGAATTATTGAAATCTTTAGTGGGCAATACGTGGTTTCCAAAAACCAAAACCTTATAATCAGTACCATTCTTGGATCTTGTGTAGCAGTTTGCCTATATGATAAATGGGCAAAAGTAGGTGGTATGAACCATTTTATGCTTCCCACTTCTAACAAATCTAATCATAGAAATCAAAATTCAAATGGAATTTATGGCCTCCCTTCTCTAGAGATTATGATTACAGAACTATTACAATCTGGTGCACATAAATCAAGGCTTGAAGCCAAAGTCTTTGGAGGAGCAAAAGTAGTAAAGGAACTTCCTCCTAATATTCCGCAAGCTAATATTGAATTTACCCTTGATTACTTAAATAAAAACCATATTCAATTAATCTCTGCCGATACTGGTGGAGAATCCGGCAGAAAAATACATTTTGATTTATCGGATTTTTCGGTTTATGTCAAAACTATGTCCAATAGGGCTTAATATATGAGAGAATTGCATAATTAACTATCTCACATTTCGCACCTTTTGAGTAAAGTCCAAGCTAAATGTGTTTTTGAATGGATACGAAATATAAGCCCAGCTTAGATAGTAAAAGTGTAAAAAGTGAAACCTAGCTCTTTAACCATTATGCAATTCTTTATTATAAGTAAGCAACGGGAAGTGTTAGTTGATGAAAGAGAACTCTATTCATCCCCCCAACAACCACGAAATCAATGAACTCTGTCAAATTATCAATACTAATCTTGGTTTTAAATATGATCAGCAAAAAAAATATCTAATCGTATCCCGGTTAGATAAACGCCTTATGCAGTTGGGATTCTCTAATTACAGCCAATATCTCGAGTATTTGCAAACAGAACCTCAAGAACATAGTAACCTTTTTGCATTATTAACTACCAATGTAACCTCTTTTTTTCGTGAAGCTATTCATTTTCGTTTTATTAAGGAAGTTCTACTTCCTCAGTACTGTGAAATCAATAAAACGAATCGAATAATTCGCGCCTGGTCGGCCGGTTGCTCTTCCGGAGAAGAAGCTTACAGCCTAGCGATTGCCCTCCGAGAGTATCTAGGAGCAGATTGGGACATTATGGTCTTAGCCTCTGATATTAGTACTAATCGCTTACAGATCGGCTCTGAAGGAGGACCTTATACCAAGGAACAAGTAGCCATCATTCCCCAGCATCTTCTGGGGAAATACTTTAGTATCAAGAAAATTGGGGACCGGACTGTTTATCATGTAAAACCCCATCTCCGGCAGATGGTTGCTTTCCGTTTAATGAACCTCTTGGATCACGATACGCTTCCCGGCAATATCCGTCTTAATATTATCTTCTGCCGGAATGTATTCATTTATATGACTTCTGAAGCTAAAAGTAAAATCCTATCTGGTTTCTATACTCGTTTGTTATCTGATGGCCATCTTTTTCTTGGCCTCTCAGAATCATTAAACAGTAATCATCCTTACTGGAATTCAATAGGTAAATCAATCTATCAAAAAAAGTTAAGGTAAAGACTGTTTTTAAATCCTCAAGGCCCCTTGCTAGCTAGTATTTGAGAATGCCTTTAAAGCTTTTCGCCCAAGAATATTACAGATTGCCTTAGACATTTATATAAATACAAGATATAATGATCTTTAACTTGAGGGAATTACATAAATACCTTAGGCTCATTTGACCACAATCAACGATTTACTTTAATTTTAAAGGGTTTTTTTATTTTCGAAAACCCCCTTAAACCAGGATATATTGTGGTTAATTTAGGGAATGTATAATTTAGTTTTTAAGATTCAACCACAATATATTGATAGCCCACTAGTAATTGTTTAAGATTAGACAATTACCTCGAATAAAAGTCAAACACTATATGGTCGTTCATGCCGCCTACCCACAGTATACGAAGTAATGTAAATCAAGGGCGGGTGAATCGGCAAGCCCCATAGGCATTTCCCGTATTGGTCAAATACAAGTTTAAGGTAATTATGCAATTCCCTTAATTATAAAACCATCAATACTTTGTAATTTTATTTGCAATAAATTATATAATTTTCTTATAACATAGATCTGGTATTTTAAAAAGTTTCAATAATTGGGGATGATTTCAATTAATAAGAAAATTAAAGTACTAATAATAGATGATTCCGCATTTATCCGCTGTTTTTTAACAGATCTCATTTCTACCACTACGGATTTAGAGGTGGTAGCGGCTGTCCCAGACCCCACGAAAGCCATAAAATTTCTTAAAGAAGATAAGGTTGATGTCATTACCCTAGATGTAGAAATGCCTAATATGGATGGATTAGAATTCCTGCGCTACCTGATGAAGTTTTACCCTAAACCAGTCTTAATGATTAGTTCCTGGACCCATACCAGTAGCGAATTAGCTGTTAAAGCTTTATCTTTGGGAGCAATTGATTGTGTGGGAAAACCTATGATTGGTTTTCGCGAAGGAATGGAGAAATTAAAAGCCGAAATACTTGATAAGATCAGAGTTGCCGCCCAAGCTCAAGTAAGCAAAAACTCTTTTGTTTCCCTAAACCAGAAAAACCTTTCTCCTGTTTTTCCAGCCTCTCCGGGAACAGAACTAGAGATTACTACCGATAAAGTTATTGCGATTGGGGCCTCAACCGGTGGAACTGTTGCCCTAACTGAGATATTTAAAAAGCTTCATCCACAAGTTCCCGGGATTATCATAATTCAACATATGTCAGCGATGTTTACTCCTTCATTTGCCGCTTCCTTACAACAAGTAAGCCATCTTAAAGTTAAGGAAGCAGCAGATAAAGACCAGATCATAACCGGCCAAGCCTTAGTCGTACCGGGAGGAAAAAGTTTAACGATTGAAAAAAGTGGAGCAAAATATCAAGTGAAACTTGCACCACCGCTACGTGATTCCATTTATAACCCTTCGATCAATCATACACTAAACTCCATAGCTAACGTAGCAGGCCGTAATGCCATGGGGATTATTCTCACCGGAATGGGAGATGATGGAGCGATCGGTTTAAAAGCCATGAGAGAAAAAGGAGCTTATACTATCGCTCAAGATGAAAAAACCTCAGTTATTTACGGCATGCCCCAAAAAGCCTGGGAAAATGGAGGAGCAGTAAAACAAGTCTCCCTCGACCAAGTCTATTCTGAAATCCATCATTGGTCAGGTATAAAATAAACCTCCGCTTTTTACCCCTTCTAATTAAATAAGGTTCGCGTTACTATATAACTCGCGAACCTCTTCACTTTACTATTTCTGATCTTTATTCCTAATCTCTACCCGCCTAATCTTACCACTAATTGTCTTTGGAAGTTCAGGAACAAACTCCACTACTCTCGGATATTTATATGGAGCTGTCACCCGTTTCACATGATTCTGCAGTTCTTTTGCCAGTTCCTCGCTGGGGGAATAATCCGCTGTTAATACAATCGTAGCTTTAACCACCTGTCCCCTTACCGGATCTGGAACTCCGGTAATTGCGCATTCTAAAACAGCTGGATGCTCAAGAAGAGCACTCTCTACCTCAAAGGGTCCAATCCGATAGCCTGAACTTTTGATCACATCATCGGTTCTACCCTCAAACCAATAATAACCATCCTCATCCTGCCAGGCAGTATCGCCGGTATGATAAATACCATCATACCAAACACTTTCAGTTTTTTCCCGATCTTGATAATAGCCGCAGAAAATACCCACTGGTATTCTTTTATCGGTACGAATTACAACCTCGCCAATCTCTCCAACTTCACAAGAATTACCATTCTCATCTATAAGATCTACATCATAACCGGGAGAAGGTTTTCCCATAGAACCAGGTTTGGGCTCCATCCCAGGAAAGGTCCCCATTACTAATGTTAATTCCGTCTGGCCATACCCTTCCATCAATTTAATCCCGGTCATTTTGAGAAATTGGTAATAAACTTCAGGGTTTAACGGTTCACCGGCTACCGCACAATAATGCAGTTTATCCCAGTTATATTTAGTCAGATCCTCTCTGATTAAATACCGGTAAATCGTTGGCGGTGCACAGAAAGTAGTCACCCCATATTTCTCAATCACTTGCAAAAGATCTTTTGCATCAAATCTTTCGAAATCATAAACAAACACCGCACTCCCCGCGATCCATTGGCCATAAATCTTTCCCCATACTGCTTTCGCCCATCCCGTATCCGCTACTGTTAAGTGAAGGCCATTCTCCTCAACATTCTGCCAGTATTTAGCTGTTACTATATGCCCCAAAGGATAGATAAAATTATGTGTCACCATCTTTGGTTGTCCAGTAGTTCCGGAAGTAAAATAGAGTAAGGAGATATCTTCATTAGTAATCATCTCTTCTCCGGTAGGCCTAGTAAAGCTGGGTTCGGATTTTTCCAGTTCCCGCTCAAAATTTAACCAACCCGGACGTTGTCCTCCCACTAAGACTTTATATTTAAGAGAAGGTGATTCTTCTGCCGCATCTTCAATATGTTTAATCACTTCATCATCAGCTACCGTAATAATCATTTTTATACCGGCTGCATTATTACGATAGACCAGATCCGGTGCAGTCAACAGATGGGTAGCCGGAACAGCAATCGCCCCTATTTTATGGAGGCCCAAAAGTGCGAACCAGAACTCATACCGCCGCTTCAGAATCAGCATTACCCGATCCCCTTTTCGGATTCCCATTCTCTTGAAAAACTGTGCTGCCCGATTGCTATACTCTTTAATCGCTGAAAACTTAATGTTACAAGAGTTACCTTGCTCATCACACCAAACGATCGCAACTTTCTCCGGAGTCTCTTCTGCAATCTTATCCGCCACATCATAGGCAAAATTAAAATTAGACGGTACTTTTATCTGAAAACTCTTAACAAACTCTTCATATGAATGAAAATCTCCTGCTACAAATCTTTTTAACATTTGTTCTCTAAACCTCACTTGTAAGCTTGGGGAATTGCATAATTACCAATCTCCATTTCGCATCCTTTAAACAAAGGACAAACACAATTAATTATTTCAAAACTGGATGTAAAATAAAGCCCGGCTGAATTTGGAAAGTATGAAAAGCGAAATTGGTACCCATTGACCACTTCAATCTAAATGCTATTGGTATGAATTATACAATTCCTTAAAACTATAATATTACAGCTAAAAATTGAGCTGGTTTCCCATTTAAAGCCTGCATCCCATGATCTTTACCTGAATCAAAATAAAGAGAATCCCCAGGGTTTAAAATTATCTCATTCCCATCAAGAACCACCTTCAGTTTACCTGATAAAAGATAATTAAATTCCTGGCCAGGATGGTTATTAAGTTTTAACGGACGCCCAGGTTCTACCGTAACTAAAAATGGTTCACCTTTTTTAAGGATAAAGTTATAGGCCAGGCTCTGATATTTATAGTCTTTTCTTCTTTCTACAGAAACCCCTTTCCCTTTTCTGGTTAGAGCATACGTACGTAATCGCGGTTCTTCCCCAGTAATAAGCGAACTTAACTCCATATTAAACACACGGGCAATTTTATGCAGAATACCTACAGGTATATCCTCCTGACCGCTTTCATAGTTCCGGTATAAAGTAACCGTAATCTCTAGCTCTTCTGCTAATTGCTCCTGAGTATAACCATAAATCTCCCGTATTTCTTTTATCCTAGTTGCAATCTGTCTAATTTCTTCCTCCACTTATATACCTCCTCATCATAATAAATTAATATAGTGTAATGTAAGTTAAGAAATTGCATAATTTAAGGAATTACATAATTGGGATAGATAAAACATTAAGGTATTTATACCATCCCCTAAACTGGCTAATTAAAATTTAACCACAAAAAGTCAGTCGCTTTTAATGTGGTTAAATGAATACCCAAATATTTATGCAATTCCTTCGAATATAATTGTATTTGTGATTAGAATTCCTTTTCTCTTCGAGCTTTCTTCTTAAATTCCTCTTTAAATTTTTTGTTACAAAATAAATATCTAAATATCGATTCCTTTCGTTTCTAGTAATCTCTATTATTTACTGGCAACCAATAAAGAAACGCTGCCCTTGTGGACAGCTTTCAAATTGATAAACAACTACTAATAAATCTTTAAACCTAAATTTATTAGTCTCAATCTTCATTCTGCTTTAGTCAGGTCATTAAAATTGATTCTGTGTTCTTTAGCAAACTTCTCTAGTTCCCTTTTGTATTCATCAAAATGTTGTTTGTTTTTTTATATATTTTCCTTTTCTTGTATATATTTCTCAATCTCCCTCATAAATTCACTTCCATATCTCGCAAGTTTTACCTCGCCAACACCCTTAACAGAAAGCATTGACTGATTATTTAGCGGTTTTAAACGAACCATCTCGCGGAGAGTACTATCAGGAAAAATCACATATGGCGGAACTTCTTCCCTTTGGGCAATAAGTTTTCTTAAACTCCGTAACCGTTCAAAAAGTTGATCATCTACTTCTTCTTCCCGTTCCGTAGCCATCGTAATCTTCCCTATTACCGGCTGGCAATCCTTAAGTACTGAGATGGCTTTAGGCCGTAGTTTCACTACCGGATATTTACCCCCTGTAAGTTGTAGATAATCCTCTGCAATCAACTGGTTTATTAGATCTTTAATCTCTGATAAAGAATGTTCTTTCATTAAACCATAAGTTGATATCCGATCAAACCCTAAACTTTTAAGTCTTTTTGTTGCTGAACCTTTTAATACGCCAGCAATCATATTAATTCCAAACGGATTTCCCATCCGGACAATACAAGAAAATATTTTTTCCGCCTCTTCAGTAATATCTACCGTTTTTTGATCATTACAATTACTGCAGCGATTACAATTTTCCGGAATATCCTCTTCCCCAAAATACTCCAGAATAAATTTTCGCAGACACTTTGCAGTATAAACATAATCCACCATCGTTTGGAGTTTATCAAATTCACTCTTTTTTCGAGCCGGCCAATTAACCGTCTGTTCGATCAGAAACTTCTGAATAAGAACATCCTGAGGACTAAATAACAGGATACACTCACTTGGCTCCCCATCTCGCCCGGCACGCCCTGCTTCCTGATAGTATGCTTCCATATTCTTAGGAAGATTATAATGGATAACATACCGGATATTAGATTTGTCAATCCCCATTCCAAAAGCATTCGTTGCAACCATGACCTGGAGATTATCATTTAAAAATTCATCCTGAAAGTACCTTCGCTCCTGATCTTTTAAACCTGCATGGTATTTTCCGACTGCCAAGCCTTCCTCTGTTAGAAGATCATATATTTTCTCCACATCTTTTCTGGTAGCTGCATAAATTATCCCAGTCTCTCTCGAGTTGTCTCTTAAATATTTTAAAAGAAAACTTTTTTTGTCCGCCCGCCTAAAAATACTATAATATAAGTTACTCCGATCAAATCCTGTTATATATAGCTTTGAATCGCAAAGCTCTAACAGGCGGATAATATCTTCCTGGACTTCCTCAGTCGCTGTAGCAGTAAATGCTGCTACCACTGGCCGGTTCGCTAACTTGTTAATAAAAGGCCCTATTTTCCGATAACTAGGCCTGAAATCATGGCCCCATTGCGAAACACAGTGTGCCTCATCAATCGCCAGAAAAGAAATCTTCAGCTGTTTTACCAACTCCAAAAATGGATCCGCACCCAAACGTTCGGGAGCAATATATAATAATTTATATTCACCGGCAGCCGTTCTTTCAATTCTCCTATCTACCTCTTTATTTGATAAAGAACTATTAATAAAAGAGGCAGGAATTCCTAAGCCTACCAGAGTGTCAACCTGGTCTTTCATTAATGAAATTAATGGAGAAACTACTAAAGTAATACCCTCGAAAAGCAGTGCTGGAATCTGAAAACAGACTGACTTTCCTGCTCCCGTAGGCATAATCGCTAAAGTATCATTTCCTTGTAAAATACTTTTTATTACTTTAGCTTGTCCTTCCCGAAACTTTGAATAACCATAATGTTTTTTTAGCAATCCTTCTGCTTGTTCTAAAATTTATTTCACCCCCGGAAATGTCACCTTTAATTACTATCTCAATCCCCTTAGCTCTTCGTTCGTGGTTAAATATTGTCATTAAATAAGCAATATAAGCAAGGTAACCACAGTAAGCACATGCTCCTCCAGACAAGTTACCAGCCGCATTACAATTTAATTATCATTTTTAGCATATTAAAGCAGTATGCTATCTATTCTGTATTCTTCAAAGTAAAGCATAATCCCCCTTCTTTCGGAGAAACTTGACAAAAGGAAACCAAAAGTTTATAGTTTAAAAAATTGCCAATTTGTTTGTTTTGAGATTTATCCATAAAATATTGTTTTGGATAATTATCCCATTCCATCTGCTATTTAAGATAAAAAAGGAGCGGTTTTATGCCCATCGATCTTCATTTACATACACAGGCTTCCGATAGCACCTTAACCACCAAAGAACTTCTGACCCAAGCAAGCAACCTTGGTTTAACCGCTGTCTCAATCACTGATCATGATACCACCGATGCTCTTCAAGAAGGAGCTGAGATTGCAGATCGATTGGGACTGACTTTTATTCCCGGGGTTGAGATCTCTGCCAGTTATACCCCGGAGATTAGCCTTCATATTTTGGGTTATGGAATTGATCCGGAAAATCCCCAAATATGTAAGGTACTCCGGCAAAACCAGAAAGCTTGGGACAAAAGTGAAGATGACTCCATCTCTGCCCTCCAAAGAATAAATATTGAGATTGATCGCAAAAAATATGATTACTGGAAAGCTCATTCCCACACTCAAGAAGGAGGATGGCCCCTACTTAATACTTTAAGAGCGATGGGTGTAGTAAAGGATGTTAATGAATACTTTGGTAAATATTTTGGCTGGGGAAAACCAGCTTATATAGATATTGTCTTTGCTTCTCCAGAAGAAGTAATCTCAGCCATTAAAGCCGCTGGTGGGGTCCCTGTTCTAGCCCACCCCGGGCTCTATCTGGAAGGTTTAATTAAACTTATTACCAGACCGGAGTTTCTTAATCAGCTAATTGCTTGGGGAATAGAAGGCCTTGAGGCGATTACCAGTTATCATACAGCAGAGGAAACGGATTTTCTTTTAACTTGCTGCCAAAGTTATGAACTGCTAGTCACTGGCGGTTCCGATTATCATGGTGGTTTTGCCGGACGAAGATTAGGGGTACCCAGAGTCGATGATGCCTACCTCAAACCTTTATTAAAGGCGATCGAACAAGCACAGATTAAGAATGCCTAAGGTAATAGCTCACGCTGGCTACAGCCCAATGAAAATCCAATTTAAGTTATAATCTCCGCCTGGTCAGAAGTTGTTTCTTGGTTCACATGAATTTCCCTTGTGAAACAACATTCCGATTGGCTGGGTAAAGAATAATAAGATAATAGGTCTAAATAGTAGTTATTAAACTTCCTCTAGTTCTAAACTTCTCCTATAGCCTAAGGCCTTGTAAATTACTATACTTGTCGAGGACCATAGTATCCCTGCAAACCATCCGGCAAAAACATCACTCAAAAAATGAACTCCTAGGTAGACTCTACTTATTCCCACAAATATTGCATAAATAAAGATTAATACACTTGCCAAGATGGCAGGCCTTTTTTTTCTTACACCAGTTAGTAGATAATAGATAATTAAAATAGAAAATCCCATAAAGGTCATCGCGTGTCCACTAGGAAAACTATAACCTGAGACTTTAATAATTCTTAAGCCTAAAGGCCTTGGCCTTCTGAAAACTTGTTTTAATGCCATATTAAACAGGCATAATCCTACAGTATTAAATGACAAAAGAAATGCTTCTTTTTTCTGTTGCTTACGGATTAAAATAACAGCGAGAACTAAAGTAATAACCATGATAAAAAGCGTACTACCGGTTATAGTTATCGTCTTAAATATCTGATTAAGCGTAGTACTCCTGATTGTATTAATATAATTTATTACTTTTATATCAAAATTCCAATTGCCCCTTGTCAAATAATCTTCAACAAATTCTAAGAAGACAAGTAGTGAGAATAATGCAGCAAAAATACTGATAAAGAAATAAGTAGCAGCCCTATCATACTTCCTGTACCTTAATACTAAAGCATTTAATTTCTCATATTTCTTTTTAAATTTTGCCATTACGCCAGTTCCTTTAATCTTTCCCGCCATTTTCAACTTCTTCCAAACATAATAAAATATTACGCCAAAAACCGTGATTCCGATAGTGAATACCTCAAAATAGTTTTGTAGATAATATTTTGCCTTATCCCCCAGAAAAAAGATGAAAAACCCTTCAAGAAAAAACCTCCCGCCCCTCCCAAAGATTGAAGCCATAATTAAGGTATACATCCTTACACCAAACGCACCCGCAGATATTGTAAAAAGCTTATAGGGAATAGGAGTAAATCCAGCGATTATAATCGCCCAACCCCCATATTTAGCAAAATAGCCCTCTACTTTTTTAATTTTCTCTTCTTTAAAAAACCGTCTTAAAATCGGTTTTCCTAACTTATTTCCAATAATATATCCAAAAGCCCCGCCTAACACTGAAGATACCGTAGTAATCAAAGCATAAAACAAGGCCAGTTTCCTATTCATAAAAGCCATGGGTATAAGTAAAATATCAGGAGGGATCGGAAAAAATGATGATTCCGCAAATGATATAACAGCCAATCCAACAACGCCATAAGCTTCGATAAATTTTACAAAATTACTTAGAATTCCACTCAAAAATTACCACTCCTTCAAGCCTAACCAAACAGAAAAATCTTAGCCCCTCTAAAGAAATATACAATTCCTTAAATAAGAAAGCCCCTATCATCATCAAATAGGGACTTTCAATTTGATTTTATTAAAATCCTGCCCAAACAAGTATCTTTTTAAAATAATTATCCTAATAATTTGGGTTACGAAAGCTAATTGTGGTAACTTCCCTTAGTCTTCAAAAGGGCAGGGGTCTTTTCTTACCCAATTTTCTCCTTGATTATCTCTTCCAGTGTCGGTTCGCCGATCTCTTGCAACTCATAACGGACTCGAACCGCTGGTTTGTTGATCTTAACTATACGCCGGAGATCGATTGGCGTACCAATCACCACTGTGTCAGCCTCAGCTCGGTTTATTGTCTCTTCCAGTTCTTTAACCTGTTTCTTCCCGTATCCCATGGCCGGAAGAATATTAGAAAGGTGCCCATACTTGGCGAAGGTATCGACGATACTACCCACAGCGTAGGGACGCGGATCTACTACTTCAGCAGCACCATATTTACGCGCGGCGATGAGACCGGCACCGTATTCCATATTACCATGGGTAAGGGTGGGGCCATCCTCCACCACCAACACCCTCTTCCCTGCCAAGAGGTCAGACTGTTCAACGAAGATCGGAGAAGCCGCCTCCACAACCGTTGCTTGGGGATTAGCCAATCGTATATTCTTGCGGACCTCTTCAACATGCTCCGGGTAACTGGTTTCTATTTTATTAATGACCAAAACATCAGCCATACGGAAGTTGGTTTCTCCAGGATGATAGAGCAGTTCATGCCCTGCCCGGTGCGGATCGGCAAGGACAATATGTAATTGAGGCCGGTAGAAAGGCAGATCATTGTTACCACCGTCCCAGAGGATTACATCAGCTTCTTTCTCCGCCTCGTGTAATATTTTTTGGTAATCGACACCAGCATAAACCACAAAGCCCTTCTCAATGTGGGGTTCATACTCCTCCCGCTCCTCGATGGTGCAATCGTGTTTATCTAGATCTTCGTAAGAGGCAAACCGCTGGCAAACCTGTTTAGCCAGGTCACCGTAAGGCATGGGATGGCGGATGACTACCAGCTTTTTCCCCATCTTCTGAATAATTTCCGCTACTTTCCTTGTGGTCTGGCTTTTGCCTACTCCAGTCCGGACAGCACAGACCGCAATTACGGGCACACGAGACTCCAGCATCGTAGTGTTCGGACCCATGAGACGAAAATCCGCCCCCGCAGCCATGACAATCGAGGCCCGGTTCATAACATATTCATGTGAGGCATCGCTATAAGCAAAGATAACCTCGTCCGCCCCATGCCTCTTGATCAGGGTTACCAGATCCGCTTCGTCATATATGGGGATCCCTTCTGGATAAAGGGGCCCACTCAATGCCGCCGGGTATTTTCTCCCGTGGATGTCAGGGATCTGTGTCGCTGTAAAGGCTAGGACATCATAATTATCATTATCCCGAAAATAGGTGTTAAAATTATGAAAATCCCTCCCTGCCGCGCCCATAATAATTATTTTTTTCTTCATTGCCAACATCTCCTATAGTATAAATATATAGACTAATATTGTACCTTTTCAAATATCCTGCCCATAAAGATAGTTATGCCGATAAGGTGCACAACATTTTTTCTATTCTGCATTTAATTTCTACTTCCTGCATAATTATTCGTTTTATTTTAGTAACTTCTGTTTAGAGCCTTTTCAAGAATTCCGATTCTACTAAGCGGCAACTACCTGCTTTCGGTAGGTCTCTACCTCTGCTGTTAACCAAAAATCATCCTCTTCCAAAACCGCTAAATAATCTTAGCAATAGCTTCCTCTTTCTTCTTGAGATAAACCGCCTCTAAGCGGTTGCGTTCTCCCATACTGTTAAGTATATAGATCCCCGTTTTGCTTGTCAGCCTCGTCCCGTTGGCATTTATATCATAGCTAAAACTTTCTTGATCGTAAGTCTGATCATCACTAAGAAAGAAAGCCAGTGTATGATCAATACCATTAATTCTTCCGTCCCCATTCAGATCAGCTTCTGCTTAATCGCCTGGATATTGCCGACTGCATCTACTTTGTAGCTAAGGTCCTCGAGCATTTTACCAGAAGCACTAATTCGAATCCGAGAGATCCTTTTCCTATGGTCAAAATCCCAGGTTTGTTTGGTTTGATTAGCATACTCCATCTCAGTAACTACCCCGGAAGGTGTATACTCTAATCTAGTAACAAAAGGGTTAATATCCAGGAAAGACCCACCTGCTGCTAGCCAACTATCTGGATCAGTCACCGTTTTGATTTGCTCAAGCCTTCCTAAGGCGCTGTCATAATCATCCTGGTAACCATCACAGCATCATTATATTCATAACTAAAGCTAAAGCTCTGTTCTTCAGCATCCCCACCCCATACCCGGGCGACTTGCTCCCGTAGAGCAGGATCTTTGAGCCGCCGCTTTAGCTTTATCACTTGGTTGTTATGATCATAAAGATAGTATTCAATCAGTTCTTCACTGCTAACCCGCACCGGATTGCCTCGGTGATCGTAGACCGTCTTTACTTGGCGGCAAGCTTGATTATTCTGGTAATCCTGCCTATTTTGATAATGGAGCACGGCGGTATTACGGTTCATCTCATCGTATTTCATGACTATAATCTGCCCTTTACGGTCGGTTTTCTGGACTAAAAGCCCCAGGTCATTGTATTCCATCCGTTCATTACCGGTAGTCCCATGTCTTTCTTCCAGTAAAAGATCTCTTTCATCATAACGGTAACCAGTAATATTCCATATCGGGTCAGTAAAACTGATGAGACGGTTCAATTCATCATCCTCATACCTGTATTCCTGCCAGTCCGTGCTGGGGGTGGTTCGCTCTCCGTAACAGATGGTTTTATTCAGATTACCATTCCAGTCATACTGTTCTATAACACGACGGCCTAAAGCATCGGTAGTAGTATAGTATTACCCTAGGGATTCTTTCTCGTCATTTGCTAGGAATTTCTTTTCATCTTGATTCTTTGGATTCCTCTTATTTATTAAAGATTTAATGTATAATCTCACACACATTAAAACACACCAAAAAAACGCTGTTAAAATGTAAATAAATATGTCCATTGTAAAACTAACAAATTCTAACGTTTCTGTGGATAAAGGGAAAAAAGCATCATATATTTTCCTTTCATATTCGTGTGTCAAATACATTGATGTGCTTAGTAATGAAATAATTATACCCATTTCAAAACCAATATACCTAAGTATTTTCATCCTCCAACACCTCTTTATAAATTCTTCTCTTCATAGTTTTTACTAGACCATTCCCATTTATTTATTTGAGTATTATCAAATAAATACTCATATGTTTCTTTATCTATTTTAGTTCGGCCATCAATAAATTCAACATAATAATCATGAATAGTATTACCTTGGGTTGTATTCCCCTTTGTTACTCGCTCCGTTAAAGATTCTCTGTATAACGAAAAGCTCACTTCACTGACTTTCTCGTTGGTAAATGAAGCAAACAATCTATTGTGTACACTATCGATATTTTCCTTATTATTTTTTAGTTCATAATCCTTCTCGGCTATTACAAAAGCTGCTACACCACCAGCAATTATCCCTAAAGGTGGACATTTAAGAGTTACTAACGAAACCCCGGCACCAGCTCCTATTCCTCCAAATGTATTTTTCTTATCACTATCAGAAATGTCTTTTAGCCTATTTTCTTTATAAACCGACCAGTTTTTAAATTGCTGTAAATCCATGCTGTGAATTGAGCATTCATATGTTGTTGTTATTCTTACTTCCTTTAAGCCTGTGGGATCAACAGACCTAAGCGGATTATTATCCGCATAAACGTACCAATTCGTCCCATCTCTTGCCGGATCCTCAGAGATAAACCTGCCAATCACTGCATCGTAATAACGGGCATTAACGTAATACAGATTAGTCTCATTATCCAGCTCTTTCCCACCATAAGTATATTTCGCCTCTCCCGTGCCCAATTTCGCCAGTTGCTCACCAAAAGCACGGTAGATATACCTAACCTCTACTTCTCCACTCTCATCACTTACAAGCTTGGTAGAGTTTAGGTAATCCAAATGGTAGTAGCTGGTCTTAATCTCTTTTATCCCATCTCCTTTAACAGTCTGTGTTATCCTCCCCGCCAACAGAGCCCCAGACAATACATACCGATTGATCTTTCCCATACATTCAGTTTCATCCACCAACATCTTTATATCCATCGCCACCGCAATTTGTCCGTGTCTCAGATAAAGGATAGTCCCTTCCGGTCCCTTTTTT
>DIPO01000012.1 GCA_002427045.1 Firmicutes bacterium UBA5486
TTGATTAAATCACTTCGTGATATTAGGAAACCAGCATGAACAACCAATTAAAGCGCCTCTGGCGTTTGTCGACTCACCTGGCTTATATTTTCATCATTTCATGTGCGCGGGCAGTAGCCAGCGTGAGCGACTACTTTAAGTAAGTTTAAGAGACAGTAAGATTGCTATTTCTAAAAAATAATGTATACAAGTGGAAGGGAATCTTTTGGTATACATAGAATGATACATATGATCAGGATTTGTAGATTTTGGAGGGAGGAAAAACGGGAAAATGCATTATGGATATTTTGATGATGAAAACCGGGAATATATAATTTTGAATCCAATGACACCGATGTCATGGGTTAATTACTTAGGGACAGCCGAGTATTGTGGTATTATCTCTAATAATGCCAGTGGTTATGCTTTTTATCAATCGCCAAAAACCGGCCGGTTACTTCGTTTTAGGTTTAATAGCATTCCTATGGATCGTCCGGGGCGGTATATTTACATTCGGGATAATAAAGATGGCGACTACTGGTCGGCTTCCTGGCAACCGGTAGGGAAACCCTTAAATAAGTATAAGAATACCTGCCGCCATGGACTGGGCTATACAGTTTTTACTAGTGAGTATAAGGGAATTACCTCGGATTATCGGGTTTTTGTCCCTATTGATCAGCCGATTGAATTCTGGGAGGTGGAGCTAACTAATAATTCTGATGAAGAACGGGATCTTTCACTCTTTACATATGCTGAATGGTGTTTTTGGCATATGGATCAAGACTTATCAAATTTTCAATATATACTTTATACCTGTCGGATGGGGTATCAGCAGGATATAATTGATTATTCGATTCGCTTATGGCCCAATCGGACACCTAAAGGATTTATGGCTTCTACTCTGCCCGTTGTGAGTTTTGATACGGATCGGGATGAATTTATTGGTCTTTATCGAAATGAAGGTAATCCGATTGCGGTAGAGCAGGGTAAATGCTCAAACTCGATTGCCCAAGGGGGTAATCCCTGTGGTTCAGTGCAGAACCGGATAATTTTAAAACCTGGAGAAAAGAAATATGCCTTACATATTGTAGGGATTGGCGAGGCTGGAACTTTTGGTGCAGAATGTAAAAGAAAATACTCTGACAGGAAGAAAGTAGAAGAAGAGTTTGTCAAAATGCAGGATTATTGGGAGAAACGTCTTACTAAGTTTACCTGTTCAACTCCCTCATTTGAGATTAATTCCATGGTGAATATCTGGAATCAATACCAGTGCCATACTACTTTTAATTGGTCGCGTTCTGCTTCTTTCAATGAAGCCGGTGGCCGGGATGGACTGGGTTATCGGGATACGAACCAAGATACATTAGGTGTTGTTCATTCGATTCCGGATCTAGTTCGGAATAAATTGATTGATTTACTCAAAGGCCAGCTCTCTTCTGGTGCTGCTATGCATAGTGTGCAGCCCTTAACCTGGAAACAGGGGGCTCACAATGTTCCACCGGAAGATCGGATTTTTTCTGATGATCACCTCTGGCTTTTATTGTCAATTCCGGCTTATCTTAAGGAGACAGGAGACATGGACTTTCTCAAGACCAATGTTCCTTATGCGGATCAAGGGACTGATCGGGTCTATGATCATCTAAAAAAAGCCTTAGAGTTTTCGTGGGGGAAACGGGGTCCACATGGCTTATTACTGGGCTTGGCTGCTGATTGGAATGATTGTATTAATTTAAAGGGGCAAGGAGAAAGCGTATGGAGTACCTTCTTGTATTATGTTGGTTTAAATGAGTTTATTACATTAGCCGAACGTTTGGGGAATACAGATGATGCTAGACATTTTAAGGCTTACCGGGAGGAAATTAAAAAGAAGATTAAAGAACATGCTTGGGATGGACAATGGTTTCTCCGGGGTTATCTAGACAGTGGTAAAAAGTTGGGTGGTCAGGAAAGTGAACAAGCGAAAATCTTTATTAATAGTCAAACGTGGGCAGTTATTGCCGGAGTAGCAGAAAGAGAAGTCCTGTTACAGGCTATGGATAGCCTGAAACAGCTATTGGCTACGGAACATGGTATTGTCAAAAATTATCCGGCTTATCGGGAGCATATCCTTGAGGTGGGGGCGATTACCGATTTTCCTCCTGGCTTGAAAGAAAATGCTGCGATCTTTTGTCATACCAATACTTGGGCAGTAGTGGCTGAAGGGATTTTAGGCCGTGGTGATCGGGCTTTTGAGTATTATCGTTCCTTTTTACCGGCAGCTAAAAATGAGATTGCCGATGTTTATACTATGGAGCCATATGTATATTCGCAGTTTATTACCGGAAAAGAACATCCTGATAAATTTGGCCGGGCCAGGAACTCTTGGTTGACCGGGACTGCAGCCTGGAGTTTTGTGGCAGTGACCCAATATATTCTCGGCCTTCGTGCTGATTATGATGGGTTAATTATTGATCCGACTATTCCTCAGGAGTGGGAAGGCTTTGAAATTACACGTGAGTATCGTGGGAAGAGTTTTAAGATTAAAGTTTCAAATCCGCATCGGGTTTGCCACGGGGTAGCAAACATGATAGTGAACGGAAAAACAGTAACAGGAAATTTAATCCCTTTAGATCTGATGAAAGAGGAAAACCTGGTAGAAGTATGTTTAGAATGAGGTCAAAAAAAAGCATATCAAAATTGGGGTTTTTTATTTTGATAATACTTTTATTATTTGTGGGTTGTCGAGGTAAAAGCACTGCTATTACTCCTATTCCAACTAGCAATGTAATAGTTGGATTTGATGCTTCGGAAGCAAAAGCAGCAGAAGATGCCGGTGTAGAGTTTAAAGATATTGATGGACAAATAAAACCTGCCTTACAAATATTTAAGGATCACGGTTATTCGTGGGTTAGAATAAGGAAGATGGTAGATCCTGCTATTGATAGTGATGGTAATTATGGATTATTGCAGGACCTTGATTATGTGAAAACTATGGCCCGGGATGCTAAGAAACTCGGGTTGAAGTTTTTACTAAACTTCCATTATTCTCATTGGTGGGCTGATCCAGAGAATCAGTGGACGCCACCACGCTGGAAAGAAAAGAGTCTTTCAGAGTTAACTCAAGCTGTATATGATTATACTCATGAGATTATTACTGAATTACGCAAACAAAACACTATGCCAGATATGGTACAGATTGGTAATGAGATCAGGGGCGGAATGCTCTGGCCAGTAGGGAAAATTGGTGAAGAAGAAGAAAGTTGGGATAATTTAGTAACATTAAGCAATGCTGCAGTTAATGCTGTTAAAGATGCTAGCGAATTGTCGTCGCGGCCATTAATAATGATCCATATTCATGGAGGTGGTGATTTAGTTGGAACTGAATGGTTTTTTGATAATTTTGTAGCTCATGGTGGAGAATTTGATGTAATTGGTTTATCGTATTATCCGATGTGGCATGGTACTTTTAAAGACCTGGAAAAAAATATTATCAGTAATATAAAAACATATAAAAAAGAGGTATATATAATAGAAACATCTTATTACTGGGATACTAATAAAAATGGATATAGAGATGCAGAGGTACCATATTCACAGACACCGCAAGGACAATATGATTATTTACAAGATCTTAAAAAAGTTATTAAAAAAACTGGAGCCAAAGGTGTTTTTTACTGGGGTTCTCACTGGACGCAGAGCGATAAATGGCTTGTTGCACCTGGTTGGAGTGATGATGATGCCTCAAGAAGGTCATTATTTGACGATGAGGCAAAAGCAACTAAAGGTATAAGAGGATTATTAGATTAACTGCTGTAAGGATATATTTAAAAGAATAAATACAAAATTCTACAAATAGGTTTTAGTTGCTACTAAATTAACCCCTGTATTGGCAAGATTGCTCTTTAATATTTCACCACTTTTTATTGGTGGCTTTGCTAGTATTTCCTTGATTTCCTGCATTGCTAAGAAAAGCTTTTCTTTTGGTAATGGTTGTTCACTTTTAACTGGTAACATCCTTGGCCTTTTTTCTACCTGCACTACTGCGGTTAATATTCGTTGAGGAGTCACCATTTCTTTTTTGGCGTATTCTGCTCCGCGCGGACAATTATTACCTTCTATTATCCAGCTGTTGGCCTTTGTCTTTTCTATTACATTAATTCGGCAACCAATTGGACAAATAATACAAGTTAATTCAGTCAATTTTTGTTTCCTCCTCTAAACTCACGGTTATAGAATTTGTAAATTCCTTTAGTTTCTCTGGAGATAGGGTGTAACGGATAGTCTCTCCGGGTGTAACTACTCTTTGCTGTATTCTATTTTTGCCAATTTTAAGAGAAACACCTTTTTCTGGAAAATGAGTACGAATATAAAGGGTGGTAGGCTGATTGGTAGCAACATATTGGGGAATTACTGATCGAATATTTCTGCCCAAATTAACTTTAAAAAATGACGAGCTAAATTTATCACCTTGAATATAAGCAGCAGCAGCTTGACCAGCAACTTTGCTTTCGATACTAACATCATCAACCAGATCATGGACATGTGCTACATTACCACAGGCAAATATTCCAGGCACAGAAGTCTCATAAAAAGAATTAACTAATGGCCCACATGTATTTGGGTCAAGTTTTACTCCTGCCATCAAGGAGAGTTCATTTTCGGGTATTAAGCCTACTGAGAGAATTAAAGTATCGCAAGGAAGAAGAAAGGCTTTATTGTAAACCGGCTGAAGATCAGTTGTAACCGGGGCAATTTGTACTCCTGTTATTCTTTTCTTTCCAATGATTTCGATTATTGTATGGCTTAAATATAAGGGAATCTTGAAGTCTTCTAAACATTGTACGATATTCCGATTTAATCCTGTAGAATACGGTAAGCGTTCCAAAACTGCTTTTACTTTTATTCCCTCTAATGTTAGCCGACGGGCCATAATTAAACCGATATCCCCGGAACCGAGAATTATGGCCTCCTTGCCAGGAGATAAACCGTAAATGTTCATTAAATGCTGGACTGTTCCAGCGGTATATATCCCTGATGGCCGTGACCCAGGAATATTAATTGCTCCGCGTGGACGTTCTCGGCATCCCATTGCCAAGATAATTGCTTTCGCCTGGTAACAGTTTAATTTGCTACGACCGTTTAGGGCATAGACTTTACGGTCAGGAGTTATTTTTGTAACCATACTTTCAGTTTTTATATTAATCTGCGGGTATACATCTAGCTGGTCAATAAATCGTTGTGCATACTCAGGGCCGGTTAACTCCTCTTTAAAATATTTTAAGCCAAAACCATTATGGATACATTGTTGTAAGATACCGCCTGGCTCATCTTGCCGATCTAAAAGCAAAATCTCCTTAACACCAGCTTCTGCTGCTCCGATGGCTGCCGCTAAACCAGCGGGGCCTGCACCGATAATGAGAAGATCTATTGGTATTTCATGCACGCCATTTTCATCCTTTCACATACTTATTTACTTATTTCTTAAACTTCTAGTCAAAACTTCACTTCCCGGACCATTTTTTGTAACTTCCCACGGCAAAATATTTAGTTCCTCACAAAGAAGAGTAATAATTTTTTGTGTACAAAAACCTCCTTGGCAACGTCCCATTCCGCTTCTAGTACGAAGTTTTACTCCGTCTAAAGTAGTAGCGCCCCGGCGAATTGCGGCCCTAATCTCTCCTTCGCTAATCTGTTCACAGCGACAAACAATACGGCTGTAAGCTGGGTCTTTTTTCATTAGTATCTCCTGCTCTTCTCGAGTAAGTGTCTGCATACGGATCAATCGACGATATGGATTAAAAACCTTTTTTTCCTTTAATTGCAGGCCAGTTTCTTGTAAAAGTTCAATAACATATTCCGCAATTGCCGGAGCTGCAGTAAGGCCGGGGGAGTCGATTCCTACGACATTAATAAATTGACGGGAAACAGGTGAATGGGCAATAATAAAATCATCTGTATTACCTGATGCCCGGAGTCCAGCGAAAGAAGTAATTAAATCAGTTGCTTTAAGTGATGGCATTAAAGATTTTACTTCAGGAAAAATCTCTTGCCATCCTGCGGCAGTAGTTGTTAGATCAGTAGAATCATTGACCTCTTGCGCTGTAGGGCCGAGCATAATGTTTCCTTCCGTTGTTGGAATAATTAAAATACCTTTAGAATTTTCAGAAGGTAAAGGAAAAATAGTTCTTTTTACTAGACCTTCTAATTTTCGGTCAAGAATATATTCTTCGCCTTTCCGAGGATGAATAGTAATAGAGTCATCTCCAATTAAAGCGGCAATTTTAGCTCCGTTAAGGCCTGCGGCGTTAATAATTTTTTTTGTTTTAAAGATTCCTCGGTTAGTAGTAACTAGAAATTGTTTTTTATCATAAACAATATTTAAAACCTTTGTTTGAATTGCTAATTGTACTCCGTTAGCTATGGCATTCTCAGTTAAAGCAAAGACCAGATCAAAGGGGATTACAATCCCTGCTGATTCTACAAAAACGCCGCCGGCTAGATTTGTAGAAAGGTTGGGTTCGAGCTGCAATAATTCTTCTTTGCTTAATTCAGAGAACCCAGTAATACCGTTGGTTCTTCCTTGTTGGACGAGCTTTTTCAAAATAGGCAGTTCCTCCGGGCTACGGGCTACGATAATTTGGCCATTATTTTTATATGAAACATTTAGCTCTTCAACTATTTTAGGGTATAGAGTATTACCTCGTACACAAAGCTGTGCTTTTAAACTTCCAGGCAAATCGTGAATTCCGGAATGGAGAATACCACTATTGGCTTTTGAAGTTCCAAAAGCAACGTCAACCTCTTTTTCTACTATTAGGATCTGAAGTTCATAACGGGAGAGTTCACGTGCTATGGAAGCTCCAACTACCCCGGCACCGATAATTAGGATATCTGTTTCGATCATATTTTCCGCCTCCTCTTTTTATCTAATAAAAACAAAAGGACTATATTCCCATCTTTTAAATGGGTTAATAGTCCTTCTCTAAATCTCATGGACATTTTATATTTTATAAAATTTGTCTTATTCTTGTTCAACCCAGCTTTGAGATCTTCTTACAGCTCTTAACCAATCGAAGCAAAGTTTATTCCGGTTGGCTACAGAGATTTTCGGTTCAAAGAGGTGCTCCATTTGGACTAAATCTTTAATTTCATTAATATTTGTCCATATTCCGATGCCTAATCCAGCAACAAAAGCTGCTCCTAAACCAGTTAACTCAAGTGAGCTATTGCGTTGGATTGGTATGCCACAAATATCTGACTGAAACTGTAGGAGAAAATTATTAGCTGCTGCACCACCATCAACTCTTAAACATTTCGGTTTACACTTTGTTATTTTGCTCATACTATCGACAACTTCCTTGACTTGAAAGGCTATACCTTCTAATGCTGCTCTTACGATATGCTCTTTAGTGGTTCTAGAAGTTAGGCCAATAATTATTCCCCGTGCGTAAGGATCCCAATGTGGTGTTCCTAAGCCAGTAAAAGCAGGAACAAAGTAAACACCATCTGTAGTTGTAACTTTTTTGGCTAGAGTTTCAGTTTCAGCAACATCTTTTATTATTTCTAATTTATCGCGTAGCCATTTAACGACTGCTCCTCCGGTAAAAACACTGCCTTCAAGGATATAGGTAATCTTATCTTTAATTACCCAACCAATACTAGTTAAAAGCCCGTATTCAGGAAGAAAACATTTTTCTCCGGTATTCATCAACATAAAACAGCCAGTTCCATAAGTGTTTTTCGTTGTTCCGGGTTCTAGGCAGCCCTGCCCGAAGAGTGCCGCCTGTTGGTCTCCGAGTACCCCGGTAATAGGGATAGGATGTTTAAAAAGGGTAGTATCGGTTTCACCAAAAAATCCGACTGAGGGTTTAATTTCCGGTAACATACTTGACGGGATATCAAAGTTATTTAGTAGTTCAAGATCCCATTGTTTGGTATGAATATTAAGGAGTAAAGTACGGCTGGCATTGGAATAATCGGTCACATGGCTTAAACCACCTGTTAATTTCCAGATCAGCCAAGAGTCAATTGTACCACAGGCTATTTTCCCCTCCCGTGCACGTTCGGGTACTCCAGTTACATGATCTAAAATCCATCTAATTTTAGTGGCAGAAAAATAGGGATCCAATCGTAATCCAGTCTTTTTTGTAACTTGTGGTTCTAAACCTTCAGAGGAAAGCTTCGCACAGAAATTTGCTGTCCGCCGGCATTGCCAGACAATTGCCGGGTAGACAGGAGAGCCTGTTTGGCGATCCCAGACTACGACTGTTTCTCTTTGATTAGTAATGCCAATGGCTTTGATTTCGTCTTCCTGCAGCCAAGAAAGTGAAAGGATGTTCTTTATTCCATCCCTAACGGTCTGCCAGATGGTCTCAGGATCGTGTTCTACCCAACCAGGTTTTGGATAGCTTTGCGGAAAAGCTTGATAATATTTATATACAATTTTTCCTTTAGTAGTAACTAGTAAAAGAGTTGTTCCTGATGTTCCTTGATCGATTGAGAGGATATACTTATTATTCAACAACAACCCCTCCTTAAAGTTCCCATAAATTCTTGTTACTAGTAGATATGGCCAGTACACCAGCTTTCAATAATTCAATAATCTCCCCTTTGGTGCTGATCATTCCACCTGCAATAATTGGTATCTGGCAAAAACTCTTTATCTCTGGAATAACTTTCGGGATAATTCCTGGCATTACTTCAATAAAATCCGGCTGATTGGCCTGAATCATCTTTAGACCGGTTTGTATCGAGAGGGAATCCAAAATAAATAGACGTTGAATAGTGCTGAGGCCAATTTGTTTGGTGTATTGTATTAAATTTGTTTTAGTAGTAATTATTCCAGCGGGGTTAATTTCTGATTTAATAAACTCAACAGCTGTTGGATCTTTACTCAAACCGGAAACCATATCCAAATGGATAAAGGCCTTTTTCTGCCGGGCTTTTATCTTTTCAACTCTTTCTTTCAAGTTGCATAGCGTAGCATCCAAAAGAAAAATTATTTTTGCTGATGAAGAAAGTGCTACTGCTAAATCATGTTCATCCCTAACAGCTGCTATGATCGGATATGCTTCAAAATAATCAAGTAACTTGGTGCCCAAATTTAACCACCTAACCTTTCCAAAGTTCGTACATCAGCGTATCCGCAATCCTCGTTGGCTCAGAATTTATCTAGGAAAAAGTGAATTTTAAGAGAAAGGATCATTAAGATCTGAATAAGGGTAGAAAAGTTTAATTAATAATTCAAATATTAAAATATTGAAACGGTATTAACTCCTTTTTTTACAACTTTTCCTAATAACTAACTCGCTAGGGATCAAAACTTTCTTTGGGATTACCCGTCCCTTATAAATTCTCTCTTTCAACAGGTCAATTGCAGTTAAAGCCATAAAGCTGATGTGTACTCTGATTGTGGTTAATGGTGGGATTAAAAATTTAGAAGTAACAAGGTCATTAAAACCAATGATACTCATCTCATTTGGTACATTGATCTTCGCTTCGTGCAGGGCTCTTAGAGCACCAGTCGCCATGGTATCATTAGCAATCAAAAAAGCAGTAGGTAATTTATGCCCTTGGAGGGCTTGATTGAGAACGCTGTAACCTTCTTGATGGGAAATTTTATTGCCAGTATAGATGTAGTCAGGATTGAATAATTGATATTCCTCCATGATTGATATAAACTCTTTCTTCCGATTATCAATGGTTTTTTCTTTATAGTCTCCAACTACTGAGCCGCCAATAAAGCCGATTTCAGTATGGCCCAATTGTATTAGATATTGGATTGCTTCTGTAATTCCCAGTCTAAAATTAATGGTTACAGAATCATAAATTTTCTCTTGGGGAGAGGAGTCTACAAACACAATATTATTCGTATAAGTAGAAAGCTCTTCAATCTCCTCATTGCTAAATTTACCAATAGCAATGATCCCATCTACATTATTAATCATAACCTGGTATTTATCATTAATCTTACTAATTTTAAAGGTGCTGATATTTGCTTGGGCACATTCTTTTTCAATAGTCGTCATAAGATAAAGGTAGTAGGGGTCATCAAGGAGTTCGACCTCTGAATACCAATCTAATACTCCAATGTTTAATGTGGTTTTTTTGGCTTTATTCCTTTTTCGTTCACGTACAGTGACATATTCTAATTCTTCAGCAATTTTTAAGATGCGAACCTTAGTTTCAGAGGATACAGATAAAGTCGTGTCATGATTAAGTACCCTAGAAACAGTTGCCGGAGAAACTCCTGCTTTTTTAGCAATTTCTTTTATTGTAGCCATTACATTATCATCCCTATCATAATTAAACTGACATTTAAACCAATTATAATTAATAATGCACTCAAATTAAGGCGACTAGTTGTTTAATAATGATTTAAAAGCTAAATGTTAGAAACATTTATTATGCATTTAAGGAATTGCATAATTGCCCTAAACATATTATTTAAAACTAATTATGCAATTCTTTAATTTATTATAATCTATCTTAGTAAAATTTACAACTGTTTTTAGTAAAAGTTTAGTAATGCAAAACCTAATATTACTTTTATAAAAGAAAATACTGTTACTTTTTTAATAATAAATGTTAAAAATAGAGATAAAAACCCTAGTTATAACTGGTAAATGATAATATTGCAAAGCAAACACAACATAAAAAGAGTAAATAAGTATAATAAATATTTAGTAAAACTTATTGACATTTAGTAAAATATCATTTAATATTTAGTTGCAACCATTATTATCCATAGTAAAGGAATTGCATAATTGGTTGAGTGTGAAATGTGAGATAGGTAATTATGCAGTTCACTCAGGTGATAAGTTAAAAAAGGAGGAAACAGTAGTGAAAAGGTTATTTTCTATGCTTTTGGTCGTTTGTGTTTTGTTTTCTATCTTTGGAGTAACTGTAATGGCTGGGGGGAAATCCGGCAAGATTACAATTTGGGCATGGGATCCTAACTTTAATGTCCCGGTAATGGCTGAAGCAAAAGCAAGGTACCAAAAGATTAACCCTAGTGTAGAAATTGAGATTGTTGAAATGGCTAAGGCTGATGTGGAGCAAAAACTCAATACGGTGCTGGCTTCAGGAATGAAAGAGGGATTACCGGATATTGTCTTGATTGAAGATTATAATGCTCAAAAATATTTACAAGCATATCCCGGCGCTTTTGCGGACCTAACTAAAAAAATTAATCACAAAGAATTTGCAAGCTATAAAAATGAATTAATGACTTTAAAGAGGAAAATTTACGGAGTGCCGTTTGATTCAGGCGTGAGCGCACTGTTTTACAGGAGGGACATTTTAGCGGAAGCGGGCTATGAACCTGCTGATCTTAATAACATAACATGGGATCAATTTATCGAAATTGGTAAGCAAGTTAAGAAAAAGACAGGTAAGGCAATGATAGCATTTGATGCTGCAGATGGTGGATTGATGAGAATTATGATGCAATCTGCCGGAGAGTGGTACTTTGATAAGAATGATAATCCTAATATCGTCAATAATGAGGTAATTAAGGAAGGATATATTGCTTATAAAAAGATTGTAGATTCAGGAATAATTAAAAAAACTAGTGGCTGGAATGAATGGGTGGCTTCATTTAATAAAGGGGAGACAGCGTCAGTGATTACCGGCTGTTGGATTATTGGTTCGATTAAGGCAGAAAAGAGCCAGTCAGGTAAGTGGGCTGCTGCTCCAACCCCTAGATTAAATTTGAAATCTTCCGTTAATTATTCAAATTTAGGTGGTTCAAGTTGGTATGTGATCGAAAAATCAAAGAATCGGGCAGTGGCTGAAGATTTTCTTAAAACAATTTTTGCTGCTGATCAAGATTTCTACCAAAAAATTCTGGTTGAACAGGGTGCAGTAGGAACATATTTACCTTCACAAGATGGGGTAGCCTATACTAAACCTGATCAGTTTTTTGGTGGGCAGAAAATCTTTTCTGATTTTTCTACCTGGATGAGGAAAATTCCTCCGGTTAATTATGGTTTATTTACCTATGAGGCGGATGCAGCATTAATGGCTGTAATGCCGGATTACTTAGCAGGTAAGATTGATGTTGAAACAGCTCTTAAGAAAGCTGAAGAACAACTGAAGAATCAGATCGATTTTTAAAGTGACAAGTTACGAAATTTTGGGGCAGTAAGTAAAGAGGAATAATACTGGAAATTAGGTATTATTCCTCTTTTAAAAAAGAAAAGGTGAAAACTTATGATGGAAAATACGACCAGGCTACCGAGTCAGGATAGAGAAAAAAGGCATATTTCTGCAAAAAACAAATATGGTTGGTTCTTTATCTCTTTTCCAGTAATTATTCTTGCCGTTTTCATGCTCTATCCGATCATCAGTTCGTTATTTTTGTCGACAATGTCTTCAAGGGGTATGATTCAAAAATTTGTTGGTTTGAGAAATTATGTGAAACTGCTAAAAGATACCGTGTTTTTACAAGCATTAAAAAATACCTTTATCTTTTTTATTATCCAAGTTCCGATTATGCTTTTTCTGGCTTTAATCATTGCCTCGCTATTAAATGATAAATCAATTAAATTTAGAGGACTTTTCCGGACAGGGATCTTTCTCCCGGCGGTTACTTCTTTAGTTACGTATGCTTTACTATTTAAAATGATGTTCAGCTTGGATGGGCTTATTAATAAATTTCTTTTGGCTATTCATTTAATCAGTGAGCCAATTCCATGGCTGATGGATCCATTCTGGGCTAAAATTACGGTTATGATTGCTATGACCTGGCGATGGACAGGATATAATATGATTTTCTATCTTTCCGGATTGCAAAATATCCCTGATGAACTTTATGAAGCAGCAGAAATTGATGGAGCAAATAAACTTAGGCAATTTAGGTTTATTACTGTCCCCATGCTCAAACCAATTATTCTATTTACGGCTATTACCTCAACGATTGGTACTTTACAATTATTTGATGAGCCGATGAGTTTTTCCTCTGGTGGAGTTACTGCAGCTACTATTGGGCCTGGAAATTCACTTTTGACGATGTCGGTCTACATTTATAATTTATGCTTCAAATATATGCCCAATTTCGGGTATGCTGCTACTGTAGCCTATGTTATCGTGATCTTGGTTGCAATTCTTGCAATCATCCAATTTAAATTGGCAGGTGATAAGAGATGAGAAAAAGTCTCAAAAAAATATTGCAATATGCTTTTCTTATCGCTGCGTTTGTAGTTGCTGTTTTCCCGTTTTACTGGATGGTGGTGGGTGCGACTAATAGTGCGGTGGAGATTGTCAAGGGGAAAATAACTTTTGGTAATCAATTGGGCAAGAACTTTAAAACCCTTTTTGCGGAGTATGATGTTGCCCGGATATTCTTTAATTCGTGCAAAGTAGCAATTCTAACAGTCATTGGACAATTAATTATTTCCTCGATGGGAGGTTATGGTTTTGAGCTTTTTGCTTCAAAGGCTCGAGACAAAATCTATGGGATAGTAATGATGACCATGATGGTTCCTTTTGCAGCATTAATGATTCCACTTTTCCGATTAATTGTCAGATTTAATTTGCTTGACTCACATCTGGGGTTGATCTTAACCTCTTTAACCTCAGTCTTTCTTATCTTTTTTTTCCGACAAAGCTTTAAATCATTTCCTAAAGAGATTATTCAAGCCGCGCGAGTGGATGGTGCAGGAGAATTTAGGATCTTCTATTCAATAGTTGTGCCTTCAATGAAAGCAACCTATGCTGCGGCGGCGATCTATTCCTTTATGACCAGCTGGAATGCTTATATGTGGCCATTGATTGTTTTACAAAGCAATCAGAAGAAGACGATGCAACTACTAATCTCTACGATGTCTTCAGCCTATTTTCCTGAGTATGGTGTGATTATGGCAGCGATTCTAATCTCAACACTGCCGATGATTATTATCTTTTTTGGTTTGCAAAGTTATTTTGTACAAGGGATTACCGGATCATTAAAACAGTGATAGGAGACAACTAATGAGAAAAATAATTGAGATTAATAATGGATGGTATTACAAACCAGAATACAAGTGTGGCTTGGAGCGGGAGAATGATGTACAGGGATTTGAAAGGGTAAACTTACCGCATACAAATATAGAATTGCCTTATAATTACTTTGATGAACGGAGCTATCAATTCCAATCTTGCTATAAATACCCACTAAATATTCCTGGAAAATATAAGGATAAAATAATATACCTTCATTTTGAAGGGGTCATGGCTTACGCTCGTGTCTACTTAAATGGTAATTTTCTTGGCGAACATAAAGGAGGGTATACACCTTTTAATATTAGAATTGATGATGCCTATCACTTTGAAGCGGAAACAAATATGCTAACAGTGGTAGTCGATTCCACCGAATTAGAAGAAATACCACCTTTTGGAGGACAGATCGATTATCTGACTTATGGTGGGATTTACCGTGAAGTGAGCTTGGGTATATATGATGCTCTTTTTATTAAAAATATTAAGGTTGAAACAGAAGACATATTGGAACCGGAAAAAAGCTTAAAAGTTAAGGTGTTCTTAGAAAATATGCGTCAGGTAACCGGGAATGGTTTGTTTCGGATTGCAATTATAGAAACAGGTGGCAAGGAGATTCATGCTCAAACATTTAATACTCAGATTGACCAGGAAGATAAGATTCATAATTTTACTATAAAAGGTCTGGAAAACATTAATTTGTGGAGCGTTGATAATCCTAATTTATATAAAATTTCAGTGCAGTTTACTATTAATGATTATACTGATGAATATATTGACCGAATCGGTTTTCGTAAAGCTAAATTTAAGGAAGATGGTTTTTATTTAAATGGTAACAAACTGAAACTAATTGGTTTAAATAGGCATCAGTCTTTTCCTTATGTAGGCTACGCTATGCCTAAACGGGTACAAGAAAGAGATGCCGAAATCCTAAAAAATGAGTTGCATCTTAATATGGTGCGGACTTCTCATTATCCTCAATCACCACATTTTTTACGTAAATGTGATGAACTTGGGCTATTGGTTTTTGAAGAGATCCCTGGATGGCAACATCTTGGTAATACAAAATGGAAAGAAATTGCAAAAGAAAACCTTAGGGAGATGATTGAACGGGATTGGAACCATCCGTCTATTGTTATTTGGGGAGTCAGGATTAATGAATCGGAAGATGATGATGAGTTCTATACCGAGACCAATCAAATAGCCCGGCAATTAGATCCTACCCGTCAGACTGGAGGAGTGAGATACATTACCCGAAGCAATCTTCTGGAAGATGTGTATACCTTTAATGATTTTATCCATGATGGAGTGAGAAAACCTCTGCGAACCCAGTGCGAGGTTACGGGGTTAGATTATAAAGTCCCTTATTTAGTAACGGAGTTTAATGGCCACATGTATCCAACCAAACGGTTTGACCAGGAAGAAAGGCAAATGGAACATTCTCTCCGTCATTTACGGGTTCTAAATGCAGCCGGCCTGGATGATTCGATCTCCGGAACTATTGGCTGGTGTGCTTTTGATTATAATACGCATAAAGATTTTGGGTCTGGTGATCGTATTTGTTATCATGGAGTTATGGATATGTTCCGGATACCTAAATTTGCTTCTTATGTATATAAGTCACAGATCTCGCCGGAAATTGAACCAGTCTTGGAACCTGTAACTTTTTGGGCCCGAGGAGAACGAAATATTGGCGGGGTAATACCGCTGGTTATTTATACGAACTGTGAGTGTATTCAGCTCCAATTTGGTAAAGAGAAAATCAAGGAAAAGATATATCCAAGAAGAGATGAATATAAAGGGGTTTTATATCCACCTATTATTATTGATTATTCAGTAATAAGTCCTGAGATTGCGGGTTCTTGGGGATTAACTTGGGAAGATGCGGTTATAACAGGATACTATCAAGATCAGGTGGTTATAGAAAAAAGGTTAAGCAAGAATCCGCTTCCATCCGAATTATTTGTAGCTGCAGATGACTTGGTATTAGATTCTTCCCAGAAGGATGCGACTAGGATTGTAATTAAAATCCTGGATCAGTATGGAAATTTACTCCCATTTATTGATGAGATTATTAAATTGGAATTGAACGGCCCTGGCCGCTTACAGGGGCCAAAAGAAGTGGTGGTAAAAGGAGGCGCAATAGCGTTCTGGGTTGAAACAATAAATGAAACTGGTATTATTGATGTAACTATCCATTCACAATCTTTAGGAGAGAAGTCGGTAAGAATAGAAGTAAAATAAGCAAGAGAGGGCTGGTTCGCGTTATTTGGAGTACAGTTAGATGAATAGTAAGCAGACAAAATTTTAAAAATGGCCAGCGTATCTTTATTACCCTGGCCATTTTTCAACAGAGAGAATTGTATAATACATCTTGTAGCTTGTTGCTTATTACTTGTGGGAATTAAATAATTATCCCAAATATCTATTTAAATAATTATGCAATTCTTTAGGATGTCAATTATATTATAAAAAAATAGTGGAATGGGAGGTAAATTAATCCATAAATAGAAGCATATATAATCTCTGGCTTCAATAACTTATTAAGTGAAAACTTTCAATAAGGAGAGATAAAGAATGCAAAAAGCGATTGAATTGGTGGTTAAGGGTAAAACATTACGTGGAATGTATCATTACCCTGATTTACAGGGGAAATATCCAACAGTAATTTTGTTTCACGGTTTTACCGGAAACAAGCTTGAACCGCATAGGATCTTTCTTAAATTATCCCGCTTGTTAGAGGCTGAGGGTTTGGCTGTAATTAGATTTGATTTTTCTGGTTCTGGTGAAAGTGATGGCGATTTTGAGGAGATGACCTTTAGCAGTGAGGTTTTTGAGGCTCAGCAGATACTGGAGTTTGTTAGTAAATTACCAGCAACAGATCCGGAAAGAATCGGTGTACTTGGCTTAAGTATGGGAGGGGCAGTAGCTTCGGTACTAGCGGGAAACAATCCTTCTATGGTCAAAACTTTGGCCCTATGGTCAGCGGCGGGGATCGATACGATTGCTGGTATCTACCAAACTAAAGAGGATGATGATGTTTTCCCGCGTAATCAAAGGGGAGATATTGATATCGGAGGATTATGGTTAAACCATAATTTTTATGATGATTTGAAAGACTGGGATACATACGAGACAATAAAAAAATATCCAGGGCCAGTCTTGATCATACATGGGACCGGAGATCAGGTAGTCCCGTCAAATACAGCAGAAAATTATCAAGCGGCACTTTCTGGGCGGGCAAAGCTTGTTTATGTGGAGGAAGCGGATCATACTTATAACCGCTATGATTGGGAAGAGAAAGTTTTATCGGAGACAACGGCTTTCGTAAAGAATGAGTTGTCTGGGATCAAATGAAGCTAGATGGGTTGTTATAGTATATTGATCAATTAGTTTATATCAGAGTTTTTCAATTTTTAATATCGATCCCCCCGAAAGCAACAAAGGCGTTGATGAGCAGCTTGGAACCAGCTTCTTCTTCTAGCCTTAGATGCTTATTTCTTTGATCCTCTATACCTCCGAAGATGGGAACCCCTCTGATCTCTACTGACCAGCTCTCCGGAAGGATAAGCTCAACTCCACCAAAGAATGCTCTGATATTGAGTACCTGTACTCCCTCGGCCAGTTGGGATCCGGTCAAATCCAGTTTAATTCCGCCGAAGAGTGCCATGGCAAATCCACCGAGAAAGCTAGGGGAGGTAATTTGCCGCTCAATGCCCCCAAAAATAGCCATAATATCTACTAAACTCTGGGGAGAAGTCTCCACTAACAATTTATTACTCCTTCCAAAACCGAAAAGTAGAACTAGCCCGAGAAAAATCAGCAGGAGAGGCCAACATAATTTTAACTGTACTGAATCAATTAACCCGAGTTGGTGTAGTTGTAAACTTACACCAACAAAAATTAAGAACCAGGAAAAAAGATTAGTAAATCGCGAAGCAAAGAGTTGTTGCAAACCAAGTATGATCAGGATTAAAGGCCACCAGGTGCCGATGGTTAGATCTAAAGAGGCAAAGCCAAGGTTGTTAAGGAGAAAGAGTATACCTAAAACAATTAAGATTCCCGCTAAAAAATAATTATTTTTAGACCTACTTGCCATTTTATTACCTTCTTTCTTTATAATAGTATGGAAATATTTAATAGTTTTTTTACTGGTATCGGAAAACGGTTATCTATATTTAGAATAAACTTAGCAACTGGAAGTATCTTGGGGCAGCTAGTGGTCAGTCAAATATGGGAAAGAATAGGTGTGAGCGCGAGTCTTTATTTTTTAAGTATAGGATTGATGTTCTCTGTACTGATAATTGCTTTTAAAAAGCAGCCGGTTATCGGCTGTAAGCTTATAACTTTATAGTCTTACGTATTTGCCTGATCTCATCATCATGATCAGCGGATTTGCGGACAAGGAAAGAGATATCACCGGCTAGGTGCTCTACGGTCTTCTCTATATTGTCAAGACGGCTTATGCTTTTTTCCATTGGCTCAAGACGACCTTCGATCTGAGATGTAGTAATTAAGATCTGATCATACTGGGCATGAAGGATTTCTTTAGAATGGAGAAGGGCCTTGATCATAGTTGTATTTTCTTTTTGTTGAGTCTCGATGGTGTCTAAACGAGAATCCATTTGATCCAAACGACCGTGGATGTTCTTAATTTCGTCTAAGATTTGGGTAAGGACATGATTCATGGATTTATATTCCTCCTTTCCCTCTATTAACCAAGAGAATTGCATAAGTACCTTAATTGTATATTTGACCACTCAGGAAAAGGTCTTTGGGGTTTGTCAATTCAAAGAGAGAAATAAAAGCTTGCTAAACAATAATATCATATTTTGTTACAAAAAGTAAATTAAAATTCGTGATATAATTATAATAAAGTAATTGCTTGAGAGAATGATACAAGTACTCATCTTTAAGAGAACAATAAAACCTGGATCATGTTCACTTAACCAAGTTAGTCATGAATAATAGATTTTGGAGGATTTACTTTGAGTTTTTCAAACTTCGCTACTGTGAAATATGATTTAAATGATCAACAGCAAAAGGCTGTTTCAGAGATCAATGGGCCCATATTATTACTTGCTGTTCCTGGGGCAGGGAAGACAACGGTAATCGTAACAAGGTGTGCAAATATGGTATTTAACCATCAGATCCCTCCCAGTAATATATTATCATTGACCTTTAGCAGAGCTTCAGCAAAAGATATGAAAAATAGGTTTCAAAAGCTTTTTGGCCATTATAAAGAGGAAAATATTCAATTTGCTACGATCCATAGTTTTTGTTATTCGGTACTACGGAGATATTATAATCGAGCAAGCTTACAAGTCCCTACATTGCTAGAAGGGAATAGATCTTTGGTTTCAAAGAATCAAATGTTAAGAAGAATTTATTCACAGTTTAATAATGATTATCTTGGGGATGACCTTCTTGAAGAACTCTCGAATGCGATTGGCTATGTAAAGAATATGCTATATACTACCGAGCAAATTGCCGCATTTAAAACTAAGATCAAAAACTTTCCCGAAGTTTTTATGGCCTATGAGGAGCAGAAAAAGTTACTTAATTGTATTGATTTTGATGATATGCTGGTCCAGACCCTTAGAATTTTTGATCGAGAGAAAAGTATCTTAACTAGATATCGTCATCATTACCAATATATTAATGTAGATGAAGCCCAAGACCTCTCCTTTTTACAGCATGAGATTATTAGAAGACTGGCTTATCCCCGAAAAAACATATTTATGGTTGGCGATGAAGACCAGAGTATTTATGCATTCCGAGGGGCTTTTCCCCAAGCGCTACTGAACTTTGAACAGACTTACCCTGGAGCCCGGGTTTATCTTTTGGAAAGAAATTATCGTTCTACTAAGAGTATTGTAGATCTTGCTAACCGTTTTATTAAAGTAAACAAAAAACGACGGAATAAGGAGATGTTTTCAGAGCATCCCGATGGGCTGCCGGTTAAGATCAGACATTTATCTGACCAGGAAGAAGAAATGGAGTATTTAGTTTCTCAACTTCAAAAAGGGGAACGGTATTCAGATCAAGCTGTTTTATATAGGAATAATGTATCATCGATTACTGTTATTGATATTTTGGATCGGAACAGAATTCCATTATATGTCCGGGAATTTAGAAATTCACCTTTTAAACACTGGGTGATGTATGATATCATTTCTTTTTTAAAGTTTTCTTTAAATCCATTAGATTCGGAGGCTTTTAAACAAATATATTATAAGATGGATGCTTATATTTCTAAGGTGGTATTTGAACAAGCTGTTAGTAGTGATTCATCTAATAATAATCTATTGTATCGGGTATTAGATACCCCAGGGATTTCTCAGCGGAGCCAAAAGAAACTTGTGGAAAGGGGTTACTGTTTACAAAAGATCGCAAAGATGAAACCGCTGGAGGCAATTGAAACAATTGAAAAAGAGCTAGGTTATATAAAGTATTTAAAAAGAATTAGTAAATCTGAAGAAGGATATACCTTTGAAAGCTTGGTGCAGAATATTGAGAGTTTAAAAAGCATAGCTTTGCATACTAAGACTATTAAGGACTTTTTACAGCGCCTAGAGGAATTACAAGATATTATTGAGACTTCGAAGTATAATCGGGGAAAAAATGCAGTTACACTTTCAACTATTCATTCTAGTAAAGGCTTAGAGTTTAAGAAGGTAATAATTATAGACTTGATTGAAGGACAGTTTCCTTCCAGACTATGTATTGATGAAACAAACAAGGGAAATACAGATTCAATGGCAGAAGAGGCTAGGCTTTTTTATGTAGGTATTACCAGGGCAAAAGAAGAGCTAGAACTGTTAACAGTAAATACGATTAATAATCTTCCAGTTAAACCTTCCAGGTTTTTGAATCAAGTATTAGAGCTTAAAGCGAATATTGATCAGTATATCGATCCAAAGAAAAAGATAGTAGATGAAGATATTTGTATAGGGGATACGGTAATCCATCGTAAATTCGGTCAAGGGGTTGTTCTTAGTATGGATATAGATAATGATTTACTAGAAATAGATTTTTATGAAGCTGGACCAAAAACATTATCCTTAAAAATTTGTGGGGAAAGTGGGTTGCTGATTAAAAGTGCCTGAAGACAAGCTAGAGATTTAAAAGGTTAAGGAATTGGATAATTTGTCACATGAGGGAATTGGCAATTTACTTTTGGCATTCATTTGGGAGTCTAACCTTTTGCTTTTATAGGGGTAGAAATGATAGCGGATGTAAAATTAAAAAAGCTTCTTCATATTATGAAGAAGCTTTTTAGTAGATGTTTTAATAGCTATTTCTTTGTTTTGCAAAGCATTCTCTACAATAAACAGGCCGGTCACCGCTTGGCTTAAATGGAACTTCAGTCTCAATTCCGCAAGCAGCACAAGTAGCAGGGTGCATTTCTCTTTGGTAACCATTGTTACGCTTTCTAGCTGCTCTACACTCAGGACAACGGCCAGGCTCGTTGGTAAATCCTTTTTCTGCATAGAATTCTTGCTCAGAAGCGGTGAAAACAAAATCTTTTTCACAATCACGACAGGTTAATGTTTTGTCTTGGTACATAAAAAATCCTCCTCAAATTTATTGCTTAGAAGGGATAAGATTTCCATTCATACTCTCCCAACAATAAAAGTTTGAGAAGGGACAATAATCATGAATCACTACATCTAATTTCTTAAGCTAACTTACTATAGTACTTTGGGGCGCAATTGTCAAGAGCGTAAAAGGGCTTTTAACTTCTAAGTTACTTATCAAGAGATTACTTTTCTAACAGTTGTTTACCTTTATCAGTAATAATGATCGATTTAGTTGAAGATTTACTGGTACAGCTATTACCTAAGAAACATCCACTACAATTAGAATTACAATTATCTATATTATTCACTCGGATATAGCCCATCCTAACTAGTTGAGAAAAGGCATCTTCAATTAAATCTACGCTTTTATTTAGATTCATGGCTATCTTCGATTTAGAAATATAATCTGAATCTTTGATTTGGTTTAAAACTTCTTTTAACAAGAGTCTGATCTCCTTTCAAAACTTAACTAAAGCCTAAAAGCTGACCTATTTGGAATACCAAAACTGCACCTAGCCATCCGATCGCAAACGTATATAAGGCCGTAAATATTGCCCACTTATATGAATTGGTTTCTTTTCTGATGGTACCGATTACTGCGGCACACGGAGTATAAAGCAAGGTCATAACCATAAACGAGACAGCTGTTAAGGGAGTGAAGGCATTCTGTATTGCAGTTACCAGAGCTGTCCCTTCTTCTACACCTGCATAGACCATACCTAAGGTAGCTACTACCCCTTCTTTAGCAGCTATTCCAGCAAACAATCCAATAGCAGCTTGCCAGGTGCCAAATCCAGCAGGTTTAAAAATTGGTGCAATTAGTAGGCCGATTTGTCCCAGAATACTATTTCTGCTATAAGGTTCGACGCCCAAAGGTAGGATAGCTAGTATCCAAAGTATAGTTACTACAGCAAAGATGATAGTTCCAGCTCGCTTTAAAAATCCAGAGACATTATCCCACATATTTCTTAAAACATTTCTGAGTGTAGGCCATCGGTAAGGTGGAAGTTCCATAATAAAATAGGAAGATTCACCTTTGAAAAGCGTTTTACTAAAGATTTTACCCATCAATAAAGCGACCAGTGTTCCTAAAAGATAAAGGGAGAAGAGGACCAATCCACCCCGCTTAGGGAAAAAGGCAGCAATAAACACTAGATAAATCGGGATTCTAGCACCACAAGACGTAAACGGATTAATTAGGGTAGCAATCATTCGGTCTTTTTTGTTTTCTAAAGTTCTGGTTGCCATTACTCCTGGTACATTACAACCAAAACCTACGATCATCGAGATGAAAGTTTTCCCTTGCAAGCCTAAAGCTCTCATAATACTATCCATTACATAAGCCGCCCTGGCCATATAGCCGCTATCTTCTAAGATTCCCATCAGTAAGTATAAAACCAAGATTAACGGAATAAACTCAACAACTGCTCCTACCCCGCCAATAATTCCTTCGGTAACAAAGGAAACTAGCAGTTCAGGTGAGTTTATAGTAATGAGGTAGTTTTCTATAACTTTACCAAGAGCTTCAATCCCACTAGCCATCAGTCCACCAAGTAAATCTTCGCCAACCGTAAAAGTCAACTGGAAGACCAGGAGCATAATAAGAAAGAAAATAGGCAGTCCTAGCCATTTATTGGTAATTACCTTATCTATTTTATCAGTTTTAGTTTCGACTATTACTTCTGGCATAGTTACACTATTTTCTACAATTTTGCTGGCAAACTCATACCTTTTATTTACAATTTCTAATTCATAATCTTCGGTTCTATTTTTTAACTGATGAAGAGTATTGATGAATTCATCGGAGGAGCTTAAATCTATTTTGTTAGTAACTAATTCATAAATGTATTGGTCTCTTTCGAGAAGTTTGATTGCAATCCATTGAGAGGGATACTCTAAGTTTTTATCACTTAAAAACGCTTTGAGTTTTTTTATTTCCTGATCAATTTTTTCTCCATAGCTGATCTGGGTTTTAGGTTTGACATCTTGATTAATCAATTCAACAGACTGTTTAATTAGTTCGTTAATCCCTTTCCTTTTTGCAGCAATAGTAGGAATAACAGGAGCACCTAATTCTTTAGAAAAGCGATTAAGATCAAATTTTATCTTTCTTTTTTCAGCTTCATCAATCATATTTAAGGCCACAACTACTTTGGCTCCCATTTCTAATAATTGGGTAGTTAAATATAAATTACGTTCAATATTAGTAGCATCAACTACATTGATTACTATGTCGGGGTTACCATTAAGGATAAAATCTCTGGCGACGATTTCATCTTCTGAAAAGGCACCTAGGCTATAAGTGCCTGGCAGGTCTACAACATTATATTTATTTCCTTTGAATTCAAACTTGCCTTCTTTTTTTCTACAGTGACTCCAGGCCAATTACCTACATGTTGATTAGCCCCGGTAAGAGCATTAAAGATAGTAGTTTTACCACTATTGGGATTACCGACTAAAGCTATAGTATTCATTAAAACGCTCCTTCCAAGTTATTGAGAATCAATCTCAATAACAAACAAAAAAATAAAAACTTCTTATATATCTCTATTTATCATTACCTTGTAGGCTAATCCACGACCTAAAGCAATCTTATTTCCAGACAAAGAGACGATTAAAGGTCCGGCATCGTTCTTTATAACTTTAATTTTAGCTCCTGTATTAAAACCCATTTCGTATAAGCGTTTAGTGGCACAGCCTCCAGCATGTATGTGCTTAACACTTCCAATTTCTCCGGGATGTAGCATAACTAGTGGTGTACTTGTCATGACTAGGCTCCTTTCTGTTATTAAAATTATTAGATTTATTTAAAAGGGTAGATATAATATAATGAGAACCATTATCAATAAGATAATACAATTTCATTAAAAAAGCAATAGTTTAGGGTAAAAAGATTAGAATTTAACGAAGCGGAAAAGGGAAGTACAAACTATTGTCATAAAATAGTAACCCTTACTGTAGTTTACCTACATAAAGTTTTTATAAAAAAAGTACGGGAAATAATATGTTTTAGGGAATTAATTTTACAAAAAAGAAAGGGATTAAAAAACCATAAGATTGAAGTGTGAAAAATTGTCTTTTTATTTTTATTTAAAAACCATTTGTTTATGGTAAAATGTTTATAGAACAATCATTCAATTGTTCTTCTGTTATTAGTCCTCATATTAATTTTCTATTACTTTATAGGGCTTTTTGCGTTGTCATTGATTATTTCTGTCCCTGCACAATTTATTGATAGCCTAATACAAGCNNGGGAATCTCGAGGGCTATTTTAATATTTTTTTGCTTGCTTGGTGATAGGAAGTTATTTATTCATACAATGTTTTTAATTTTAATCGTAATTAGTTACGAACCCTTGTTAAAAGGATCTTTTCCTCGTATGTTTTCACCTTCTGTAACCAGTCGGCGCCAATAGGTACATTTTGTTCAAGGCAGTATTTGTTCCAGACAGCTCCAAAGGGTAGTGTTTTGAACTCTTCCATCAAGGCCAGTCTTCTCCCAAAATCTCCTTTTTTTTCGGCTTC
>DIPO01000001.1 GCA_002427045.1 Firmicutes bacterium UBA5486
GATTACAATAAAGGCTCCGGCCAGCACAGGGAACGGCAAAAATATCTGCAGATATCAAAAGAATAATTCCGCCAGAGGTAACAACATTATGGGAATAAAAACCATGACGGTATAATTTTTTTAAGCTTCGCAAATTGGGCATTTTAATATGATCGGGAATATAGCACTATTACAATCCTTGACATATTCTTCAAAGCTGACTGGAACCACGGTATTTGCAAAACGATAACCTCCCCAATTAATCTGCAAAAAAATTTAACAAATTGGACAGATTTTTTCATCCTTTTTGGAAAGGTCATTGTGCAAACCTTTGCTATGATTCTAGGTTGCTTATTGTGCAAATTTACAATAATTAAGTTTAAAAGAGTATGAGGACCTCTGGTAGTAGCTTGAGAAATGTGGAAGCCAGTCTTTAGACGCTTGGCGGGTGATGCTGATTAGATAAAGTTATATTTTAGAATTGGTGTTAGGTATTCGTTATTATAGACTACAATACTGGAATCGGCCTATATTGACAGCGCCTGATTGCCGATTAAGACAAAATGGAATACATTAGCAGGAAAAAGAGCGTTATAATCAGAAGTATGATATTTGAAAAGTATTTAGGAGCTGTCAGAAGGTGATACCATGCCCCAAATTTATGATAATATCGAAAACCAGTTAAAAAGCGGCCTCTTAACTACGCTGGAAAGCTCGTACCGGGCAGATTTTTGCGTAGGTTACTTTAACCTTCGGGGATGGAAACTGGTAAATGAGCAAATAGATCAGTTTACTGGCGAAGATCATTGCTGTCGTTTGCTGGTCGGAATGCAAAAACCTGAAGAAGATCTGCTGCGCACTGCTCTGACCAGAATTGACGAAGGTCTGATGGATAACCCTAAAGCTCTGGCCTTAAAAAAAGAGATTGCCCGTTCATTTAGGCGCCAGTTAACCTTCGGACTACCTACTGCTGAGGATGAAAAAAGCCTAAAAAAATTAAAACAACAATTAAATCAGGGAAAAATAAAGGTAAAGCTTTTTTTAGGGCATCCTTTGCATGCCAAACTATACTTGTCTTACCGAGAAGATAAACTAGCTCCTTTAATTGGATATGTGGGTAGTAGTAATCTAACTATGGCAGGCTTATCCCAGCAGGGTGAACTTAATGTCGATGTCCTGGAGCAAGATGCAGCGCAAAAGCTTTCTGACTGGTTTGAGAACCGCTGGAATGATATATGGGCTCTGGACATAAGCCAGGAGCTTATTTATATACTGGAAGAAAGCTGGGCTGGGGAAAAGCTTATTCCCCCATATTATGTCTATCTTAAGATGGCCTATCACCTTTCCCAGGAAGCCCGCAGCGGTATTAGCGATTATATCATTCCCCGTGATTTGAAGGAAGAACTACTGCCTTTCCAGGAGAATGCTGTTAGTATTGCCGCCCGCCATTTGGACAAGAGGGGCGGAGTATTAATTGGAGACGTGGTGGGGCTGGGTAAAACCTTGACCGCTACTGCTGTAGCCAAACTATTTGAGGAAACTTTTTTCACCGAGACCCTTATCATTTGCCCTAAGAACCTGGTTGAAATGTGGGAAGACTATGTCCATCGCTACCAGCTCCGGGCTCGGGTTATAAGCATATCCAGGATTAATAAAGACTTTACGGAAAAGACTCGCCGTTACCGGGTGGTTATTATTGATGAAAGTCATAATCTGCGCAATCGACAAAGCAAACGCTACGCTTTTGTTAAGGAATATATAGAGAAGAACGAAAGTCGAGTAATCTTACTTACTGCCACCCCTTATAACAAGAGCTATTTAGATATTTCCAATCAACTTCGTCTCTTTATACCTGAGGATAAAGACATAGGGCTGAGCCCGGAACGCTTCATAGAAAGTACAGGTGGGCCGGTTGAATTTATTGCCCGTTTTCAATATTCTCCCAATACCCTGCTGGCATTTGAAAAAAGTGACTTTACCGAAGACTGGCAGGAATTACTAAAAGCCTACATGGTTCGCCGAACCCGTACCTTTATAAAGAGCAACTATGCTATCTGGGATGAGGGGAAAAGGCAATACTATATACCGTTTAATGATGGCAGTATAAACTATTTTCCCGAACGAATACCCAAAAAGATTGAATATCGTTTTGATGAAAATGATCTCGGTGACCTGTATGTAAAGCTCTACTCGACTGAAGTAGTAGATACAATTAATAACCTGCATTTAGCTCGTTATGGACTGGGTAATTATCTGAACCCTGATTCCAGCCGGGTACCCAGTAAGGAAGAGGAACGAATTATAACCAATCTATCCCGTGCAGGTAAGCGCTTAATGGGATTTTGCCGTACCAACCTATTTAAACGCCTTGAAAGTAGTGGTTCCTCTTTCCTCGTTTCTTTAGCCCGGCATGTTCTAAGAAATTGCCTGTTTCTCTATGCTATAGAAAAAGGTTTACCTTTTCCTATAGGTCAACAGGAACGTGCTGATATGAATGAATTCCTAGAAGAGGACGATAATGGCGGAGACGATTACAAGATTGCCGTTATAACCGGAAAGGATAAATACCGTAGTTTGGCTGAGGAGCATTATCTTCGCTGCCAGCAGGAAAAAAACAAGTATGACTGGATAAGCAGTCAACTTTTCCATGAAGAATTGGCCCGCCAGTTGGAAGAAGATGTGGGGGCCATACTATCTATCATAGAAATTGGTAAACAGTGGGACCCCGCTGAAGATCAGAAACTTAACACCTTGGAAAAACTTATAAATAAGACCCATACAAAAGATAAAATCCTGGTATTTACCCAATTTGCTGATACAGCTCGTTACCTGGAAGAGCAGCTACAATCCCGGGGCATAAAAGATTTGGACTGTGTCACTGGAGGAGTAGACAACCCTACCGAATACGCCTATCGTTTCAGCCCAATAAGCAACCGGGTAAAAGAAATGTATGATGAAATTCGCATTCTTATCAGTACCGATGTATTAAGCGAAGGCCAGAACCTGCAGGATGGACATATCATTGTTAATTATGATCTCCCTTGGGCCTTAATTCGCTTAATCCAGAGAGCCGGGCGTGTAGACCGTATAGGTCAGCAATCGCCTCACATATTTTGCTACTCCTTTTTACCCCAGGAAGGGCTGGAGAAGATAATTAACCTCAGGAATCGCCTCACCCATCGCATTTCCCAAAATTCTGAAGTAGTAGGCTCGGATGAAACTTTCTTTGATGGTGACCCGGTTAATATTGCCGACCTTTATAATGAAAAATCCGGCCTTCTTGATGAAGATGAGGGAGAAATAGACTTAACTTCTCAGGCCTACGAAATATGGAATCAGGCAATTAGGGCGAATCCTGAATTAAAGAAGATTATTCCGAACCTGCCCGATGTGATTTATGCTACCAAGCCACTGGATGAAGAGACGGTAGAAGGGGAGGGGGTCATAACCTATAGCCGTAATAGTCATGGTTTTGAAGGATTAACCTGGTTGGATGAGAATGGATGGGTAATTTCGCGCAGTCAATCACGCATACTTAAGTCCGCTGCCTGTGCTCTAGATACTCCGGCATTGGAAAGACGGGATAACCATCATGAGTTGGTAGCCTTGGCGGTACAACTAGCGGAAAAAGAAGCGCTTCACAGTGGCGGGCAACTGGGGAGCCAGGCCAGCGCCCGCTACCGAGCCTATAAAATATTGGAACGCTACTATGAAAGCATAAAAAACACCCTTTTTGATACCGTAGCTCTGAAAAGAACCATAGATGACATTTATCGCTATCCTTTACGGGAAAGTGCCCGCGAACTCATTAACCGCCGTTTGCGTTTTGGCATTACTGATCAAGAAATGGCGGAAATGCTTATTAAGCTTCGTGATGAAGGGCGGCTCTCGGTGATAGATAAAAAACAGGAAAGCGCTCTCAATATTCCTCAGATAATTTGCTCTCTAGGTATAAAGGCGAGGTAAGGATATGGCATGTATAAGCAAGCAAGAGTTTAAAGAGTACATAGAAAAATATGAGTTTACAAAACTCTTCAACCGTTTGGGTTGGGACTATATAAACCATGAGGATCCGGTTAGGGTGGAGGAATACACCTATACTTTGCAATCAGTTGCAGGGAAAAGTGGATTTCGCATCCTGGTATGTGACCCGGATGGTAGGGGTAAAATACCAGATTACCCTATCCGCATGAAACTTGACCGGGCGGTGTCCCGACTCTATCGGGAGCACCTCATTATTTTTAAGGATAGCGCTCAGGGAACCCAGCTTTGGCAGCTGGTACTGCGTGAACCAGGGAAACCTCCACAAATAACTGACACGTACTGGTACCGGGGACAGGAACCGGAACTGCTGTACCAGAAGACTTCAGGCCTATTTTTTACCCTGGATGAGGAAGAGAATATAACCATCGTAGATGTAACCGGGCGGGTTCGGGAAAATTTCCAGCAGAACCGGGAAAGGGTCACCAAAAAGTTCTATGATGGATTTAAGAATGAACACAAGACCTTTTTGGGCTTCATAAAAGGTATTGCCGCCCAGGCTGACCGCGAATGGTATGCCTCCCTGATGCTGAATCGTCTGATGTTCTGTTATTTTATCCAGAAAAAAGGCTTTCTTGATAACAATAAAAATTACCTGCGGGACAAACTGAAATTATGCCAACATAAAAAGGGTAGGAATAAATTCTATTCCTTTTACCGTGATTTCCTGCTGACCCTGTTTCATAGAGGCTTGGGCTCATCTGAGCATAATCCGGAGCTTATAGCCGAGCTGGGACATATCCCTTATCTCAACGGTGGTCTTTTTGATGAACACCAGTTGGAGAAAGCCAACCCCGATATTCAGATTGACGACCAAGCTTTTGACCATATCTTTAATTTTTTTGACCAGTATGAATGGCACCTGGATACCCGCATAACTGCCTCAGGCAAGGATATAAACCCGGATGTCATCGGTTATATTTTTGAAAAGTATATTAATGACCGGGCACAAATGGGGGCCTATTATACCAAAGAGGATATTACCGACTACATAAGCAAAAACTGCATCCTACCTTACTTATTCAATGAAACGGAACGGTGGTACAAATCAGCTTTTGCAGCAGACGGTTGGATTTGGTCAATGTTAAAGGACAGCGGCGATGCCTACATATATGAAGCAGTTAAATACGGAATCAATCCGGAAGATCCCTGGTCAGATTTGCCCGAGGATATAAAGGACGGAATGGATCCGGAGCAGCCGGATCTGGTGGAGAAGCGCCGCTGCTGGAACCATAATGCGCTGGCAGAGGTCGCTTTGCCTACTGAAATATGGCGGGAGGTTATTGAACGACGCAAACGGTACCTGGAAGTACGCAGCAAAATAGAAAATGGCGAAATCGTCAGCATCAATGACTTTATTACTTATAACCTGAATATTCGCCAGTTTGCCCGCAATGTGATTGAGAACTGTGAAGATGCCCAATTCCTCCTTCATTTCTATAAATCCTTGGCCGGGGATGGGGGGACGAGAAGGGCCATAAACATATTAGATCCCACCTGCGGCTCGGGAGCCTTTCTCTTTGCCGCCATGAACATCCTGGAACCTCTATATGAGGCATGTCTGCAGCGCATGGAGAGATTCGTGCCAGAGCGCAAAAAAGGCATCAAGAGTTTTTTCGAAAAGACACTGGAAAGGGTAAAAGCCCCCGAACACCCTAATCGCCAATATTTTATCTACAAAAGCATAATTCTTAACAACCTTTATGGAGTAGATATTATGCACGAGGCGGTAGAAATAGCCAAGCTCAGGCTGTTCCTCAAGCTGGTGGCCACGGTGGAACCGAATTACAAAAAGCCTAACCTGGGTCTCGAACCTCTGCCGGATATTGATTACAACATCCGCGCCGGAAATACTTTGATTGGGTATGCCAGCGAGGCAGAAATAGACCAGGCCTTTGCCGGGCAACTGGATTTTGATAATGATGCCGGGAAAATAAAAGAATGCTGCGAACAGGTAGCTATGGTCTTCAACCGCTATAAGGAAATTCAGCTCAATGGAGCCGAAGATTATCGGGAATTTCATCAGGCCAAAGAAAAATTGGAAGAGCGCTTGGATAAGCTGAATCAAGACCTGAACCTTCTGCTGTACAAGCAGACTTCAGCTTTGAAATATGAAACCTGGCTTGAAACCCATAAACCTTTCCACTGGCTGGCCGAGTTCTATGAAATTATCCATGATCGGGGCGGATTTGATGTGATAATTGGGAATCCGCCATACTTAGAGATAAGACAAATTGAATATAAACCAATAGATTTAAGAACGTTCGAATCTGGCGCTGTTCATAGCATGTGTATGGAACGTAGCCTTAGCATTCTTAATGGTAAGGGCAATATATCAATGATAGTACCATTAGCATTAGTATGTACCCAAAGGATGGTTATGGTACAAAAGCTCCTTGAACAAGGTCGGACAACTTGGTATTCGAATTATGCATGGAGACCAGGAAAATTATTTGAGAGTGTTAACAGAGCATTAACTATTTTTGTTGCAAATTATCAAGAAACTAAAACCGTTTATTCGACTGCCTATTTAAAATGGCAGTCCGATATTCGAGATTATCTATTTTATAATATTGCATATATAAATTGGAATGAGATAAGGAAATCCTTCTGGGTCCCTAAATTGGGCAACACTGTAGAGAAGATGATTTTGAAAAAGGTTCTCAAGTCAGATGCACAGTTATTTTCCATGATTTCATCAGGTTCGGCCAACCGAGTTTATTATAGAACCACGGGTGGATTGTACTGGAAAGTATTCACCAATTTCCCGCCTAAGTTTTATTTAAATGGTCAACAAAGTAAATCAAGTCGTGAAACATATTTTATGGTAAAAGAAAAAAAGTATGAATATGTCACTATTGCCTTGCTTAGTAGTGATATTTTCTGGTGGTGGTATACCATAACTTCTAATTTACGGGATTTAAATCCAAGCGATATTCAAGGAATAAAGTTTCCGGCTTCTATACAATCAGATAATAATTTGATTGAATGTGGAAAGGAATATCTTGCTGATATAGAGAAAAATTCTGATATGCTTACTAGAATTCAAAGGCAAACGGGTGAAACCCAAACTCAGTCATTTAAAGTGGCTTTGTCTAAGCCTATCATTAATAATATTGACACTGTTCTAGCTGAGCACTACGGCTTTACCTCCGAAGAACTGGACTTCATCATCAATTATGACATCAAGTACCGTATGGGCAAGGCATTGGATGGGATGGAGGGAGAGTAATAATGAAAGATACCGAGGGGATGTGATACCATCCTTGAAGACATTCGAATGATATTAAGAAAAAGCTACAGCTTGAGGAATATGATGTCCGAAAAATCGGACAGTTGAAAATGGGCCAAACCTAGTAAGCTACATGATATTGACTTGGCCAACACAAAACCTTCTCTGTCTCATATAATCAATATCATTGAAACGGATCCAGATATAAATATATGTAAAATATCGGAATTCTGTGTAGTGTTGAAAGGACGGTGTTTTATTATATATCTCTCAGAAGTAAGGATAAAGAATTTCAGAAAATTCGGTGAGGAGAAAAATGGCACACCGGGTTTAGTGCTCCATTTAAGAAATGGCTTAAATGTTTTGATTGGCGAGAATGATTCTGGCAAAACTTGTTTGCTAGATGCAATAAGACATGTTTTATTGACCCAAAGCCGTGAGTATATAAGACTTGAAAAAGAAGATTTCCATAACAATGCTAAGGAACTAAAGATTGAGTGCATTTTTAAAGGTTTTACCATAAACCAGGCCAAGGACTTTTTGGAGTGGTTGGGTATTGATGATGAAAAGCAATACTATTTAAGGGTTTTCCTGACCGCTAGGAGAGATGAAAAGGATAGATTAATTATTGACGATGTTCGGGCTGGTGTCGATGACGAAGGCCAAATTATATATAGTAAAGCAAGAGAGTTATTGAGGACCACATACTTAAAGCCCTTGCGGGATGCAGAAACTGAGCTTGGGGCAAGAAAAAACTCACGTTTATCGCAAATATTTTCTTCTCATCAAGAGTTTGCTCAGGGAGACGAGCATGAATTAGTGGAAATAATAAAAGATGCAAATGATACTATAAAGAAATATTTTGATTATGATGGTAAACCAGATAATGAGGAACATGTACTAAGATCAATAAATTCATATCTGACTGCATTTTCCGATAATAATAGCCCACTAAAATCAAAAATAGAAATAGCACCTGCAAAACTAAAAGCAATTCTTGAGAAAATAGAGCTTGTTCTTGACCAGACCAAACCTGGTCTAGGTACCTTAAATCAGCTATATATTGCGGCAGAATTACTTCTGTTACAGCGGGAAAAAAGTGAAGGGGTCAAGCTGGCTTTAATTGAAGAAATAGAAGCCCATTTACATCCCCAGGCCCAGCTTAGAATAATTGACTACCTGCAAAATATATGCGATGAGAATAATGATGGTTTACAGATATTACTTACTACCCATAGCGTAACGCTGGCTTCAAGTATTAAGCTAGATAATCTTATTATTTTTACCGAAAATAATGTTTTCCCGCTTGCGAGTGGCAATACAGCTCTGCATGAAGGGGATTATCAGTTTCTGGAGCGTTTTTTAGATTCAACCAAAGCTAATCTGTTTTTTGCTAAAGGTGTACTTATCGTTGAGGGGGACGCAGAGAATTTATTGTTACCTGCTTTGGCAGAAATGATTGGTAAAAAACTATCAAAACATGGAGTCTCAATTGTCAATGTTAGAAGTACAGCACTTTTAAGATATGCACGAATATTTATTAGGAATCAAGATCCTAAAATAAAGTTACCGGTTGCTGTTATTACTGATTGTGATATAAGGCTGTTCAATAAAGATGAAAAATTAATGTTTGATAAATTTAGTGAATATGAGATTGAGACCGAAAAACAAAGAAAAGCCAAAATAGATAAATATTCTGATGGTAATGTGAGGGGATTTGTTTCTCCATACTGGACATTCGAATTCGATATCGCCTGCAGTTGTTTAAAAAGCGAGTTATATGCAGCCATATTGATGGCCGATGATTATGAAAATGTAGACAGAAACCTTCAGAAGGGTAAGAAACCTAAGGAAATAAAAAAAATTGAGGAATATCTTGAAGTTGCTAAGGCCGATATTGACGCATGGTTATCTTTGAACAAATTTGAGATTGCAAAAAAAATAAGTGAGAAGGTTGTATTAAAATCAAATTCCAAGGCAGTAGCGGCTCAGTGTTTTGCAAAAATCCTTTTAAGTAAACGGTTCACGGAGTGTGAAGTAGAGCAGATAAAACAGGATGAACATCTACAATACATGGTAGATGCGATTTATTATGTTACCGGGAGTTAAAGGCCATGAGTATGCTGACAATTACCCATGAAGATATTGAAAAAGCTGAAAGAATTTTGAATATACCTAACGAATTTGACAAGCAAAGACGAGACATCATTCAATGCATGGAAAGCCGGGATATTGTTGCATGCCCAGGTAGTGGTAAAACGACTGTATTACTGGCAAAGTTAATTATCTTGGCCAGCAGAATGCCTTTGGATAATAATAAGGGTATTTGCGTACTTACCCATACTAATGTTGCAATTGATGAAATAAGGGATAGACTGGGTGATATGGGGAGTATTCTTTTATCCTATCCTAATTATATCGGTACAATTCAATCATTTGTAGACAGATATTTGGCTATACCAGCATGTATTAAGTATTATGGATTAAAACCTGTTATTATTGACACTGATGCTTTTAATGCTCAGTTTATAAAAACCTTTAGTTCTATATATAAATACAAAGGCTGGGAAGAAGGATTCAGGGCCTTTTGCGATCGAAACTATGTGAACGTAAGTGAAATATCTTTGAAGGACAACTGCATATATAAAGGGAAAAAATTATTTGAATTTAAGAAAGAGGCTGATAAAAAATATGATGATAAACTTAAAAAAGTATTTAGAACATTAAGCAATCAAGGTATTTTAAGATATGAGATGGCCTTTGAACTTGCAACCAAATATTTATCAGAATATAAAAATGAGTTGAAGCCTATCTTTGAAAATCGCTTTCCTTTTGTTTTTATTGATGAAATGCAGGATACAACTACTATTCAAATGGAATTATTAGATAAAGTATTTAATAAGAATAAAATTAGTATTCAGCGTTTTGGGGATCCGGAACAGGCTATTTATGATGACGATTCCCATCAAGAGACCGCATGGATACCATGTAATAAACTAACAATTTCCGATAGCAAGAGATTTAATAATAATATTGCCAGGGTTGCCGACTGTATTGCGGTTTCACCGCATAATATGTCCGGGGTAGAAGACTCTATCATACCACCGATTATTATAACCTATGCTAATAATGATGTTAAAGAAGTACTTCAAATCTTTGCCAGATTGATTATGCATTTCAATTTACAATATGAGGAAAAACCTGTTTTTAAGGCTGTGGGTATGCGTAAGAGTCACGACAAATTAGGAATTACGCACTATTACCCGTTATTTAATAAAATTAACAGTAAAACAAATGTAAACGGGGATTTTTCATGCTTAAGTATATACTTAAGTAAATTGGATGCGGAAATATTAAAAAAACAAGGATGCAAAGCTTACTATGACCGCTTTATTAATGCTATATTAAAGACCTTAAGATTGGCAGGTATAAAAACTAATGAAGGGAAGTATTATGCGAAAAGTACGTTCTTAAAAACTTTAAAAGAAAATGATGAACGATTGTATTACGGTATGCACAAAATCCTTGCAAGATGTATTTTGTTGATTGAAACAGGTAAAAACGTTCTGCCCTATTTTAGACGGCTTTTAATAATTATATTGAAAAGATTTGGCTGTGTGCCAAATGTGGATGTGCTAGATTTTATTAATAATATATTTGCTGCTGCATTTATTACATCTAAATCAGATATTCTTCATAATATTTATGAATTTAACGGTATATCAATAGAAATTGATACTGTACATGGTGTCAAAAGTCAGACGCACTGTGCCACATTATATATGGAAACGGTTTTTCATGAATATACCGTTGAAAATATTATTGGGTATTTTATTGGTAAACCCCCAAAGAAACATAAATTACGGGCCGTAGATCATTTAAAAATTGCCTATGTAGCTATGACCCGTCCCCGAAAACTTCTTTGTGTAACCATGAAAGAGGAAGTCTTTGAAAAATATAAAAAAGCTTTGCAATTAAAAGGTTGGGTAAATTACAATGAAATTTTACACGATAAATCTTAAATTTAAAGCAGCTGGTTATAAGGGAAATTATAATGCACCCAGGTAATGAGACACATTGCGTTTAAAAATAAGCTAAACTAAGAGTATGGAAAAGCGAAATCGTTATACAGCCGAATTCAAAGCCAATGTTGTACTCGAACTTCTGCGTGAAGAGTCGACTCTAAATCAGGTGGCAGCGAAGTACCAGTTAAATCCCCAAATGCTTAGCCAGTGGAAAAGCGACTTCATTAAGAACGCTTCCGTTGTCTTCGAGCGTAACAAAGACGAGGCCGGGAAACTTAAAAAGGAGATGCAAGAAAAAGAAACCCGTTATCAACAGATCATCGGTCAGCAATCATATGAGATTGACTGGCTCAAAAAAAAATCTGGCCTCAAGTAACACACTTGAAGTACGTGAGTGTGTAAAATAAATTGTGCTTCTGCCCTTTCCGAATATAGAATGAAACGGAAAGGCAGGATTACACATGGAGAAGAAGAAGCTTGTATCTCGAGAAGAACTCAAGAAATTCATTAAAGAAAACAAAATGACCACCGCTGAGGATGTCCAGACTATGCTTAAGGATCTCTTTGCGGAAACCCTCCAGGAGATGCTAGAGGCCGAAATGGACACCACCCTGGGTTACGAAAGAAACGACGCCAAGAACAAGCAGACAACGAATCGGCGTAACGGTCACAGCTCCAAGAGCGTTCGTAGCGAATACGGAGAAATCGACCTCCAGGTGCCTCGTGATCGTGAGGGTGAGCATAACCCCTTGATTGTAAAGAAGCATCAAAAAAGCGTAACCAGGATAGAGGATCAGGTTTTAGCCCTTTATGCCAAGGGAGTCAGCACCAGAGAGATCCAAGACCACCTTCAGCAGCTTTACGGGGTTGAGGTTTCTCCAACCTACATATCCAATGTTACCAACAAGATAATGCCCATGGTCAAGGAGTGGCAGAACCGGCCGCTGCAAAGAATCTATGCCATTGTATTCCTGGATGCGATTCACTTCAAGGTTAAACAAGACGGCCAAATAGTCAATAAAGCCGCCTACATGGCCATTGGCATTGACCTGGACGGCAATAAAGACGTTCTCGGAATCTGGATTGGGGAAAATGAATCAGCCAAGTTTTGGCTTACCGTCCTGAATGAGCTGAGAAACCGGGGAGTCCAGGATATTCTGATCATTAGCGTGGACAATCTAACCGGTTTCAGCGAAGCCATTCAAGCCTGTTATCCGGATACCGAGATTCAAAAGTGCATAGTTCACCAAATACGCAACTCCATACGCTATGTATCCTACAAAGACGTCAAGAAGATAACCTCTGCTTTAAAGCCGATTTATACGGCATCATCAGAATCGGCGGCCTTGGAGGAGCTAAACCAGTTCGAGACTATCTGGGGTGACCGGTACCCGTTAATCATTCGGTCCTGGCGCAACAACTGGGCTGAAATATCGACCTTTTTCAAGTATCCGCCGGAAATTCGAAAGATCATTTATACAACCAATATGATTGAGAGCTATCACCGTCAATTAAGAAAAGTGACAAAAGGCAAGAGTATCTTCCCAACGGATGAGGCCTTACTCAAAATGCTGTACCTGGCTACACAAGATGTACTGCGAAAATGGACCGGTAGGGTTCAAAACTGGGGTCAGATTCTACTCCAGTTATCAATTTTCTTTCCAGACAGGGTCAAGTCCCATCTTCGCTAGGTTGGTTGGATTAAGGGCAAAAGCACAAAACTCTTGACAGACCCAAGTACGTAAGAAAATGGCTGAGCCCCGAAATTCTCGAATAAATCTTGCCCGGCAGGCTTACCTGCTAACGGTCAATCGGACTAGCCTGTACCGGAAGCCGCCAACTGTTGCATGGTCTCAGTCAGATCTTGATGACATGCGGCTAATTGACGAAATCTATACTTCCTGCCCCTTTTACGGCTACCTCAGAATCACGGCAGAGATGCAACTGAGAGGGCGGCAGATCAATCGCAAACGAGTCCGGAGACTCATGCGTTTTATGGGAATCCAGGGAATCTGCCCCGGCCCCAACCTGAGCAAGCGTCTACATGCAAAATATATACATCCATACTTGCTGAGGGGTCTAAAGATTAACCATCCTGATCAGGTCTGGGCAGTAGACATAACTTATCTTCGTCTACGACACGGATTTATGTATTTATTCGTTATCATTGATCTTTATAGCCGTTATATTGTGGATTACGAGCTGAGCACTACTATGGATCGTTACTTGGTGATGGAATGCCTAAAAAGAGCATTCCAGCAGCGAAAACCAAAAATCATTAACAGCGACCAAGGCGGTCAGTTTACCAACAAAGATTATATCGAACTCCTTCAATCAGAAGGAATCAATATCTCCATGGATGGAAAGGGTCGAGCTCTGGACAACATTTTTGTGGAGCGATTTTTTCGGACGCTCAAATACGAGAACATCTATCTTAACGAGTATGAAACCCCGAAATCTCTGCGCAGAGGGTTAAACCAATACATCCGGTTTTACAATGCGCAGCGACCTCACGAGTCGCTTGAATATAGATATCCAGTTGATTACTATCGGCAAACCTTGGCCAAATTAGCATCTTGAGAAAAGGAGGACATATTTAGCTTATTCTTTTTATAAATGTGTCTTGACAATGGGGGGCACTATATTTCCTTCTCAACTTCAAGATGGATGCGCAGAGTCCAATGACCTTGATTCTGGTGGGTCAATTATCTGACTTCTGAGATAATTGACCATATCCCAGCAATTATTTTAT
>DIPO01000052.1:0-8733 GCA_002427045.1 Firmicutes bacterium UBA5486
TTCGCGACATCGCAAATAGCTCCTAAAGTGTTAATTTCTTTGGAGACAAAGTAAGATTCTCGATCCCATCCTCCGTCACAACTACTACATCTTCAATTCGAATTCCACCCCAACCAGGGAGATAAACCCCCGGCTCAACAGTTAAAACCATTCCCGGCTCCAAAACAGATTCATCTAAAGGAGAAAGCCGTGGCGATTCATGAATCGCCAAACCTAAACTATGACCAAGACCATGCCCAAAATTGTCACCATACCCGGCTTCAATAAACACCTCTCTGGCTAAAGCATCAACCTCTTTTCCGGTCATTCCGGGGCGCATCCCCTCAAGAGCAGCCTCTTGAGCTTTTAAAACCAAATTATACATTTCAAGCTGTCTCGCCGTTGGTTGCCCAACTACAATTGTACGGGTAAAATCACTACAATAACCATTATAAAGTGCGCCCCCATCCAGAACAATCAAGTCTCCCTCTTCCACTCTTCTCTCTCCAGCTACGCCATGTGGTAATGCACTACGCGGGCCAGAGGTCACAATCGTCTGAAAAGAAGTTCCTTCTGCCCCCAATCTTCTTTGAAAATATTCAAAAGTAGCAGCAATCTCTGACTCCCTTTTTCCCGGTTTAATTTCGGAAAGTAATTCTTTCCAAGCCTGATCAGTAATTTTTACAGCCTGCCGAATAGAATCGATCTCCTCTGAAGATTTTATCTGTCGCAATATGTTTACCAGTCCTTCAGTTGGGACCAGTTTAACCTGAGTAAGGTTTTCCTGGAGAAAACGAAAATCTTTCTCCACCAGATGCTCACTTTCAAACCCCCAACGCAAAGCTTGCCCTTTGCTCCAAGCTGTAATCTCATCTACAACTGTTAGCCATAACTTTGGCTGATGTTCTTTTACCTTAAAACCACTTTTTGCCACTTGCTCCGCTGCTTGTTCCAGGTAGCGGAAATCTGTAAGCAAAACAGCCTGTTTCTGATCTATTAATAAAACCCCGGAAGAACCTGTAAACCCACTTAAGTACCTTCTATTCTCGGGAGAAGAAATCAAAAAACCATCCAGATCATTTTCAGCAAGCATTCCCCGGAATTCTTCTAATCTTTTCATTAATAACCCCTCTTTCGTAAGTCTCACTTTTCGCACCTTCCTAGTCTAGCTTTACCTTTGTTTAAGGGGCAAAATATGAGATAGGTAATTATGAATTCTTTAATATACAAGAAAATTATTTTAAGCAGCTCCTGCATTTACCACTGGAAGATAGATATGAAAAACTGCACCACCCTTCGATTGGGCAAAAACTTTACCCCCATGATTCTTAATAATTGAAGATACCGTAGTCAATCCTAATCCTTGTTTCCCTGGCTTAGTAGTAAAAAAAGGTTCAAAGATCTGTGGCAAACAATAGTCCGGAATGCCAGTACCTGTATCATGGATTATAATCCGGACATATTTACCTTCATCAGCTCCATCTGTATTATTCTCTACCCAAACTCGTATTACACCACCTTCATTCATCGCTTCTACCGAATTAAGAAACAGATTATTAAAGACTTGAATTAAGTGGCTTCTATCCGCTGCAATCAACCAAAGATCATCTTCGGCCTTTAGCTCAAACCTAATCTTTTTATCAAGCATAATGAAAAAAGCTGCCTCATTAATAATTTCTACAAGGTCAACAATCTGTTTTTCCGGTTGACTAAACCGTGCAAAGGTTAAAAGCTTATCTGAAAGATTCTTTGCCCTCAATAACTCTTTCCCAATTCCTGAAAGTTTCTCAACTACTTCATGTTCAAATTCAGCATTCAACTTGGCAAGTAAAACATTTCCCCATATAATGCTGAGCATATTTTTAAAATCGTGCGCAATACTACCAACTAGCATCTCATGGGATTCAAACTGCTCAGTCTTGATGATCTCATCCTCAATTCTCCCTTGATAATTATCATCCCTTAAGATCAAGATCCCCCGTGGCTGTCCAGCACTTGTTCGATAAGAAAAGCCTTCTCCCGCTAGTCTTCTCCATTCTCCATTTTTATTTTTTAATCTACAATTAAGTTGTAATGGCTCACCTTTTTTTAGTATTTTTTTATAAAATACTAAAACATCTTCATAATCATCAGGATAAACCAATTCTTTAAGGTTCTTTTTTAGTAATTCGTTGGAATGGTAACCAAGAAGTTCTGAACAAGTTGGGCTAATATAAGTAAGATGGCCTTCAACCGTAACTTCCATAATTAGACCATCTGTATACTTAGCAAATATTTCAAATTTCTGTACACTCCGCTTAAGGAATTCTTCATCTTGTTTTTTGCTAAGCACGCCTCCGATTCGAAGCGCAATAGAATTTAATAAAGTCTTCTCTTCTTCAGACCATAAGCGTTTCTTATCTTTCATGGCAAAACCAATTACTCCCCAAAACTTTTTCCGGGAAAAAACCGGTATCGCCAAGAAGGAGTTTATCTTCCACTGATCTAAAAATACTCTCTCTTCCACAGAAATAGTATCATAATTTCCATCAATCATATCCCCCTGTGAAAGGGTTTCAATCCATGGCCGAAATAGTACGGAAAATTCTAAATCAATAGCTACACATAAAGATAATTCCTGAATCCAACAATAACTTTTATCTGCAATAAAACCAGTATCCGTCTTTTGCAGCATAATCCCGTACGCATAATCAACCCCACACTTCTCTCCTAGACAGGTTAATACCATTTGCATCGCACTACTAAAATTATTGGTAAAGTTTACTAAATACAAAGAAACTTCAGCTAATATTCGTAACATTTTTTCGGAAAGAACAACCTTTTCTTCTTTCTCCTGATGGTCAATATTTTTCTCCATATTAATTGGATCATTTACATCCAAACCCTTTTTTTTAACCATTACAACAAAAACAAGCCCCAAGTTTATACCGGCTAAAAACAGACTGAATTTATAGTTAAAAACATGGAGAATACTGGCAATTAGAACTAGTCCAGCTGCTAGTAAAATATAATCAAGCTGCTGCTTAAAGATAGTCTCTTCTTTTATCATCTCTTTTAACAAAAGTAAAAAAGCAATAAAAGCAGGTAACAAAAGGTTCACTATACCAAGCAGTGCAAGCATAAATTCTAAAGGGTTTTCAATATTTTGCAACATAAAAACCTGTGATAAATCCATTCCGTAAAAACTAAAGATAGTTGCAACAACAGTAACCTCCAAAAGCCAAAAAATCATCGGAATGGTTGGTTTTGTATTTATAAAAGATAGAACAAGCTTTAAAAAGAAAATCCCATGAAGGAATTGGAATATTATTTTTACCTTGAAGAAAATTTTAAGATAATTATCACTAAAAGGCAAGCTTAGTAAACTTTCCAACAGTAACCAGCAAAAATAAACCGCTGATAAGAAGAGATAATCACGATCAACAGCGGTTTTTTTTTGCTTTCTCACATACAAACAGGTAAAAGCATTAAAACAACATATGGTTAAAGTTAAAAGCAAAAAACTATCCATCTTCATTTCCTTTACAATTTTTTTGCACAAAAACTTATTTTTAGCCTTTAAAAAAAGATGCATAATTCTTTCTTTCGGCTTTAGAAAGAAACTAAAAATTAGTTAAATATTAAAAAACCCCTCCTAAAGAAAAGAGAAGGTTTTTAGATTATCTTAAATTAAGAGATTGCATAATTCAAATATTTAGCATTCAATCACAATATATTAATAATCCCACTAGGAATTCTCTACTAATATATTTGATTTAAAGAGTGCTTTTGGTAAAAAGACAATTCTCTCGAATAATAGTTAAACACTATATATTATGGTTGAATGGATGCCAAACGTAATTGTACAATTCCCTCAAATTAAAAAATGAAAGCCTTCCCTACAGTTAATAGTTTAGTCTCAACCCTAAAGTATAAACTCCTCTATTATTAAAATCCCGGATAGAAGAGACAAGCCTGCCGATAAAAGTAAGAGAGAAAAAGTTAATTCCAACTTCTCCAATTACCGTCGAATCTAATGAGTTTTGGGGATAATAGAGTTCACTACTAACAAAAAATGGTTCGAGCTCAAATTTAGCTTTCGCCTGAAAAATGTTTTCTAAAGGGACTTCCACTTTTTCCGGAATGGAATTAACAAATTTTATTAGGCCCCCGTAAAGATATAGACTTTGAAAAGGATTTAATTCTATTCCAGCCTCAATTTTATCTAAACTTTTCACCTTAATAACATCCAGCTGTTCCTCTGCTACAAAGTATGATTCTACACCAAAGACTATTTTTGCTAATTTATTAAGTCCTAACCTCCCCCCCAGGTTTAAACGGAAAGGAGTCCAAAACCCCTCCTGATACTTGGTGGAGAGCCAACCAATTCCAAAATAAATATTGGGGGACCCTATTTTAAGTGTAGTATTGATAGTATTTCTCAAGGGAAACCTCTCCAGATCATTAGCTGCATAATACCCATTAATCGCTAAGACGATCCTTCTTCCTATCCCTTGATGCCAGGCATAATTATAATTAAAACCATCTCTAGTAGTAGACTGATCATAATTGCCTATGTATCCAACCTCAAAATCTCCATGGCTTCCATCCTTTGCCCACCAATCTGAAGCAAAAAACAATTCATCCATATAACCTAAAGCCAAAGCAGGTACTGCATACAAAATAACCATTACACCAACCAATACTCCGATGCATAAACGTTTCATCAGCAGACTCCTTTTGCATTATTTAAAAAATCTACCGTTCTCGCTACTTATTACCATTATATCACGAACAGATAACAAATGTCGTTGTTTTTTAGTGATTTATTACTACTAAAACTTTAAGCATAATATTTTTGCATACATTCCCCGTGATTCTATATAAATGTAATAAACAAACAAACCTTTTGGCGTTTCTTTCGGCGGAACCAAAAAGGGTATAAACTCATAAAATAACATGTGGTTTCTAAAAACACCTTTCCATTAGTATGAAAGGAGTAGTACAATGAGTGTTTTTATCCGCAACCAGAATACAACTATTGATTCAACTTTAACCAAAGGCTTTAGTCCCGCAAAGGATTACCTTTCCTCCCTGGAAATTATCTCCGGCCAGTATAAATTGTCAAAGGAGAAAATGCACCTTCCAGCAATAATTGGCGAAGAATTGAAATACATCGTCTCATCCCAAGAGGAACTCGCACTTTTAGTTAAATCTTTAAAGATTAATTACCATGAATTATTGACAAAAAACCAACTTACAAAGGCAGAAGAAATTTTTCCCGGCCTCATATTGGTAATTCCCGGATGGACAATAGTAAAATACATTGTCCGAGCTGGTGATAGCATCGTAAAAATATGCCAAAGATTCAACATTCCTGTCACTGTCTTGACCATAATCAATTACTTAACTTCTGATTCAGCTGTAGCTCCGGGTCAAATTCTATTTATCCCTGAATCATACTGTTAATTTTTATACTATAGCAGACTCTGATTTTACTTCTTAAAACAGGACAAGCTTTCCATAGATTAATTTTTAAGAAAAGCTTTAAAAAAAATAGATGTTTCTTATTTTTTAGGAAGATTACCTTTTTGGGCTTTTTTAGCATGATATTGACTTTATATAGTCTTTATGTAAGAATATTTGTTGTAGTTTAAGGAATATAAGTCGACATTGAATGACACCTAAATCCGCGATACGTTGATCCATACTAGGGCAAACACTGTTGCAGGCTTTTCCGGTTTACCCTGTGCATCAAGGGACATGGAATCAGTATAATCTTAACTATGCAATTTATTTATTTAAAAACAGGAGTGTCAAGATGAAAGATTTAACTCAAGGAAACGAAGGAAAACTTATTCTTTATTTCGCTTTGCCAATGCTAATCGGGAATATATTCCAGCAATTATACAACACTGTTGATAGTATTATCGTCGGTAATGCTCTGGGAAAAGAAGCCCTAGCCGCAGTCGGAGCTAGTTTCCCCATTATCTTTCTTCTAGTCTCCCTAATTATGGGTATTAGCATGGGTTCGACCATTCTAATCTCCCAATTTTTTGGTGCCCGCCAGTTAGAACAAGTAAAGAAAACAATTGATACTGCCTATATCTTTCTCTTTTTTGGCTCAATTGTAGCTACAATCATCGGACTACTTACCAGTGGCCCCATCCTTAGGCTGTTAAAGATTCCTGACGAAGTCTTTCCCATGGCTAAAACATACCTGGATATCATTTTTGCCGGGATGATTGTTATGTTCGGCTATAATTCTATTAGTGCGATCCTTCGGGGTTTGGGCGATTCTAAAACCCCACTCTATTTTCTGATCATCTCAACGATCGTCAATATTCTTTTGGATCTCCTCTTTATTCTGGTCTTTAAATGGGGAGTAGCAGGAGCTGCCTGGGCCACAGTTATTGCTCAAGGAGTCTCCTTTATCCTCGGGTTTATTTATCTCCATAAAACTCATGAGCTCTTTAAATTTGAACTTAAAAAAATGAGCTTTGACCGCCGTTTATTCAATGCCAGTATGAAGATTGGCCTCCCAGCCGGAGTCCAACAGATGTTAGTAGCCGGCGGAATGATGGCCCTTTCCCGGATCGTTAATAGTTTTGGTACCAATGCAATTGCCGCCTACACCGCTGCCGGAAGATTAGACTCTTTTGCCTCAATGCCAGCTATGAACCTTTCAGCTGCACTTTCTTCTTTTGCTGGTCAAAACCTCGGAGCTAATAAACCGGATCGTGTCAAAAGAGGTTATCTGGCCACTTTAGGGATGGCAACTTTGATCTCTATAGTAATAACTATCATGATCTTCTTTTTTGGCAAAGAACTGATTGCCCTTTTTAACACCGACCCCGATGTAATTGTTATTGGCGAAAGATACTTAAAGATCGTTGGCTCTTTTTATGTAATCTTTTCATCAATGTTTATTACCAATGGAGTCTTAAGAGGCGCAGGCGATACCTTTATCCCCATGTTTTTTACTATCTGCTCCCTGTGGATCGTCCGGGTGCCAATTTCTGCATATCTCTCCAAAACCCTGGGAACAGACGGGATCTGGTGGGGGATACCCATTGCCTGGACTGTTGGCGCTTCACTGAGTATTATCTACTATCTAACCGGAAGATGGAAACGGAAAGTTGTCGTAAAAAAGGTAGTGTAAAAAAGTATCCCCCGCCTAGCGGGGGCTTTTATTTTATCTTTAACTTTTATCATTTCATGTGCGCGGACGGTAGACAGACTACCTAAAAAAATATAATTCAAGCAAATAATCATTATAAACTAACATCCGCTTTTTCCTGTGCTGGTTTACCCTTTTACCACACATACAGTCTGCAAACGAAGTATGGGTCTTACCAAATCCTCCTGCTCCGCAAGTACTTCCTGAATATCCTTGTAGGCTTTAATAAACTCCTCTGCCACATCACTTTTTTTTCTTTTACCCAGCACTACATCTCTTGCTTTTAAATCTGTAAGAACCTCCTCGGTAGTAAATCGGCGAAGAGCCTCGTTTCTCCCCATTTTTCGTCCTGCCCCGTGGCTACACGATAGGAAGCTCTCAGGATTTCCTCTACCTTCTACAATATAACTGAAACTTCCCATTGCCCCAGGAATGATGCCTAATTCCCCTTTCCCGGCACGGATTGCACCTTTCCGGTGTATCCAGACTTCTTCCCCAAAATGTTCCTCTAAAGCCGCATAATTATGATGAGCATTTACCTCCATTTTCGTAGTAAAGCTTGGTATCCGGGCATAATGAGCATAAGTATCTGCCACAATCTCTACCACCCGTTCCAACATTAACTGTCGATTATCACGGGCAAAATCTAAAGCAAGTTTCATCCAACGGATATAAGCCTGCCCTTCCTTACTCTTTTCAAAGAGATATGCTAAATCATACTCCGGCGGCACCTGTAAATCTGAAGAACGATTCTTCTCTTTAGCTAGTTGGTTAAAGTACCGGCAGATCTTGTACCCAAAGTTCCGGGAACCGGAGTGAACCATGATTCCAAGTCTTCCTTCCTCATCCTCCTGCAATTCAATAAAATGATTGCCTCCCCCCAGTGTACCCAACTGCCGATAGCCATTAGCAACTTCCTTTACCAGTTCCCGAGGGTAAAGAATATGATCGCCGGTAATCTCTTCCCTAAACTTATCAAGTAAAATTGATTTTTGTGCAGTTTTTTGATGTTGAAAACCCGTAGGAATACTTCTCATAATCTGACCAACAATCAAACGTCCCAGTTCGCCTGAAGGCGTATTAACTTTACGGAGTAATGAAGAAGGTAAATCCGTCCGAATAAAAGCTACCCCACAACCGATATCTACCCCCACAGCATTAGGAATAACAACTTCCCTGCTCGCCAGAACCCCTCCAATCGGCATCCCATAACCACTATGGGTATCCGGCATCAATGCTACATGCCTAAAAGCAAAAGGTAAATTAGCAAGATTAGTAGCCTGCTGGATACATTCCGTCTCCAGCTCTTCCAAGCCTTTTAGCCAAATTTTAATCGGAATCCTCTGTTTTTTCTGATCAAATAAAACAAACATACTTTTCACCACCTTTTTTGATCATCTCTTATCTCTTAGAAGGAGTTACATAATTAACTATCCCACATTTTGCACTCTTACGCAAACAAGCGAATATCTATAGAGTATTCTGATATTTTTCGTTTGCTTATTGCTTATATTTAAGCTTTCTTTATATTCCTCCGTTTTTCCTTTTCCTTAATATTAATTACAAGCTTTTTGCGTTGTGTCCTTTTTAAAAGG
>DIPO01000052.1:8850-9085 GCA_002427045.1 Firmicutes bacterium UBA5486
ATGACAACGCAAAAAGCCCATTACAGCAGCACAACCATCTCTGGCAAAAGACACCAATTAAAATCATATCGAAACCTTTATCTCTCTGCGAAATATATAAATAGGGGAATACGTAATTCGCGGCTTATTTAACTTACTTATTTTAACGAGTTCTTTTTTGCTTTTTTCGCTCATACAAATGGTCAGCAGCAAGCCTTGATGATTCTAACCTTTATAAGCTTTTTGCGTTGTGTCC
>DIPO01000052.1:9248-16172 GCA_002427045.1 Firmicutes bacterium UBA5486
GGGACATCATCATAAATCATAGGAGGTTAAAAAAGCAATGAAGAAAAACCTACTTATCCCTACTTTAACTTTACTCTTAATGTTTTTTTTACTAATCCCTGCATCCGCTGAGTCTACCTCAGTGCACATCTCTTTATCTGACCGGGNNATCAATGGCAACGCAAAAAGCCCCTATAAATAGCCAGCCACGGGCTTCATAAAAACAAACATCTAAGCTATAAGTGGCCAACATTAAAACATAGAATTACTTGAAGGAGGTTAAAAAACATGAAAAACAAGATACTTAGCCTTACCCTCAGCATGATCTTAACAGTCTCTTTGCTAATTCCTACATCCGCTGATACTACTTCTATTCACATCTCTTTATCTGATCGGAGATTAGCTTTTTCTTTGATCCAACAAACAGCATCCAGCTATTTTCAGCTTAATATTAATGAATTCAAACCTTACGTTAAAGAATCCCCGGTCCAGGTTTTTCCCTTGTTTTATGTAGCCATCGAGACAAAAACTGCTCCCGAGATTATCTGGGAGAAACGCAAAGGAAAAGGTTGGGGTAAAATTGCAAAAGAGATGGGGCTACCCCCTAATTTTCATGGTAAATATATGTCTGCAAAAAATAAGAGTAAAAAATCTCCCGCAACATCTACCGATGATGAAATCTTTGAAGAAATGATGACCATCCGGTTTCTCCATGAATACTTTGATACAGATCCTGAACTACTTTTTTACTGGCGCATCCAAGGCCTACCCTACGAAGACCTTTTCCTTGCAATTAATCTTAGTCTCCGCCTTAAAATTTCACCGCAAGAAATCTTTTCTCTGCGTCTCTCCGGAAAAGATTGGCACTTTATTGCAGCAAAATATCGAATTCCTTACTCCAGTCTCGGCCAACCATTTCCCGGAGGGAAAACCGCTCCTAGCAAAATTCCACCCGGTCAACAAAAAGGGAAAAAGCCGAAGAAAAACAAGAAAAAATAGTCTCGTAACTCGTTGCTGGCCGCTCGTGTAGAATGACAGACTTTGCAAACTACGGATGAGTCCTGTTTCATCCGTTCATGTGTGCGGGCGTAGCCAGCGTAAGCAACTACATTAAAATAGATGCCTAAGGTAATTATGCAATTCCCTCATCTACTATTCTTTAACTCAAACCCGGACAATATTTAGCCGCCACTTCCCGGAACAACTTTAAGTGATGCTCCTCATCTAAGATGATCCGCTCTAAAAGTTGTTTGATATAGGGATCAGCAATCTGTTCCTGATGTTTACGGTAATTACAAATCGCTTCTTTTTCGCTGGTAATATCTGCAGCTAAACGGTCACAGACATCTACCCCATAATAAACAAATGAGGCATTCCAATAAACCGGGAAATTATGCGTCAGTGTCCGGTATTCCGGGTCCACCCCAAGTAAAAGAATAGTCTCTGCTAAAAGTTCCATATGCTTCATTTCAACAATAGAGATACATTCGATCAATTTACCCACTTCCTCATACTTTTCTTCAAAAGTAAAGTAATGATAAAGATACTGATTTATTGCAGTTACTTCACTAACCATCCCCGCATAATCTTCCAAAAGAAGCTGAGCATAATAAGCATTAGGAGCAACCACTTGCGGCTCCGGATACGGAACCGGAAGGGTACATCTTCCCCTTCCCGATTGCTGGCCACTTTTTCTGTTCATTTATACTACCACCTCTACAGAAAATTTTAGGAGAGCTTCTATCAAACTCCTATTATTTAAATATATGCGTATTTTTACAGTATAGGATAAAATGCTTTGCCCAGATAAAATAAGTTTTTACTCATCATAGCTTCATCTAAACTTAGTACAAGCAACCAGCCACAGAATGCTTGATCCAAAACAAACCGTCAATGGTATTTATTTTGCTTGGTACACATCTTTTAGCATAATTACTTGCTACAAATACAGTACTTTTAACCACGGCCCCTTTTAATACGTATGATATTAAAAACAGGAGGGCGTGATTTACCATGCTTTGCGGATTAATTAGTACTAAACAAACAAGTCCTAAAATAGATGGAAATATCCATAATGAACTTCATTTTATCAACAAAGACATTGGCATTATCGGAAACGCATCTATAAAAGGAGAAAATCTTGAAGCAGCATATATCCCGGGGAAATCTTTAATCCTGGGTAAACTTTTTAGAAACACAGAGAGTATAGCTAGTAACTACCCTCCAGAGGGGATCCCCGGAATTGCCCGGGAAATTGGGATTTATGCTTTCGTCTTCTGGGATGAAAATAATGCTGTATTATGGATTGGAACTGACCGTTACGGATTAAAACCATTCTACTATTATCATCAAGATGGGGTATTTGTCTTTTCTACAGATCTCAACTGGTTAGTCCGGAACTCCCCCAAAAAATTCACTTTAAACTACAACACTTTCTCCCAATATATTTGCCTACGGCATCCTTTTGGGGATCAGACCCTCTTCCAGGAGATCCTCCGTATTCCCCAGGGAGAACTCCTGCGTTACTCAGTTAAAGAAGACCAGCTCCAGTCTATCCCATACTACAGTTATCTTTCGATTAAACCCAATACCTCCATCACCCCTGAGCAAGTACTAACAGAAACACCAGCAAGATTCATAGCCGCCCTTGAACGACAGGTCAATGGAGCAAGCAAAGTTCTTCTTCCTTTAAGCGGAGGTTATGATTCCCGGCTAATCGCCTGCGGCCTGAAAGCTCTCGGGATTGAGCTAGAGACCTTTACGACCCATAAAGATTACAAATTTACAACTGATACTATTGCTGCGGCCAAAGTAGCCAAACTTCTTAAGGCTAACCATCACTATAAAGATCTTCCCGTCAATTACCTAGCGCAATTTCATCAGAAAAAATGCCAGCTAGTTAATTTTGAAACCAGTTATCATCCCTGGGTACTGAATCTTTTAACTATTTTACCCGAGAAGCCTCTACCCTGTTTTGATGGGTTAGGAGGCGATGCCTGTTTAGGAGGATCCGAGGTAACACCTGAATTCTGGTCTCTATGGCGGAAAAAAGAGTATAACAAATTACTCCAGGCCTATTTTCGCTGGTATAAAACAAGCTTTGAAGGATTAATCTCCTCAAAATACCATAAAACCATTAAACAACTCTCTACCGAAAAAATTCGCTTAGAATTTAATAAGTTAAAAGGTAACCCAAATGGTCTAATCTACTTAGGTTTGAGAAATTTTACCCGTCGGGCTATTTCCCTCTCCACCTTTGGCATCCTTGCCCGTAAACAGCAAGTCCGAGTTCCCTTCTTTGATCATGAGTTTTTTGATTGGACACTCTCGATTCCAGTAAGGTTAAAAGTGAATGAAAAAATTTATGGACAAATTTTTCGGATAATATCTGGAAAAACCGCTACAATTCCCACCACCCACCAGCGTCCAGATAAAGGTAGATATTTTCAAAAATCCCCCGAGCTCTGGCGCAACCGGCAAAACCGTACATATTTAGGAAATACAATTAAACAACTCCAAAAATACCTGCCTGGTTTTATAAAACCGGATCTGCTAGCAAGACTTAAAGATGGGGAAATCTACCGTAAGGAACGTGACAGCCTTTTCGCTCTAGCAGATCTGGCTTACTGGTTTGAATTATATAAAAATCATTTAAACATAAAGGGATGGATGAAATGAAAATTAAATTTAAAATAATCTCTCCGTACCTCTATCGGAAATTTTTTAAAGTGTTTCAAGGCGATACAAGTGAAAGCTTATGCCAGGGTTGTGATGGATTATGTGAAACCAGTAGAGGATTTTCAACCACCGTTTTTCTCCTACCCGGGGAATTAGAGTTTCTAAAAGAAGCAGAGATCTACCCCGAGATGCTTTTAGATCCAATTGCTACCTCACATGGGCTCATCTACTGCTGGAGTCCAGCAGAAACCTGCACCTACCTGCAGAATGACCGTTGTCTTTTAGGGATCGATCCGGGGATCAAACCAGTAGAATGTGCAATCTACCCCCTAATCTTTAACCGGAGCAATGATGGAGAATTTGGTATCTGCCCGGTTTGCAGGCATCGCAAGGCCTTTCTAAAGAACGATTTTATTGGTAAAGCTAAAACCGCCATGGCAGAATATATCCTTCCTTATTTAGATCAGCAGTGGCTTGCTTACCGGAATGAATTAAATTTTACCATCAATGAAGAGGCCTATCATCGGCTAAAAAAAGAAAAGGCCGGTCAGGCCATAACAATTAAAGAATTTAAAGAATGTGCAACAAAACCATCAATCCCGCCTTTAACACCTTTTTGCAAAAACTAATTTACCTTATTTAAGAAAAAAAGTTACTCCTTTATGCGATTTTATAAATAAATCACCACTAAGAAGTAACTTATTGTTATTTATGAACAACTCTGCTTGAGTGGGGGACTACTTAGTAAAGTGTTCTTCGATGTTGTTTCCTAAAGCCAAATACTCCCGATAAAGTCTTTGATACTTAATAACATTCTCCTGATCCGGAGGGAAAACCTGACTAAACCCGCTACCCATCTTTTCTTGAGCCGGGGCAATAGAAGGATAAACACCAGCTGCCACCGTACCAAAGATCGCTGCCCCCAGAGCACAAGTCTGCTCGGAAGCCGTTACTTTAATCGGCATATTAAGAACATCCGCAATTACTTGCATTACAAAGGGATTTTTCTGTGTAATCCCGCCCATCGCTATCACCTGATCGATCACAACACCTTCGCTTGCCAAACGATCAACAATCGCTTTTCCACCAAAAGCCGTTGCTTCTACTAGAGCACGGAAGATCTTCGGCGCATCCGTACTTAAGCTTAGTCCAATAATTGCCCCTTTCAAATTTTGATTGGCATCAGGTGTTCGGCGTCCATTCAACCAATCAAGAGCAATTAAGCCCGTTTCTTCAATCGCTGTTTTGGCCGCTTCCATCGTAAGCCTTACCAGCAATTGCCGATCAAGAATTTGCTGCAATTTAGCTTTAGTTTTACAATCCAGGGACTCCGACCCAGCAAGTACATTACTATATGGCCAGGAAAGTAAATCTTTGAACCAAGCATATACATCGCCAAATGCAGATTGTCCGGCTTCCAGGCCAATTAATCCAGGAAGAACCGAACCATTAACCTGCCCACAAATTCCTTTGATTAACTTCTTTCCAAGAATATCAGGTGATACCACCATAATATCACAGGTTGAAGTGCCTATTATTTTAGCTAGAGTTTTTTCCTTAATCCCGCCACCGACCGCACCAACATGGGCATCAATCCCTCCGACTGCCACCGGAATCCCAGGCTTTAAGCCCAAAATGTCTGCCCATTCTTTCGTCAAATCCCCGGCCTTAGTTGCAGAAGTATAAGTTTGCGTAGAAAACCGTGAGCGCAACCCCTTATACAAAGGATCAATCTTAAGCAGAAACTCTTCAGACGGTAAACCTCCCCAGTCACTATGCCACATTGCTTTATGGCCAGCCGCACATCTACTTCTTTTCATCGAAACCGGATCAGTGTTTCCGGTTAAAAGTGCCGGAAGCCAATCACAATGTTCTACCCAAGAAAAGGCATGCTCCTTAATCTCTTCATCTGCACGGAGTAGATGTAAGATTTTGGCCCAGAACCATTCTGCCGAATAAATCCCTCCTGAGTACTGAGTATAATCCGTTTCCCCCCAGTTTCGGGCCGCATAGTTAATCTCATCTGCTTCCTTAACTGCCGTATGATCCTTCCATAATACAAACATCGCATTCGGATTATCCTCGAATTCATCTTGTAAAGCCAAGGGAATACCTGCTTCATCAACAGGGCAGACTGTAGAACCGGTAGTATCAATCCCAATGGCAATAATCTCTTCTCCCCGTTCAAAGGAAGATAATGCTTGTTTTATGGCTAATTGCATACTCTCGATATAATCCCGGGGATGCTGACGGAACTGGTTTTTAGCCGGATCAGAATAACGTCCATCCTTCCACCTTGGATACTCCGCAACACCAACCGCTTCTTCCTGTCCGGAATCTACATTCACAATCAGAGCACGTACCGAATCAGAACCAAAATCAAGCCCAAGGACAAAACGTTCTTTAGTCATAATCATATCCCTCTTATCTTTATGGAATTGCCTAATTTAATTATTATAAATTTGACCATAAATAGAGCCTGAAGTCATTAGGCAATTCCCATCTTATTGAGATTGAAACACCTGATACAATTTAGAACTTAAGAACATTCTAAAGAATAATTACTTCACGCCTAAATGATGATAATTCTTCCGCTGCTTCCTTGCCAACTACAATACAGTCTTCAAAGCGGAAGCCCATTTTTTTGCTGGCTAAAAACATATCAGCATGAAAGGTCATGTTTTCTTCCAATACAAATTTAGAATTAGTCTCTACAAACGGATATTCACATTCCATTTGTCCACAACCATGAGCTGGCCCATAAAGAATAGTATCACCATACCCGCGTTCAGTGATGAAACCATGGACTTGCTTAGCAACATCAGAAGCCCGTACTCCACTACGCATTAGCTCAATGGTTAAGTTTTCTGCATCACAGCCCATTTGCATAAATTGTCTAATCTCATCTGCACATTCTCCTAGGACAACCGGGCGGGCAACACTTGTGCTATAACCTTCAACTTTAGCCCCGATTTGTACATGAACAATCTCACCCTTTTGAATTTTCCGGTGAGTAGGACGGCTAATCGCCTGAATCGAATTGGGCCCACTACAACACCAAATTGGATATCCTATCGCTTCCGCTCCCGCATCCAACATTGCTGCGGTAGCAATCGCAACCACTTGGACCTCTGTCATTCCCGGTCTAATCTTGTCTAAGACTGCTTTAAACCCAAGCTCGGAAATACGGGCAGATTCTTTTAAACACTGGATCTCAGCCGGGCTTTTGATTAAAGTAACTTTGCGTACTAAATCATCAGCTTCCAG
>DIPO01000052.1:16278-16471 GCA_002427045.1 Firmicutes bacterium UBA5486
CGTACTAAATCATCAGCTTCCAGAATCTCTCCATCACCAAGCGCCGCTTTAAGATTGGCATATATCGCCTGCGGGAACATATGAAAGCCGGCAATTCCTAATCTTTTCGTCGGAAATTCGCTAAAGACATCATGCCAAGTAGGAATCTTAGCTCCAGGATAATCCGGCTGTGATGATTCCCTAAAATCAGTTA
>DIPO01000023.1 GCA_002427045.1 Firmicutes bacterium UBA5486
TGACAACGCAAAAAGCCCATATAGAGTAAATTTAATAGTGATTATATTCGAGAATCCTACATAGAATCCTTTTTCTGCTTAGGAAAATCCATCTCTGGTAACAAAGTTTTCTTCTCTAATAAAGCATAACTAATCAGTCCTACAAAACAAAGAAGAAGAATTACTATCGAAAGAATGTAAATGGAAACCGGCGATTTGTTATAGATTTTACCGGAGAAAAAACCAGCCATGGCGCTTAAAATTGAAGTTAGGGTATTATTTAAACCATAAAGGCCCGCCCGTTCCTTTCCCGCAGTTACTTCTGCAAACAAGGAATCAATACTTGGTCTAAAGAGTCCAAACCCTAATGCATATAGTATTATAACCAAAGCCACCGCAAAAAAAGAACCTGGAGGAATTAGTATCAATAATACTAATGAACTTAATTGTAGTACTAAACCAGCAAATAAAGACCACAAGGAGTCTTTTTTATTAAGTCGTGGTACCCAAAAAACCAATGCTACAAGCGTAGCAATCGAGCTAATCCCCCCTAAAAACGAAATCAGAGATTCATCTTGCTTTAATACCTCAGTAAGATAAGGCGCAAAATAAAAGCTATTCAAAGTGCCTATCGGCAAATATACATTAAAAAGAACTGCCATACTCATTACAATAAACACCGAAGGCTTTCTCTTTAAATACTCAATAGTACTATCAAAGATCTTAAACCGGAAATCTGTACTTAATCTCTTTTCTCCCCGCTCTTTCAATATTTCCATTCCGGTCTTAGTTTCAGTATAATAGTGGTTTCTTAAGATCATCATCGTAGACATACTGACTGCCGCAAAACCTAACAAAATACGTTCTGCACGGATAATACCTAAGTTTTTTACAAAAATACCAGCTAAGGGAGTAAATAACCCAGATAAAATACTTATAGCATTATGTACAGTAAAGGCTACCTTTCTCTGGTCATCATTTGCATCTTCTACCAACATCAGTGTAAAGGAAACTGATACAATTCTAACCATACTATTAACGACCGAAGCTAAAACAAACATCCAGAAATTATTAGCAACCATATAAACTAAAAGAGCTATCGGCCAAGAAATAAGATCAAATATTAAAGTAGTTTTTTTTCTTCCTAAATAATCCGTAATAAATCCGCTAGCCATCGCAAAAATCGCACCAGAAATAAAATTGATGGCAATCAAATAACCAATCTGTTGATCTGTAATTCCCTGACTTTTCATATATAAACTTAGATAAAAATTATAAAGTGCATAAGGAATACCCCACATCGGCTGGAATAAAATCGAAATACGAGTATTTCCCTCAAGGGTTTTATAAGATTTAAAAATATCAAGGTTTCGTATTTTTTTATACATAATTCTCTCCTTTTAACCTAGTACTGTTTTGCTTTTTATCCTTTCCGCTTCAAATAATAATATAGAATCTTCTAAAAAACACTTGTTTTAAAATCCCCTCTCAACCTCCGGTTTTCCCTGCTTTAAAAAGTTAACAACAAACAAAAAACTTTGTCGTCATAATTCTGATCTTAGAAGTAATATACTTGTCCACTACAGGCTTTACAATATTTGTTATATAATTGAATCCCCTTTAAGATTGACATCCAGCTTATTTACTAATAATATTAATTATACCATGTTGGGCATGATTATGTTTTAAATGGTTATTAATTATCTAAATACTCATAATCTTGGTACTTACAAACATTGCTTTTTTGCTTAAAACAAGATTTTTCATAGTTTATACAATCTTATAATATAAGGAAATTGCATAATTCAATTATTTAAGATTAGACCACAATATATTGATATTCCCACTAGTAATTGTCTGACTTAGACAATTACCTCGAATATAAGAAAAACACTATTATTGTGGTCAAATACACGATTAAGGTAATTATGCCATTCCTTGAACATAGAAAGGATTACATCCATGAAATTAAATATTACTTCCAAATTCAATCATTTTTTACTTTTTCTGTTGCTATTCTCCGTTATAACCTGTGTACTAATTGCTGGAGAAAATAAGGCTACCGACACTAAAGATCAGTTTTTGAAAGCGATAAGTCTTTACTATCAAGGAGATTTTAACCAAAGCTTGGAACTTCTTAGAAATCTGGTCAAAGCTGAACCTAATAACGAAAATAACCGCATTAATCTCGTACGATTACTGCGGGAAGCGGGAGAACTAGAAGAAGCTTTAGAACATCTTAGCTATCTTCTAGAGCATAATCCCAATCCTTCATATCAGAGTGCCTATCTAACAACTGCTTACCTAAGTGGCCAGGCCAATATTATTTCCCTTAGTAAGCAACAGGAAGAGACTGCCGAAGATTGTCTCTGGAAAGGCCTTACTTGGTATGATCTAAAAGATTATGAACAGGCACAAAATTTACTGGAAAGATCTTTGCAAATAAAAAGAAGCTCACTAGCCAACTACTTTTTAGGATTAATTTATCTGGAAAAAAAGGATTTCCAGCAGGCAAAATCATACCTGACTCGTTCCTTAAATGAAGAGCCCAACCTGATTCCGGCACGTTATAATCTAGCCCGGACTTTTCTAGAACTTAAAGATTATAAAGGAGCATATAAAAGATTAAAACAAATAGAGGCTTCATCCCCATGGAATACAGATATTCAAAGAACACTAAAAGAACTCGTTACTGATCATCCCTATCTTATAGAAGAAGAAGAAACCAAGAAGAAAACAAGCAGGGCAATTGCTATTGTGCCTTCTGCCGAACCATTTGAACAATGGGGTATTCCGGAAATTAAAATCGGATTAGCAGAAAAAACAAGTGTAATTTATGTAAAAACCGGCGCTGAATATCTGCTCTCTACTAACTCCGGGAAAAAGGTAAATTCAGGGCCAGCCCAAACTATTCTCAAATTTGTCTTCTCTTCCAAAGGAAATATTGAAGTTTATAATGAGCAAGATTTGCTACTCCTTAGTTCTGCTAACCCTTTAGTTCTTTCTTATCAGGAAAATACTGCCACTACCCTTCTTTTTAACCTGGAGTTCGGCCACGGATACTACTGGGCCGGAAGTGAAGATCGCTGCTACCGGGGGAAAATTCATTTTCTTCCTAAGCCGGGTGGTTTAACCATAGTTAATCAACTTACTGTCGAAGAATACTTATATTCTGTTGTTCCTTCAGAGATGCCTTCCTCCTGGCCGGCACCGGCCTTACAGGCTCAAGCTGTAGCAGCACGAACCTATGCCTTCTCCCATCTTGGTACCTACCAAAATCGGGGTTTCGATCTATTAAGCAGTGTTTCGTCGCAAGCTTATAATGGATTAAAAAATGAAACTGCCTCCGTCCGAAAAGCAGTAGATGCAACCAGAGGCCAAATTCTAACTTTTGAAGGCAAACCAATTGCCGCTTTTTACTCTTCCAATTCAGGAGGCTATTCTACAGTCCCACCCAGTAATTGGGGGGTAAATCAACCATATTTACAGACTAAACCAGATAAGCTTCTCCCGGCGCGCTTGGAACTTCTCTCTCCGGAAAGACTATTCGATTGGCTGACAGAAAGGCCCACAGCTTACTGCGCTAACAGATCAAATGCATACCGATGGCGGGTAATAGTTCCTAGAACAGAAATAGAAAGCCGTCTTAATATGGCTGCACAAATTGGCCAGATTACAGGGGTAATTACCCTAGGGCGTGAAGAATGTGGCCGGGTTAAACAAGTACTAATTAAAGGAACTAAAGGAGATTATGTTATTAAAGGCGATACTATCCGTTCCAAACTGGGTGGTTTACGAAGTAATCTTTTTGTAGTTGAACCAAAACTGGGTAAAGATCAGCTTCCTGAATTCTTTATCTTCACTGGTGGCGGCTTTGGCCACGGTGTGGGCATGGATCAGTATGGAGCCGCCGGCATGGGACGAAACGGATTCTCTTACAGTCAAATCTTGGAACATTACTACTCTGGTGTTGAACTTACAAATATCTACTAGTTTTATTTTGCTACCGGAAAACCAATCGTCGCAAGGAGGCTTAGTTTATTAAAATCTTGCGGCTTACTCCGGTATTCCATTCCCATTGTAAGCCTCCACCCTTTTTCTGGATTCAAGTAAATTCTGATCCCGCCGCCAAGTGAAAAATAACATCCTAACTTCAAATTCTCATCCCAACTAGTATACTTACCATAAAGGCCGCCACCTACAGCAGTAAACCAACCAATAAAGTTATTTTCAGAGAATATTTTTTCTTCCCAGACTAACTCTCCACCAATTCCGGCTAGGATAATATCCTCGGAATACCCTATTCTAAACCTGGATCCGGTATAATATTCCAAAGGTATTCCTTTTCCTGAACCACATTCAATTACCATGTATGGTTCTGCCTGAAATTCATGACCCGTCACCGACATGCCGAAGTCATTGATATACAGTGTACGCAGTTGTTTAAGTAAAGCAGTACACTGTTTATACCAGTAAACCTTGATCGGGTGATGATTAACCTGTTCACACCGGTGAATGGCTTTTTCCGCACAGGCAAGAGCTTTCTTCTTATCTCCCTTTTCTTTGTAAGCTAAACCTAAGGCATAATAGGTCCAGCCATCGCCCGCCGGGTATTCTATTAAAGAAACAGCATGTTCTAAAAGTTCTATTGCTTCTTTATTCTGCTCTGGTGTCAATTTTGTCAGGCAATAACCTTTAATTCCGTAGGCATAAGCAAATTCTGGAATCAACTGCAACGATTCATTAGCAAGCATTAGTAGTTTTTGATAATCCCCATGCGAGAGAAGTCTGGAAAAAATTCTCCGGTAACTCTCCTCCAGCAGTCCAATACAGGGCTTAAACCAATCAATCTCCTCTGGTTTCAACCCCAATTCTTCCACCCTATGTACTGCTTTGCTCAAGGAATCCTTGGCTGAATAATAATCAGCATTCTTCTGATAGGCCCAACCTAAAATATAGTGAGCCCAACCATTTTCCGCCGGATACTCTTTTAAACTTAAAGCTCGGCGTAAAAGCGATATCACCCGGTTTGGCCTCTCTACACCTGTTTTCATATAACTAAAACTTAAAACTACATATCCATAGGCAAAATCATCAAGAATCTCAACTGCTGCTTCCGAAACTGTTATTAATTGAGAATATTCCTCTTTTTCCAGGTAAACCTGGATCTTCTTAGTATATATTCCCTCTAACCACCGGATAGAATCTTCATACCAATTAGGTTTGACCGAAAGATAAATGTTTTTACAGCGGATTACTCCTTTTTCTAATGCCTGTTTTGCTTCTTCTATCGCCCCTTGCTCCAAATAGGCCCAACCTAAAACATAATAAGCCCAACCATCCCAGGCTGGGTATTCTTCCAATTTAGTCCCTTGCGACAAGAGATTTACAGCCTCACCGGCATTTGCAAGGTTCAGCTTTAAAAGCGAATAACCCATACTAACATAGGCAAAAGGCGCATCCACACTAGAGATTGCTTGCTTACTTAAGAAAAGGGTTTGCTCATAATCCTCCCTTTGTAATAAACTACGAATCTCTTCTTCATATAATCCGGCACAGATTCGGGTCGCATCTTTATACCAATTATTCCCTCGAGCCTCATTATTAATAATTTTAAAACGCTTAATCCCTTTTTCTAAAGTACTTCTTGCCTTTGCTAAATCTCCTTTTCCCTTATACAATCTTCCTAACAGATAATAAGTATAACCATCTCCCAAAGGATACTCTTCCAAACTAATTGCCTGCTCTAAAGCAGCAATAGCACTTTCCAGATCTGGAGGCTGTATATTTAAATAAGAATACCCTAATGCCGCGTAAGCAAAAGCAAACTGAGGAAGTAGAGAAATAGCTTCCTGGCAAAGCGTAAAAGTTCCAATGTAATCCTTTTTGCTCAAGGAAATCTCTATTAAATTTTTATAGTGATTTTCTTGTTCAAGCAAATTCTCCCTTCTCCAATTAAAAGCGTCATCTTTCATTTCAGTTATATCTATGTCTTTTTGCTCATTGTAATTTGCTTGGCCCTCTCCTTCTGGAGAGACAAGCTCAGTTTCCTTTAAACTAGAATCAGATAATTGTCCGGGTTCAGAAATAAAACCCGTCGGCCCTTCTGGAATAGAGATGACTTTATTCAAAAGATTACCCACTGCTTCATTTTTGCCAAATTGAACTGCAGCAGCAGAAAAAATTGCCCCTGTATTAGTAGCAATCAACCGCGCATTAACCTTTACATTGTCACTTAGATCCGTTATTGTTCCTGAAATAATTGCAGAAACTCCTAGTATTTTCCCTAGTTCCTGAGCAGAATCCGCATCAACAAAACCAGAAGCACCAAGTTTCAGTTCTTGTAAAACCTTATCTAATAATTGCCGCTCAATTACCTCAAATTGTTTAGTCTCAAATAACCTAGTAGTTAACTCCTCAGCTATAAACCGCCCTAGACCCGTTACTTTTCCTTCTAGGTCCTGAAAATCCATTACCGCTACTCTTATTTTCCCGGATTCCAGGTTTTTCTTAGCATTTTCATCCATAGCTGATGTAATTCGAGTGACAAGATCATCAAGCTTGGTATCAAGTTCACTAGAAGCAAAGCATAACGAAGTTGTTATTCCGGTTAAAAACAATACTATAAAAAATATTAAAGTAAATTGATATACTTTTTTCATTTATGTACCCCCTACTAAATGTAGGTTTTATTTATTAAGCCTTTTGGCAAGTTCTTCTGCAAGCCCCGGTATTTCTGGCAACAAATTGGACAATGTTACTCCCTTTGGAAAGGTATAAGAGAAGGGTTTAACTTCTTTACCGATCTCACCCTTTGAAACTGTAAGTATCTTTGCTGAAACCTCCATTTTTACCCTACTCTTTACTTCCACCGACTTAAGTTCTCCAATAATAACTTCATCCGCTCCTAACAGACGGCCAATATCTATTGCTAAAGATTCATTATAACTACTGCTTAAAGCTGCAGCTTGTTCTTTAATAATACCTTGAACCTTTACGTGATCAAGCATTACATACTTTCCAGAAGCTCCAGCCACCATCTTTGTCTGTAGTTCTCTAACTAATAAATTTTCTATTCCTTGAACCGAAGTGTTATTAATAAAAAACAAAATTGCCCTTAATGGTAAATTACCTTCCAGCCGAGCTCTGGCCACCTGATAACGCTCGGAAATATCTAGATAATCAGGATTTAATGAAAAAGCATTTTTGTATTCTCCATATGCTTCGGACCACCGGTTCATATTCTCATAACTCAAACCGCGCCGGTAATATACTACCATTAAATCTTCAGATAGGTCATTAAGCTTAGACTGAGCCAATGTCGAATCCGGAACATACTTTAATGCCTGTTGATAATATTCCTCTGCTACTTCGTATTTTTCTGCTGCCCGGGCTTCATCTCCCAAGCAAATAAACATCTTTACAGCTTCTCTTTTAGCATGCTCTAGTTTCCCAGCCACATCTTTATATTTGGGGTTAATTTCCATTGCTTCCATATAGGATTGGACAGCTAAGTCCCAATGCCCCTCTGCACCATGAGCCGTTCCTTGATGATAAAGCCTCCCAGCTTTATTGTTTTTAACTACTGCACGAATCGCTGCCACTGCTCCAATTACTAAAGTCACTCCGATTCCAATCTTAATATAAGTTTTACTGCTATCATCAGCTCCACTACCCGCTGCAACAGGTATTGAACTAAAAGCAATTAAGATAATAAGAAAAACAGATATTATCTTTAGATCGCATTTCATGATGGATTTTCCCTCCTTTGTTTAATCAATTATAAAAACCACCGCTGCATTTTTAATTATTTCTCTTCCAACCCCTTGAAAAGCTTTAGATGCTTCTGAATCTAATACCAGATCCGTAGCACCTGCATCTGTAGCTTGCACGGTACTTACTGCCGGAATAATCAAAGGATTCTTTCCTACCCGGGGTATTTTCTTTGCCATCTCCATCGAACGTGAATAAGCTACCATAGTTGTAAACCCGGGCCTTTCCATATCAACCATTAACTGACTATAAAGTAAATATCCGTTCGCATCAAAAATTTGGGGATAAAGTGCCGGTTTCAGCCCTAGATTACGCCCATCTATAATAACACCTGTATAGGATGTTTGCTCCAAAATAGAGGGCGCAACCCATTCTGGAATTTCGTGGTTCTCATAGTCGGTTGGCTTTGTTGAACGGCTTAGTATTGCTGTAAGTCCTGCTTGTCCACCCAAAGGTAATTCCAATATTACCTCAACCATCCCATCGGCTTGTTGATTTACTCCCACAATATGTGCCCCCTGAACAAAACCATCTACACTTGTCCGTATCTCATCACTTTGTATCACATAGTTTTGAACATAACTTTGACTATTTACTCTTACCCCTTTAAGCACTTCAACTGCATTCCGATAAGCATCGGCTTTGGCCGCACCACGTGCCATTAATTTAGCCTGGGCACCATACACCCCCCGAGGTGGTACACCATACCCTACAACCCTGATTATGCCGGTTTCCCAGTCAATTTCACCATTCCCGATGGTTTCAACCATATTATAATTTGCAGCTACTGGTATTACCAAAAACGCTAAAATTACAATAAATATTAGTTTTATGCCTTTACTCATCAAAGTTACCCCCTCTTTCTCCTCTCACGCTTTTACCAATCTTGTTTAAACAGGGATAGTTCAATCCTACTATGTAAAACTTCATTAATATCCAAGGAAAGATCCTTCCACCCGGATAACTGTTCAGCTAATTGCGAAGCAAGAAGAGTAGTTTCCACAGTAAATCTGGCTTTATTGCTTGCAAATTCCCGTAAATTGACTTGAGTAACAAGTGACATTTCCTTTAACTTTCTTTCAATCAGAACTAACTCAGAATAAAAAATATTGTTAATAATTACCTCAATATTATTTGGAATAATAAGTTTCTTAGGAATTTCCTCCATAAAATAAGTAACAATATTTTCCCCGGCCTTTTTTATGGCTTTTTCCGCTGCTGCATATTCTGTAAGATCTACCCCTGATTCTGAGACTTCTTGAACAAGTAAGATCTCACCGGTACTAGCTTTTATAGTTCTCATCTCAACCCATGCCCGGCAGGAAACTAAGCCTTGATACCTTCCTATTACTTCACTGGCAGCTTCGCCGAAAATTAAAATATCCGCTCCATATTCCGGCATTAAAGATTGGAAAGATTTTTGCTTCCCATTATTCTTCAGCCGCGCAAACTCCTCCCTGTTACTTGTTATCGGGCCTTCAACCACTTGGTAACCAGCTTGTACTAGACCATTAATAATCTCCTTTTCTAAAGTCCGGACCGGAATATTATTTTTCTGAAATTTGCTTTCTGAAAAGAAAACCATTATTCGTGGGTTACCGGCACGTTTTAGGATTAATTGTAATTCATCTAGATCTTCAATTATTGACCCCTTCTTAACTGTTACAACAAGTAAGGCCTTTAAAACCCCCAATTCAGTCCAAGTATTAAGCACTTCGTATCCGGTAACATAACCGGCTGATTTGAGGCGTATGGAATCCTTAATTAACTGATAATTTTCCACATTAGTCTCGCTATAAACCAGGGTGCCAACAACTTGTTCAACTGCTTTATTCAATCCATCGCTAATCGCCAATTCCTTGGCTGCCGGTAGATTATGATCAATAATCAATGCTTCCCCCAGCACTTGAATTTCGACCGTATCCTCAGCCTTAACTACTAAGCAGAAAAGAATAAAGGCAATAACTAGACAGAAATAAGAAGATTTTCTTCTCAATTTCCATCCCTCCTTTACCAATCAACTACAGCCTGGAATCTCTCTCACCTTCTCGCCTTTTATCTATATCAAGGAAAACGCTAACGCAGGCTTTCACGGTTTCCCTTGAAGTTTTAAGGTAGGCGAAAAGTGAGATTACTCATCGCTCGTATGAATGACAGCCTTTGTAAGCTACAAATGAAAGTGCATTTTCATCCTTTCGCTTGCCCCAGCAAGCCGGGGTGGGCGACTACTTAGAATGGGAAACTTACTCCTAATTCAAGTCCAAAACCTGTTAAATCCAACTTCTGGACTGGCGCAGAAGTTATCGTTCCATCACTAGTCTTCCATTTAGAACCGATTTGGGGTCCATATTCCGCAAATATATTAAGGTTAATCCTCGGGCCAGAATCATATTTTACGTAATATTTTCCTCCACATCCTATTTTTATATAATATCCTAAACAAGAAGCTGTTCCCGAAGTAATCTCCTGAAAGCCCAAGGAGATCCCGCCTCCACCAAAACAAGTACCATATAAAAGGCCTTTAATAAAAGGATACTCTAAACCTCTCTCCACCCCAAAACCCAAAATAGTAACATTGGAACCTTTAAATAAACTCAAATCAAAATAATTATAGTTTTTAAATGGAAGTTCTTTACCATACCTACCAGTAAGGTGTAGAGGGAATTTTACTTTCCCATTTTTTTCACTTTTTTCCAGAACATACTTATTTGTTACCGCAACGCCTAAGTTCACCAGCTTCTTATCGGGGGAAACTATCTCCTCGACAGTATCTCCCAGTAAAACAGGTTGGGAATTCCATAAGATTTTTGCTTTTGACATGCCTTCAGTTACTTCTGTAACTTCAACTTGTGCTATTTCTTCTTTAAAAGCAGTAGTAATCTTCATTTCCTCAAAATTTTCAACTTCTGCACGAAAAACTTTAAATCGTTGGCCCTGTTTAACTCCACGATCCTTTCCATTAAAGAAATATAGGTTATCTCCATCTACTTTAATAATAATTCCATTCAAAGAAAATATATCCTTTAACTTAAGAACAAACTCCCCGGAAAAACAGGCTTCAAGAGCTTGGTATAAGGATTTTTCTTTATTCTCACTTGAACTATAACCTGTCCCAACGATAATATGTAAAACCTGTTCAGTTTCGATATTAATTACTTTAAGAGTAATACCAGCTTCTGCCCTATAACGCTGAGCTTTACCATCCCAGTATGAAAAAAGATGATCAATACTCCCTATAAACCCTAGTTGAATAGATAATATTTTACCTACCTGTACCGCTTCATCAATTAATCCAGTATCTTGCAAATGCTGTCTCTGTAAAAGCCGTTCAATCTCTCCTCTTTCAACTAACTCAAAACAGCCTAAATCCAGCAAAATTGAAGAAAGCTTATTGGTAGCTGTTAGACAAAATTCATTAGGGACTGAACCGTAAAAGCCAAATACTCCAGCTTTATTCTCAGCCAAACCGGGAATAGCAAAACAAAAGATAAATATCACTGTTATCAGCAGAATTTTCATCGACTTTTTCATCAGTGTTATTCCCCCTTTATATTAAATATCGACATCAAACTATTTTTTTTAATAGGGTTAAATCTAAAAGTAAATAGCATAAATTCACCTAACATCCTCTGCTTCAATCACTTTATCCCAATCATAGATCCCCACTGTTTTTTGGTTAGGCTTTACAATCAAATAATTTTTTTCATCCCAAGCACCATGTATAAGGCCTCGAATCAACCTAATATCACCTTCAATTTTAGAAACTTGTTTCTTCTCTTCTTTAGCTTTTAAACTTAATTTTTCAGCCCAACCCGGTATTCTTGTCTCAGGAATCTCAATATAGACAACTTTCTCGTCTAAGTTAGCAAGCTTTGCCATTTCCCGTAAATATCTGGCATTATCTTCCCCATATAACTCTTTATACTCTTCAAAGGTTTTAGTAAACCACGGGTCAAAAAGTTTTCCCGATTGACAATCTTTACTTCGTTCCCAATGCCCTACAGACCAAAAAGGTTGACTTAGATTATCTCCAAAACACTCTTTAAAGCGTCGCCCTGAACCCAAAAGTAAACTACAACAATCATGAACCCTTGGGATTATTAATTTAAGATTATGTGAAAATAGGCCTACCGTAGCATTCCCGCATAAACCATAAAGTAAAAGAAGAGCATCATACTTACCACTAATACTTCCTGCTTCATCAATTTTATTCTGTAGTATTCTCCTTAACTCGTCACTATTGTTATGGGATGCAATCTTTGTAAACTCAGGATCAACCACATGAGGAGAATCAACAATACAATAACAGGCTTCTCTGGTAAATGCCTCACAAGCAACTAGTTTTAAACGCATATTCTCCCCTGCTCTCTTCAGTTTTTGCTGGTAAAAAGATAGTAAATTCAGTACCCTTTCCTATCCTAGAAAACACCTGAATGTGCCCACCGTATTTTTTAACAATAGAATAGGAGATGGTAAGCCCTAATCCTGTCCCGCTTAGTTTAGTAGTAAAACAAGGCTCAAATATCCTTCTTAAATCTTCTGAATTAATTCCTACACCAGAATCAACAATTTGAACCTTTACATACTTACCGCTAGCTAAAGGTATGTTCATCTCTTCATCAATTATCTGATTGTTAATTACAATCTTGATTTGTCCCCCCTCTGACATAGCTTGAACTGCATTGATAATTATATTACTAAACACCTGTTTAATCTGCTCATTATCAGCTTCTATAGGCCATAATTCTTTTTGGTTCTCAAGTTGAAAGCTAATCTTAGTCCCACATAAAAGTGGATTAAGTAAATCAATTATTAATTGATCCATAAATAGGGCTTCAGTTTCTGGTTTGCTTCTGTTTGCTAATGTCATTAATTGCTGCGTTAGTTCTTCTGCTCTTTCTAGAGCTTTTTCAGCTTTTAATAGCTTAATAAAGACCCTAGATTCAGAAGAAAACAGCATTCGGACTTCTCTAATCTCTTTAAAAATTATCCCTAAAACATCTTTAAACTTGTTTGCTATACTCTCCGACAAAATACTAATAATCTCTTTTTTATTTACTTCCACTATTTTTTCTTCCAGATTTACCGGATCCGTTATCAGAGAACTAACTAGAATCCAACGTTGGTCGCTAGTAGGCGTTTTATATAATTTCCCCATACTCTTTAACCAGCAAAGTTCCCCATCTTTACGTTTAATCCGGTAAATTATCTCCATTACATGCCTTTGTTTTATCGTTTTCTCAAAATTGACAAGTACTTGAGGACGATCCTCTTCGTATATAAGAGCAAAATAAGATTTATCAATCAGCTCGGTATCAAGAAAACCAGTAACCTTACTAATATTAGGACTAATATACAATAAATTTCCTTCTTCCGAAATTTCACAGGTAAGATCAAATATGTTTTCCAATATTGCCCTATATCGTTCCCTTTTTTCCCATAAAGACTCTTTAAACCGCTTATCTATTAAAAGTCTACCAATCAACGAAGCAACGAGAAGTAACATCTGTTTCATCTCTTCTGGCCAAAATTTACCCTGTGAATTAGCAGTAAAACTCATGAAACCTAATAATGTTTCTTCACACTTAATTGGAACTATTAATATAGAACCAAATTTTTCAGTATCATATTCTCCAAATCGAATTCCTAAAGTTTTATCTTTCCTCCCTAAGATCACCTTTCCCATAGTTAAAGAAGAATACCACTGTTTCCATACTTTTGAAAATCTTCTGTTCTCCCACCAATTACTTAGAAATTTAGGATTAACATTCTGCTCATCATTCCATTCAAAGCACCTAATATCCTCATAATTACCCGTTTCTCGAAAAATAGGCCCATAAATTTTAATCCTTTTAGCGGCTGTAACTTCCTGCAAAACTTTAAGAATCTCAGTAATTACTAAATCATCATTTGAAAAGGTTAATAAAAATGAATAAATCCTGTTTAATGCTAATAATAAACGAATCTCCTTTTCCTTCTCATTTGTAATACTAATTGTATTACTCTTTATCCCATCTGCAGGTTTCAAAAACTCGGCAACGCTACTATGACTACTATGATTAGAAGAATGCTTTTTAGTAATCTCTTCAGTTACCAAATAGAGTTTACCTGCAACCAAAAATATTATTGTAGAAAATGCAACACCTACAATCGAATTAGAAACCAAATTTTCTGTTTTATTACTGAAAAGCAGATTACTCAAAAGGGCAATTATTAATATTAAAAAAAATCCAACCACTGTACCTATTATTTGCTTTTTTAAGTTTTTATCATTAATCTTTCTGGTTTTATTAAAGAGTATATGAAGACCTAAAAGGCTAGGAAAAGTCGTCAAAGTAAAATTAAGAGCAAAAAAATTTCTGGTGGTCTCCCCTGGATTTAAGTACGGTAAATAATTATGAAAATGAAACGTTAATAACAAAAAGGGAATGCACACAAAACAATAATAAGACAAGTTTTTCTTTTTATCAAAAAGCACATAAATAAAGTTAAGAAATAGCAGTCCAATCAGATTTAAAAATATAAAATTTAAACTTTTAAATAAATTAACATCCATAAAAACCCCAAAAACTGGGTTAAGCAATACCATAGCAAAAGCCCCTCCAAAATAAATTAAAAAAGCTAATTTTAAGGAGCTCTTAGATTTTCTACCAAAAATCAGAGTCCCGGTAAATAAAAAAGAGAGTTTCACCATTAAAGGCATAAAAATACGCATTCTGCATCTCCTTAAATCAAACCCTACTACCCGTTTAATTCCCAATAACACTCTTCTCAAGATAATAATACTGCATAAAATGAAGTTTCCCTTTAATTAAGGTGGTAAGACATCCATTTTTCGCCTCAGGTTTCCCATAAACTTCTTTACTCCTGGGTAAAACCTACGAGATAATCCTTCCTTCACTTGGCTTAAAAGCTTGCCTTTGAAGCTGAATAATAGTTTGGCCTTACGGTATCAAAACAAAATGTGCAGGGAGGATAGAGCAGAGATGCATCTCGTGGCTCGATACTCGTCTCTCGTCACTCGGTTTGAAAAGAGCCGAAGATAAAAAGCATCAAAGGCCAACATTCATACGAGAGGCTAGCAACGGGCAACGAGTACCGAGTCGAATCACATCGCACTCAAAGAATCCGACAAATTTCATACAAAGGACCACTTTCATACAGAATATAAA
>DIPO01000059.1:0-591 GCA_002427045.1 Firmicutes bacterium UBA5486
AATGTTTTTTGCAAAGCTAGTGTAAATAATTATATTATGTAATTTCTTAAAGAAAACTTCTATGGACATTCTTTGAAAAAGTTATTAAAAGAATTTAGTGAATTTATTTAAACTAGCTAATTTAGATCATAAAAAAAAGCCGCTTTTAAGCGGCTTTTTTATGATCTCTACTTACCTGCATGCTGAGGCTGGTGGGATACAGATTACTTGGCCAGGAAAGATGAGGTTAGGGTTGGTAATCTGTGGGTTAAATCTGATTAGACAGTCTAAAGGAATTCCGTAGCGGTTAGCGATATTAAACAGTGTGTCTCCAGCTCGGACCGTATATAATATTCCTCCCGGCGGGCAGGGTACTGTTGTAGGTACGCATGCTGAGGCCGGTGGGATACAGATTACTTGGCCAGGAAAGATGAGGTTAGGGTTGGTAATCTGTGGATTAAATCTGATTAGACAGTCTAAAGGAATTCCGTAGCGGTTAGCAATATTAAATAGCGTGTCACCGGCTCGGATTGTATATAGAATTCCACCTGGCGGGCAGGGTACTGGTGTCGGTACGCAAGCTGAAGCTGGTGGGATACAGAGAACCTGACC
>DIPO01000059.1:788-1177 GCA_002427045.1 Firmicutes bacterium UBA5486
AACACGGTATCACCCTGTCTAACGGTATAGAGAATACCTCCCGGCGGACATGTTGGTGTTGGTACGCAAGCTGAAGCCGGTGGGATACAGAGAACCTGGCCCGGGAAGATAAGATCACCGGTAATCTGTGGATTAAATCGGCGTAGGCAATCTAAAGGAATTCCAAACCGACTAGCAATACCAGATAGAGTATCACCTTGTCTGACGGTATAGAGAATCCCTCCTGGTGGGCATGTTGGTGTCGGTACGCAAGCTGAAGCCGGTGGGATACAGAGAACCTGACCCGGAATAATAAGTGTATCAGTGATCTGTGGGTTAAAGCGGAGTAAGCAATCTGCAGTAATTCCAAAACGGCTGGCAATACTGAACACGGTATCACCCTGTCTAAC
>DIPO01000059.1:1441-5782 GCA_002427045.1 Firmicutes bacterium UBA5486
GTATAGAGAATACCTCCTGGTGGGCATGTTGGTGTTGGTACGCAAGCTGAAGCCGGTGGGATACAGAGAACCTGGCCCGGGAAGATGAGATCGCCGGTAATCTGCGGATTAAATCGGCGTAGACAATCTAAAGGAATTCCAAACCGACTAGCAATACCCGATAGAGTATCACCCTGTCTAACCGTATAAAGAATACCTCCCGGCGGGCATGCAGGTTGTTGGTTAACTTCAGCGACTTCGGTTTTTTCTACAAATTTTTCGTCTTTTCTTTCAATGTTTTCGGACATGTAGGCACCTCCTTATGGACTGAGTACTTATAAATCCTGATATAAAATATTCATAGGCTTGACTGGAGGCACCAAGATTTCAGCATAAAAGTCTATTACTTATGAATAAAAAGGTCAGTAATCACTGATATTAGGGAAATTATTAAAACTAGGAATCGCTTAGGAAGGCAGATTAAAAAAAGCTCCGGTTAATCCGGAGCTTTTTTGCTCAAACTATTTTAAAGATATGTCAGCTTTAATCTTTAGGTTCGCGGCTGTGTTTCCATCGTGGTTTTTATATTTTTAGTAAGGTTATTCAACCATTTCCCGGAGACTAATCGTTCTACTCCGATGAAAACTTTGACAATGCCCTCAATGGATGAGACTAAGTAAACAATATGTGGGGGGAGATGCCAGACGAGACCAGCGACAAAGGAAAGCGGCACAGCAATAAACCAAAGGGCTCCTGTATCCAAAAGCAGGCTAAATTTAGTGTCACCGCCGCTTCTTAAAATACCTACAATATTAATTAGATTAAAGACTCTAATGGGTAAGACGAAAGCAAAAGCAGTCAGAGTTAGACGGGCGATTTCCAGTACCTCTTCAGAAACCTTATAGATTGAGAGGATTGGATTTGCAGTAATAAGAATTATTATTCCGATAAATACTGCGATTAATGGACTAATAATAGAATAGCGCCGGGCATATAAACGGGCTTGCTCTTCTTCGCCAGCTCCGATCTTATTACCTACAGTTACTGCGCAGGCTTGAGCCAGACCATAAAAAAGCACCATACCCAGTCCTTCAATAGTTTTAAAAATATTAATACCAGCAATTACATCGGTACCCATCCGGGCGTAAATTAAAGTAAACATTGTAAAACCTAAGGCCCAAAGAGTTTCATTAATAATTACTGGGATCGTGGTTTGAAAAAATTTTCGGATAAAATTTAGATTAAAATCAGTTAATTCTGATATCTTAGCTGCAGCAACCAATTGTTTCCGATAAATAATAAAAAGAAGTAAAACCATTTCTACAGTACGGGCAATTACAGTAGCTAATGCTGCTCCTCGTACAGCTAGACGGGGGAATCCGTAGTGGCCATATATTAGTAAGTAATTAAGGGTTGTATTAACTAACAAGGCAATAATACTAATAATTACTGGTAACATAACATCGCCAGTACATCTTAGGCTAAAGGCAAAACAAAAGGTAATGGCGGTTATGGTGTAGCTGATAGCTACCACTCGTAAGTATTGTCCACCAGCAATAATAACTTGGGAATCGGAGGAGAAAATACTTAATACAAATTGGGGAAAGATTATTGATACCAGAGAAAAGATGAGACTTATACCTATACCGGTAAATAATGCTACCCCTAAAATCCGCCTGATGTTTTTAGTATCTTTTTCTCCCCAAAACTGAGCAATGAAAATATTAGCTCCGGTGTATGTACCAAAAAGAAAAAAATTAAATAAAAAAAAGACCTGATTTGCTAGGCCCACGCCGGCAATTTCCACTTCTCCTAGCTTTCCAATCATTACTGTATCGATCATATTTAAAAGTGAAGCAATGAGGTTTTGGAGAGCAGTGGGAAGTGCAATCGAGAGCATGGGTCCGAAAAAGTCACGATCTTTAGTGAGTTTTTTTATCATAATCAGATCTCCATTTTATATTATTTATTTATTTGAGGGAATTGCGTAATGCATCTCGTAGCTCATTATTTGTGTTGAATGATAGGATCTAGTTATGTTTAAAAAATTGGATAATTATCTTTTTAAATTAATTTAAAAAATTATGCGATTAATTCTTATCTCATGCATTTCCCTCTATATTTAATTATATTGGGTGATAGTTGAAGATAAAGAACAAAGAAGTTAAATAAATGCTAAAGTAAAAGGTATAAGTTGGATACTATGGCGAAATTCTTAATGTACTGGAAAGAGGGGAGATTACGCCAACAAAAGCTGCACAACGTTTAAACGGAGACTAGGTGTCACTCCCAAGTTGTTTCCTTAAAATATTTGCCGTCGGCGGAAGAAACTAACGGAAATAACCATAGAAACTAGATAGATGATTAACGAGAGGATCGGTAAAATGATTATAAATGGACTATACGGAATGTTTTTCAAGGATGAAATAATATTTTGGAATCTCTGGAATGGGATTAAGTTTTTGAGAAAATTTAACATAACCGGAATTGCAATAAAAAAGCCCATAAAAATAAACCTGTTAATGGAGGCGGCTTTTATATACCCCAATTTAAAATTGATCGGCAAAAAGACGGCGCATAATATCATATATAGTGATAGATAAAAGGGTAAAGAATAAAGAAACGCTAGAGCTTCTTCAGGCGCCAATAATATATTATAGCTCTTCATTGCCACAGCGGCTAGAGCAAAGACAAGGGTTATTACCAAACTAACGACTAAAACCGCAAAATATCTGGCGTAGACAATTGTTTTTTTCTTCAAAGGCAAAGAAACTAATAGTCTGAGTGTGTTGTTCTTATCATCTTCATAAAAGGTACGCATGGCAAAGGAGTAGATAAAAATAAAGGTGGCGCTTCCTAGCATAATACCGATGGTATTGGAACTAAGGCTAAATAAAATTACCATGAAAACAAAGACAATAATGTTTTGGGGGAAATTATTTTTCTGTATAATTAAGTCCTTAACTAATAATTGCCACATTTTCCTCACTGTCCTTTACAATTCTTAATAAAAGTTCATCAAGGGTTATTCTTTCTACTAGATATTTACCTTGGGGAAAGATTTTTCTAAACAAAACTTCAAAGGCCTCTAAGTCCGGTGTGGCCCCACTGTAGCCAAAATCACCCTTATTTAAACCTGCAAGTTTATTAGCTATTTCCTGATGAAAATATGAGTTTTCCGCTTTAATAATTCCCCAATTTTCTAAGATTCCGTGCTTATCTTCACTGATAATTACCTTACCATCATTGATGATTGTAATATAATCTGCGACCTTTTCAATATCAGAAGTGATATGGGATGAAAAAAGGATAGAAGTCTTCTCATCCTGAATCAGATCTAGAAATAATTCTAATAGCTCGTTTCTGATCACTGGATCCAGACCAGAAGTAGGTTCATCCAGTATAAGAAGTTTAGGATGATGCGCTAAAGCTAAGGCCATGGAGAGTTTTACTTTCATTCCTTTAGAAAGTTCTTTTATCTTTTTGGTTTTCTCCACCTTAAATTGATTAAGCAATTTCTCAAAATAATGCTGATCCCAATTTGGATAAAAACTACCGATAAACTTACCTGTCCAGTCTACAGACATTTTTTCATAGAAATATTGTTCTTCACTCACATACCCTATTTTGTTCCGTAATTCAACTGTATGGTCCTTATTATCCAAGCCAAAAATCTTTATATCTCCAGCCTCGAAAGGAACTAGGTTCATTATCGCTTTAATAGTAGTACTTTTCCCAGCACCGTTTTGACCAATAAAACCCATAATATAACCTTCTGGCAAACTAAAAGTCACCTTTTCTAAAGAGAAATCTTTATACCTCTTCACTAACCCGTTTACTTCTAATATATACTGCTCCAATCCTCGAACCTCCTAACTCATCTCTTTTAGAATAACTTGAAACGCTTTTTTAATCTCCGTGTCACTCATGTTGAGCTCTCGACAAATTTTAATCCCCTCAGTCAACTTCTCTTCTACCATCTTTAGTTTTTCTTCCCTAGCAAACTCCATACTAGCCTCGGCAACAAACGAACCTTTACCAGCTCTGGTAATAATATAACCTGCGTTTTCCAGATCCTCGTAAGCCTTTTTCACGGTAATGACACTTACTTTTAATTCTCGAGCAAGAGCACGAATCGATGGAAGAGGATAACCTGAACGTATTTTACCCTCAATAATTCCATTAATGACTTGTTTTTTAATTTGTTCATATAAAGGCGTAGGGTCGCTATTTGAAATGACAATATACAAGAAATCACCTCTTAATATTGTCTATACTGTATATATAACAATATATACAGTCAGTTCAAGAATGTCAACCCCTTTTTTACCCAAGCTTTTTACGTTGTATCCTTTTTAAAAG
>DIPO01000059.1:5925-41979 GCA_002427045.1 Firmicutes bacterium UBA5486
AGGCTATCAATATATTGTGCAGGGACAGAAAAAATCAATGACAACGCAAAAAGCCCTACCCATCTTCTAAGTACAAGGGTTTTGATAATACAAGAATATTTCCCAAAAAACAGGATGGTTTATTAATTATATTTAGCATATTAAAGTAAAAAGTTAAATTTATTTATACGTACCTTAAAAATATTAAAGATAAATATTGACAATATTAAAGTAATTTAGTAAAATAATTTTAGATTTAATCATATAATTAAAGGGGTGGGAAAGATCAAATATAAAGCACCAGGTAAATGCCCAGTTTGTGGAGATGAACTTTTAGTTAGCAGACTTACTTGTAATTTTTGTTCCACAAAACTGGAAGGGGAGTTTTCTACATGTAAATTCTGTCGTCTTCCCGCTGAACAGCTGAAATTTATTGAAGTCTTCATTAAATGTCGCGGTAATATTAAAGATGTGGAAAAGGAATTAGGAATTTCCTATCCCACAGTTAGAAACCGGCTTGATGCGGTAATAGCAGCTTTAGGTTATCCGGTTGATACTAGAGTTGAGTCTGACGAGATAACTAATAAGTATAGGGAGACTCTAGATGCACTAGAAAAAGGGGAAATTTCGGCAACAGAAGCGGCCCGGCGTCTAAAGAAAGATTAAAGTCTTACTATACTTCCTTGTTTAAGGAATTACTTCTTGTTAAATAAGTGGTACTTTAAGAAAGAGGCAAAAAGAAAGGGGTAGAAAAATGAGCGAAGAGAAGAAAAGGATCCTTCAGATGATTCAGGAGGGGAAAATCACTGCTGATGAGGGGATGGAATTACTCAAAGCCTTGGAAAATTCGGTTACAATACAAAATGGAAATTTAGGGTTAAACAACCGCTTTTTACGGGTACGAGTTTCTTCGGAAAAAGGAATGAAAGCCAATGTTAATGTTCCGTTAAGTTTACTTAAAGTTGCTTCTAAGTTATGTGGAATGGGGATGTCTTTTATTCCGGCAGAGGCCCGGCAGGAAATGGAGCATAAGGGAATAGATCTTAGTCAGATTAATTTTGAAGAACTGGTAGACCAGATTGAGCAGGGATTAAGTGATGGCAAGTTAGTTGATGTAGAAGTTGAAGACAATAAAGAAGGTTTAATTAAGGTTGAGGTCTATGTTGATTAAATATCGGAGCTCTTTTTTATTAATTCGGATCAGGGCGGAGCGGCTAAGATTGACTTTTCCGGTACCTTTTTTCTTATTAGTCCAGGTTATCGAGGCTATTGCCAGTTTACTTTGGATTGGGGAAAAATTACTACCTCAATCAGTTTATCATAAATTATTTTTTAAACCTCAATGTGGTGATAGCATTTCCCAATTTACGGGAAAAGACACTTTTCTAATTGGCGATTTAAGACTAGTGTTCAGAATTGCCCAGGATTTTCTTAATGAATTACGACAATATGGTAGATGGTCTCTAGTAGAGGTAGAAACGGGTAAAAGTTGGGTTAGTATTGGTTTTATTTAAGGGGGGAACTCTTTGTCCAGGATAATAATAAGGATATTCCTTAATATGTTAGTGTTTTATCTTGCCTCCAAAATTTTAACTCCAGTAAGTCTGGTAGGAATAGAGGCGGCTTTATGGGCTGGTGTTGTTTTAGGAGTTGTCAATCTCCTGATCCGACCGTTGCTGCTTTTATTGACCTTTCCAATTAATTTATTAACTTTTGGCCTTTTTACTCTTATTATAAATACTTGGATGGTAATTTTGGTCGATAAACTAACCCCAGGGTTGACTATTGATGGATTCTGGCCTGCTTTTACCACTAGTTTGTTAATTTCGGTAATTAATATGATAATAGGGCATGTAAAATGAATAAAAAAATATTATCAAAAAAAGGCCGCCGAGGTTGGCGGTTATTCAATGTGATCGGATGTAAGGTTTTAAATAGTTTTTTGATAATATGTATGTAATTTTTAGGATTATGAATCTGCGTTAAAGGTTTCTATAAATTTTACTAATTCATTAACGGCTTCTTCGGCATCAGGACCTTGAGCAGAAATTTCAATAGTGCTTCCTTTATTGACACCCAAAGAAAGGATCCCTAAAATACTTTTGGCATTAACTTGTATGCTACCGGGTTTAGCTACAAAGACTTCACTGGAAAAGTTTTTGGCATGCTCGACAAATAGAGATGCTGGGCGTGCATGAAGGCCTGATTTATTACTAATGGTTACAGTTTTCTTATACATCTATAAAACACCTCAAAAGGAGCGGGCAGGTTTCCTGCCCGCTATTAAATTGATAATTTGTTCGATGGTGATTATAAGGCTACGCCTTTGCTGCCTTCAACTGTATCTTTGCTTTCGGCAACAGTTTGTTTTAAGGAGTTTACAAGTAATGCAGTAACTACAGTACCAGCAGCCAAAGCAAGCAAATACAACACAAAATTACCTATCATTGGGATGACAAAAATACCACCATGGGGGGCTCGAAGAGTACATTTAAAGAGCATGGATAAGGCTCCCGCTGTGGCAGACCCAATCATAATGGAAGGAATAACACGTAAGGGATCAGCAGCGGCAAATGGAATTGCTCCTTCGGTAATAAAGGAAGCTCCCATGATCCAGGCGGCTTTACCTGCTTCGATTTCCCGTTTAGAATATTTGTGCGGAGCAAGCAGTGTAGCTAAAGCCAAACCAAGGGGTGGCGTCATTCCTGCTGCCATGATTGCAGCGTGTGGCTCTAAGATGTTTTCTGAAATCATTGCCAATCCAAAAGTATAAGCTACCTTATTAACAGGCCCTCCCATATCAAAGGCCATCATTAATCCTAGAACAATTCCAAGAAAAACATAACTGCCTGTACTGAGCCCGCGTAACCAATCAGACAAACCATCCATTAAAGATTTAATAGGTGTTCCAATTAATATCAACATTAATAATCCGACAATTGCTGAGCTGAGAAGAGGTATAATCAATACTGGCATAAGTTTGGCAAGAGACTTAGGAACTGGCCAGTTTTTAATCCAGAGTGCAATATAACCGGCAAGTAATCCGCCGATTATTCCGCCTAAAAAGCCAGCACCAATTGTAGAAGCAAGCATTCCGGCGATCATTCCCGGAGCGATTCCCGGACGGTCGGCGATAGCAAAAGCGATAAATCCTGCCAGAACCGGTACCATTAGACCAAAGGCAGTACCACCAATTGTATGTAGATACTGAGCGAGTGATCCGGTTTCCGTAAATCCCTCGTAACCTCCGATGGCAAAAGATAAGGCAATTAAAATACCACCAGCGGTAACAAAAGGTATCATGTAGGAAACACCAGTCATTAAGCTAGTCCTCAAATTTACTTTTGTTTTAGCCATCCAAATAACCCCTTTCTTTTTTCCTCATTCTTCTCTTCATTTTGAGTTTCTTCTCCCGAAAGATTATCCTCTGGAATATCCTCCCCCTTTTCTACTAGTCTTACTGCCTGAGCGATTATTGCCGAAGGATTTTTAATTGCTTCGGAAACTCCTAGTTTGAGAACCGGTTTTCCGGAAAACCTATCTGCACCAGAAATTGACATGTCTACTGCCAAAATAATAGCATCTGCGGAGGCGATCTCTTCAATAGTCAGTTCGTTTTCTATTCCCATGGAACCTTGAGTTTCCACTTTTATTTCGTAACCAAGTTCTTTAGCAGCTTCTTCTAAAGCCTCTGCTGCCATATATGTATGGGCGATTCCTGTCGGGCAGGCTGTTACACCAACAAATTTCATCCGGGTCACCTCCTTTCGGAAATGTTATGTTTGTGAATTGATCACTTGCATTACTTCTTCTAATGAATTAGTCTGTAAAAGATCTTCTCTAAATTCCTGATGAATTAACATCCGTGAGAGAGTAGCAAGAATTTTTAAATGCTGGTTATCGGTATCTTCTGGAACAGCAATTAAAAAGATAAGATGGGCAAGAGAACCATCAGCTGAATTAAAATTAATGCCTTTTAGTGATTTTCCAAAAGCAACACAAGCTTCTTTCACAAACTTAGATTTTCCGTGGGGAATGGCTACCCCCATTCCAACTCCGGTACTTCCCAAAGCTTCTCTTTTAAAAACTTCTTTAAGGTAAAGGACTTTGTCAAAAAGAAATCCGTTTTCATCAATTAAATCAGCCAATTCATTGATGGCCTCCTCTTTAGAAGAAGCATTCAAATTCAATTTAATCAGGCTTGGATAAAAAATATCGGTAATTTTCATTAGCCCCTCCAAAAGTAAAATTTAAGTTGTGATCAAATTTTTAAATTTGCAATTCTTGTAATTATTAATCGAGACGTCTAATAACAACTGATTTCATGAAGTTTGAGACTTTTTTTACATCAGGACTTAGTACAGAAGTTCCCAGTTCAGTAACTGTTAAAGTCCCCAAGGCAACACCAAAACGTAAAGACTCGGCCAGTGGATATCCGGACATAAGTCCGTAAATGATTCCTGCTACCAGACTATCACCTGCCCCTACTGTATTTTTGGGTTTTATTTCTGGCGGTATGGCATGGAAAGTTCCCTCCTTACAGGCGAGGACAGCACCTTTTCCGCCCAAAGAGACAACAATTACTTCAATTTTATATGCTTGTCGAAATTCTTCTGCTACTATAGCCGCTGTTGTTTCTGTAGAGATCTCGCGGCCCCAAATCTCTGAAAGCTCGTGATGATTAGGTTTAATCATATAGGGTGAAAAACGTAAGCTTTCTTTTAAAGCGGCTTCAGAAGTATCAAGGATACTTCGGCAACCGTATTTTTTAGCAAGAAGAATTAATTCTCCGTAGTACTCGGCTTGACATCCTTCAGGAAGACTACCAGCAAACACCAGAAATTCACTTTTTTGCGCATAATGGTCAATTTTTTGTCGCATAAAATTTTTTTCTTTTTCTGTTACAAAGGGTCCGGGTTCGTTTATTTCGGTTTCATCTTCTAATTTCCAGTCAATAATTTTAATATTTGTTCTAGTTTCACCTTGTACAAAGATGGGTTCAATTATTAAATTATCACTTTCAAGCATCTTTAGTAGCTCTTTGCCGCTGTTGCCACCAAAAAAACCCAAAGCTTTTACTCTAATACCAAATCCCCCGAGAATCCTAGCAATATTAATTGCTTTACCGCCGGGATCAATTCTTAACCGGTTCACTCGGTTGTTTATGCCTTTAGTAAACCCCGGGATCCAGTAAGTCTTATCAATAGCGGGATTAGGGGTAATGGTTGTGACCAACCGGCTATCCATTTTGACCCTCCTTCAATAAATTGATCTTTTACTCGGCAATAATTACTTGTATTCCAAGGTTTTCTATTTCTTTTTTCATCTGTTGATTGATTCCTGAATCTGTTATTAAAATATTTACATCCGATGGAGGAACAATTGTAGTTAAACTTGTTTTGCCAAATTTGCTATGATCTAAGACAGCTATTGCTTTTGATGCTCCTTGAACCATTGCCCGTTTGGTAAAGGCTTCGGTGATATCAGGGGTGGTAAATCCTTTTTCTAAGGTAAATCCATTGGCAGCAATAAAGACTTTGTCTGCATGAAAATTTTTTAAGTTTTCTTGGACCAAAGGTCCGACCAGGGCCTGGGTATTAAATTTGACATTCCCGCCAATGATCACCATTTCGATATCATTATTAATATCTATTTCTTGGGCAAAATTAACAGCATTCGTAATTACAGTGATATTTTGTTTACCTTTTAAATGTTTAAGTACTTGCAGAGTAGTTGTGCCTGAATCAAGAATAATTGTTTCCCCATTTTCAATAAGACTAGCTGCTACAGCACCAATTTTTTGTTTTTGCTCCAAAAACTTATCTGTTTTATCCACATATGCTGGTTCAAACTTACTAAAAGTAGATAAAAGAGCACCACCATGTGTTCGTTCGATCATTCCTAATTCCTGAAGCTCATTAAGATCCCTTCGAATTGTTGCTTCGCTGACGTTGAGGAGTTTTGCTAATTCAGTAACGGACATGCTAGAATGTTGCTTTAGTACTTCAAATAATTTTTGCCGCCTTTCTTCTGGAAACAACTGTGTGCGCCTCCCTTCAAATAGATACATAATCTTAACCTCACACTTACAATACAACACAAATGAGCAAAATCCTTCATAAATGAATAAAAAAATGATTGATATTGATTAGATTACTTTTTAAAAACCAAAATAAACTCAGATGATGTAATATTTTATAAAGGGGGTAATAAAATAAGTACTGAATTTAAAGGATTGCATTTATTATTTAATATACAACACTACCAAATTGGTTGAATGGATGTCTGAGCATTGCTTTTTTGCTAAAGGGTACAATATGTGAGATTGGCAAATTATGGAATCCCTTCAATTAATAAAGTTTTTGTAGAGAAGAATGGCAGTTTGGGGAGGCAATACAAAGAACCTTAAGTATAACAAAAACAAACCGCTTTTAATTGGGCGGCTTGTTTTTGTTTAGAAACCAAGGAGCAATTGGGTAAATAAAGGAAGTAGTTACGTAATCCGAAGAAGGATAAGCAAAAAAAAGGGAGAAAGTTTAAGTGGATAAATAGAATTTATTTCTATATCCAATTTTGCGTAACCTATGCTTAAAGAATACGAAATGTGAGATAGGTAATTATGCAATTTCCTTAGACAAAAAAATTGGTAGAACAAGGAGAGGTGTAGTTGGAAATTAGAGCAGTAATCTTTGATTATGGGTGTGTTATTAGCTTATCTCAGGTCAAACAAGAAATTGATGCCATGTTAGATTTGATCGGCATTAAGGAAGATATTTTTACAACTAATTATTATAAATACAGGTTAGAATATGATTCGGGTATTTCAGGAGAGGAGTATTGGGGAAAGGTACTTTCTGCTTGTCATGTAAATTATGATCGCGAAATGATCATTAAATTAATAGAACATGATGCAAAAAGTTGGATTGCCATCAACCAAGAAGTACTGGATTTAGCTAAGGACTTAAAAAATCATGGTTATAAATTAGGGATAATCTCTAATATGCCTATGGATATTCTGAAATACATGAAGGAAAACTTTCCCTGGCTAAAGAACAATCTTTTTGATACTACAGTTTTTTCCTGTGATCTAAAGGTATGCAAACCGGATCTGGTTATCTATACAAAGTGTCTTGAAAGATTACATCTTCGTCCGGCTGAATGTCTATTTATTGATGATGTAGAGGCTAATATACAAGCGGCGCAGAAATTAGGATTAGAAACTTTTCATTACCGGAACCCAGAAGCTTTAGAAGTATTAAGGCGGCGTTTGTTAAAAAATAAGAGTACCCGGTAAAAGGAGTCTTATAAATGATGAAAAAGATCCGAAAATTCCTTTTCCGATTATTCCTAGTCATAATGGTAATTGGCTTTATTTATTTTACTTTTGAGATGATAAAAGCCTGTCTTATTACGCCCAGAATGATTGAAAAGTCCTTAGAAAATTCGGATTTAAAAGTTAGCGATTTGAGCCAGTGGCAATTGGATGCTTTACTTGCAGTAGAAGATCCTAATTTTTACAATCATAATGGAGTTGATCTAAAGACTCCTGGTGCTGGTATTACTACAATTACTCAGGGTTTAGTAAAGATATTTTACTTTGAAGAATTTAAACCAGGTTTTGATAAAATAAAACAAACTTTGATTGCAAGGTTTGTGATGGATCGCTTGGTTACTAAAGACGAGCAACTTACGCTCTTTTTGAATTATGTTTATTTAGGAAACATTAAAGGGAAATTAGTAAGAGGTTTTGAACAGGCGGCCAAAGCTTATTATAATAAAACGGTAAAAAAATTAAGTAAAGATGAGTATTTATCAATTGTAGCAATGATTATTGCACCTAACAATTTTCATATTAATGATCATCCAGAAGCCAATGCGGAGCGTACCAAAAGAATAAAGAAAGTGGTTTCGGGGGAATACAAACCTAAGAAGCTAATGGATCTTTACTATGGGGAACTTGATGAAGAGACCCAGAAAGGACTACCACCTGCTTCCTATTTCCCTTCTTTAGTAAAGAACAAATGCTTAGAAAGTTTACAGCTACTAAAAGCTAAAATAAAAAACTTATCATGGCGGGGGGTTCAATCGCTAAGTCGACTTTTTGCGACCGAAAAAAACCGCTTATTACAAAGGTTAAAGGAATTATAGTATTTTCTAGGTAGTCCCTCAGGCTGACTACCAAAAAAATAAACCGGCTATTGGTGCCGGAATAGAACTGGTTGCAAAAGATTCTGCAGAAGTATTACTTTTTTTTCTGAATTTCTTTAGCTAATCTCTTAATCTCTTGTAATGACTTTGATTTTGTCGGTTCATTTAAACTTGATTTCATTCCATTAGCAGTTTTTTTAATGCTGAACAACAAATGCTATCACCCCTCTTGGTGGGTAGCATTCCTTATTCTCTTTAATTTATTCAAGTTTAAGACTTTTCCTGTTTGCTTGGTGGGCACTTTTGTTTTGTCCGGAAGTTCTTTGGTGACAGAAACTTCTGTTTTTGCATATAAATTGTCAGCTAGTTTATGGGCTGTTTCTTTTGTTTCTATGATGTAGGATGGAATTTTGGGACCGCGGAAATCGACAGTTTGTCCTTTTTCAATCGTAAACATTTTTTATCACATCCTTCAATACTATTATATTAACTTTCTAAGTTATTTGCAAATTTTTTACTTCTTACAGCCCAATGTATGGAAGTGGCGATGGAAACAAAGAAAGTGCCCGCTAAACAAATCTCTGCATCAGAAATCTCATAATTTTGGTTAGTGGTATCAATTATAATTGCTGAACTGAGATCACCTGTACCTGAAATAATGCAAATTCCAATTGTTTTATTTTCAATGGTAGTTAAAGTTCTATTTTCCATGGCTAAAGGTCTAACAAAGGCTGCTAACTTATGTCCAAGGGAAGCGAACCCTTTTTCAGTAGTTGGAATAACATGTATTTTTACTCTAGGTAAATTGGCGTAAGATTTTATTAAAATATCTTTTACTAAAAGGCGAATAGTATCGGTTTTTTTCTCTGATGAAACAATACTATTCTCAAATGGCTTTAATAAAAAATCAAAGACATTTCGATTTAAATCAACAATTAAATTTAATTGATTTTCTGCTTTATCCGCATTGATTTCAATTTGCTTAGCGATCTTGGCATATTCATTATAAACTTCTAAGCCTAAAAATTTTGCTCCGTATTTAGAAATTCTTTCCGGGTTAATCATACCTGAAGCAATAGCAACAATCCAATAAAAGATTAGAAATTTAATTAATACATTGATGAAGAAGATTAGTTGTGGATTCAATAAAGCCTGAGGTAATTTTTCTGGTTCAAGCTGTTGAAACAAAAGTCCATACGAACTAATCAAAGATAGGGCTAAAGCAATAATACAAATACTTAGGGTAAATAATTTTAGCTTATTTTTTATAGTTTTTAATAAAAAGGATAAAACACCCACCGATAAGATAATCGTGCCGATAATTAGATATTTCATAATTTACTTCCCCCCCTTATATTTTGAGAGGATAAAAAGTAAACCAAGCAACTAAGAGAATTGTATTTATGCAAGTTCTTGAGCTGCATGGCAATTATACCATATAAAGGTAAAATATGAAAGAAAAGATAGCGTATGACCACTATTATTTTTAGGCCCATGAAGTGATATATATGCTAGAATTTTACTTTGCTTTATGTGTAGAATGGAGGCAAAAAAAGTGGACCGGATTTGTAACCCGGTCCACTTTTTTGCCCGTTTTTCATTATGATCTGATTATTGAGCTATTATTACCTTGGAGCTACTGGAATACAGACATTTTGCCCAACTTGCAATCTATTGGGATCAATACCAGGATTTGCTGCAGTAATCGCGGCTACCGTAGTACCAAAGCGTTGAGCTATACTGAATAAGGTATCTCCACTTTGAATAATGTAGATAAAACCTGGACAAGTAACGGGCGTTGGTACTGGAGCCGGAGCGGGGATACAGATTTGCTGTCCGATTTGTAATCTATTAGGATCAACTCCGGGGTTGGCTGAAGTTAAAGCTTGCAGGGTGACTCCAAAACGTGAAGCTAGGCTAAAGAAGGTGTCCCCCGAGCGGATGGTGTAAAGAAAACCACCGGGGCAAGCTCCGGGTGCCGGAGCTGGGGCTGGAACACAAATTTGTTGCCCGATTTGTAGCCGGTTGGGATCTACACCGGGGTTGGCTGCTTGTAAAGCACTAACAGTAGTCCCAAAACGCCTGGCAATGCTAAAAAAGGTATCTCCAGCTCTAACAGCATAAATGAATCCACCGGGACAAGTACCCGGGGTAGGGGCAACAGGGATACAGATCTGTTGTCCAATTTGTAGAGAATTAGGGTTAATACCTGGATTGGCATTAGTAATAGCTTGAACAGTTGTATTAAACCGTCTAGCAAGGGCAAATAGGGTATCCCCAGCGACAATGGTATAAATTGTGCCTCCAGGACAAGAGATCTGGCTGATAGAAACATTTTGATTTAAGTTCATGCCCATTTTTCTGATTCCTCCATTAGTTATATACTACAAATTATGCTACTGCTATGTAAAAGGTAAGAGGTCAAAGTAATTACTTATTAGGATTAAGTTTTAAATAAAAAATATATCGAAAGGGTTGGCTGATAGCTTTAGAGAATTGGATAATTATCTTAGGCTTCCATTTAACAATTTGAGGGAATTGCCTCTGGGGAGAAAGAAGCAATTCCCTCAGGTTAAAAGAGGTGTAAGCAACTTGTTTAAAGGGTGGGAAAAGGTAAGGATTAAAACAAAAAGTGGTATACAGGAAGCAGTAGCCCCGGTGATTATTTCTGCCAGTCGTTCAACTGATATTCCAGCATTTTATGGGGATTGGTTTATTAAACGGTGGTGTGCCGGGTATAGTAAATGGATTAATCCATTCAATCAACGAGTACAGTATATATCTTTTGCTAAAACGCGGGTGATCGTCTTTTGGACTAAAAACCCCCAGCCTTTCTTAAAGTATCTACCAGTGTTGGATCAGACAGGTGTAAATTACTACTTTACCTTTACAGTCAATGATTATGAAGCTGAAGGCTTAGAACCTAATCTTCCATCGCTAGAGAAGCGGATCGAAACTTTTAAACGTTTATCAGAAATTCTTGGTTACGAACGGGTGATCTGGAGATTTGATCCCCTTATATTGAGTACAAAGCTTAATGTTGAACGGTTATTGGAGAAGATTAGCCGGGTGGGTGAGGAACTATATAATTATACTGGAAAACTGGTAATTAGTTTTGCCGATATTTCTGTTTATAAAAAAGTCCGCTGCAATCTTGCTCAGTTTATTGACTGGCGGGAATTTGATATACAAAGTATGATTAAGATAGCCCGGGGTTTACAAAACTTAAATAAAAACTGGGGGCTTACTATTACTTCTTGTGGGGAAGAAATAGACTTATCAGAATATGGAATTTATCATAATAGATGTATTGATGATGAGCTAATGATTAAGTTATTCCCGTATGACCAGGTATTAATGGAGTTTTTAGGAAACCAGGAACCAGATGGACAAGGAAATCTTTTTCCCTTAGAAGGGAAGAAAATGGTCCCCAAATATCGCCAATTAAAAGATAAAGGCCAGCGTAAGGCCTGTGGGTGTATTGTCAGTAAAGACATTGGCCAGTACAATACTTGTATGCACTTGTGCCGGTATTGTTATGCTAATTATTCTGAAAAAGTGGTTAGGGCAAATTATGCAAGGCGGACTGAAGAAGAATCAATAATCTGATTTATCAGAGGGAACTGCTTAATGTATCTTGTAGTACGTCACTAGTGTGAGCTCTGGTAAGCCGGGATGTTATAGATTTTTTGATTTAGCAATATATTCATCCCAGTGTTTTCCTAACTCCAGCCTGAGTGAGAGTTGATGATTGGGAGTAAAGAAGACTCCCAGTGCCCCAAATGCTGAAATTATCGCAGTTACTCCGGTAGCTGCTGCGATCATTAGCATAACTACAATTTGATAACGTACAGCATCAAGTGGGTTAGCACCGGAGATGATCTGACCAGTCATCATCCCGGGGAGTTGTACCAGGCCAACAGTCATCATCGAGTTAATTGTGGGCATCATTGCGGTGCGAAGCGATTCGCGAAGAGCTTCTCCTGCCGCTTGTTTTGCGGTGGCTCCCAGGGCTAGCATTGCTTCGACTTCGTTCCGGCGCAGTATAAGCTCAGAATGCAACCTGTTTACGACAAGTGCTGCTCCATTCATAGCATTTCCGATAATCATCCCGGCGATGGGTATAATGTACTGTGGTTGATACCAAGGGCGGACGCGGAGAATTACTCCGATAACCAGGAGTAAAGTGATGGCTCCGGCGGCGGCAATTGCTACGGTCATAATCATGAATAACCCTTGCTTAGATCCGGCTTGACGTTTTACTGCATTATGGGAGGCAACTGTGGTCATAATTGCTAAGGCGAGAATAACCCAAACCCAGTGCGTGGCAGTAAAGAGTTGTTGTAGGACGAAGCCAACGGTAAGCAGTTGGAGAAAGGTTCTGACTGTACCAATGGCAATGTCTCGTTCAAGGCCTAGCCGTTGCCAGTATGAAAGAAGTATGGTTATAGCTACAAAAACTAGAGCAATAACAAGATCAAGGTTTGAAATGTGAATATATGAACTAGTCTCCACTCTCAAACAACTCCCCTCTTAAAAACTTCCGCCCTGCTTCGGTAGTTGGATCAGAAAAAAATTCGACGGCTTCTCCTTCTTCGATTAATGAACCGTGAACCAGTAAGGCTATCCGGGTAGCTACAGCCTTAGCATGTTCCATTACGTGCGTTACCATGATCACAGTCAGTGCTAATCTGTGTGAAAGGTGGCAAATTAGATTAATAATGTTTCTTGCAGCCGTCTGATCCAATGCTGAAGTAGGTTCATCCAGTAATAATACCTCCGGATTATTGGCCAGTGCTCTGGCAATAGACATTCTTTGCTGCTGACCAATGGAAAGAGCAGATGCAGGCCGTTGCAGTAAGCTTTTTTCTAAGCCCACTAGGTCAAGAAAGTGAGCGGCATCACAGGGCTCACCTCTTAACTTTGGCCCATAAGAGATATTTTCTTCAATAGTTCCTGGTAGAAGAGCTGGAGTTTGTGATACCATACCTACGCGGCGGCGGAGTTTTCGTACATTCATATGTTGAATATCTGAGCCATAAAGAAGAATAGATCCTGAAGTCGGCTCTTCCATGCGGTTGATCATACGAAGAAGTGTAGATTTACCTGAGCCTGAGGGCCCGATCAAGGCCAGAACTTCTCCTTTTGGAATAACTAAAGATAGGTCATGGATTACCTCAAGTTTGGTTAGCGTATCACCAAGTAGAACTGGCTTTACTTTGTTTAGATGGGAAAGTTCAATTGCTAGTAAGTCTGTTACTTCATCCATTTACTTAATGCCTCCGATTTAATTTAACTAAAACCCAGAATCAAAGGGTTTTATAGTCCAGGTCAACAGTCTATACTAAAGAGTATATTGTGATTGAATAAAAATAGAGATTAGAGAATTCCTAGTTAAGTGGTTAAATTTTTTAGAGATTGAATTATGAAATTTTCTAACCTATAGAGAAGTATAGCCATCTTTATTCTGTTTATCTTCTTTCTTGAAAACAAAAATCCTTGGTTTATCTTAAAAATACATTATTATTCAGGGCTAGGGGAAAATATATTAAGCTTGAGAAAAGGCGGGGGTTTAATGAAAGAAGAGCTTTATATAAAAAAGAACAGTAATCTAGCACAACGGGTGTTAAGGGTTATAATTGGAATGGTTTTGATTGGATGGCCTGCTTCAGTTAGAGGGTCACCGTGGGCGATTGCACTTAGTAGTGCGGCTGGTGGAGGATTAATTTTTGAGGGGATTACCGGTTATTGTTTATTATATGGTATATTTGGATGGTCCACATTACCAAAAGAGAAAGTATAAAACTAAAGAAGTCTATTTTTTAAACCGATATAAAAAATGAGATGGTTGATAAATTAAAAACAATATATAATTTAGGGGAAATCGGGAACGCCAAGCTATGGGTATTAGTTGTATTTGTAATGAATAAAATGAATCTTTAGCTTACAATTATGAAATTATTTGAGGGAATTGCATAATTACCGAAACTTCTGCTTTTGTCAAGTGAAAAGTGTTCCACCCAAAAAGCTAAAAATATTATACCCACCACAATTTAGCGGGTATTTTCCGAGCAGGATATTTTTCAATCCATTCCTATAACTATACTCCCTTCAATTCTTAGTAAAAACAACTAGGTTAGACAATTCCTAGTGGGAATATCAATATATTGTGGTCAAATCTAAAATTAATGAATTATGCAATTCCTTAATTTTAGAAAGGAAGTGAGCGAGACGGAAATTACGTATTAAGAAATTAATATAAGGAGGAAGAACTGATGGTTAAAACTGAACAGATCATTGAAATCACTCTGAAGGAGTTACCCCATTTTGAGGTAAGAGAAATTCCGCCTGTGGTATCTGCGGAAGAGTATGAATCACGCTTAACAAGGGCAAGGGATAAGATGCAGGAACGTAATTTGACTCATTTAGTCATTTATGCAGATCGGGAATACTTTTCTAATGTGGATTATTTTACCGGATTTGACCCACGTTTTGAGGAAGCCTTGTTAATAATAGAAGAAGAAGGTTTACCAACACTGGTAGCAGGGAATGAAGGGCTTTGGTATGCCGAGGCTTGCCCGCTTGAAATAAAGAAAGAGTTGTATCAAGATTTTAGTTTGCAAGGACAACCAAGGAGTAAAAGCCAGAGCTTAGAGCAGATCTTTGCTCGGGCTGGGATCAAAAAAAGTAGTAAGGTAGGGGTTATTGGTCTCAAATATTATGGTACAGGTAGAGCAGAAGATAAATATATTATTGATATCCCGGCTTACGTAGTCGATGTATTGCGGACAATAGCAAGAAAAGAAAATGTTATCAATACGACAGATATAATGAAAGATCCGGAAGAAGGACTAAGAACAGTAGGATTATCCAGTACAGAAATTGTTCTTGCAGAGATTGCTAGTACAGAGGCTTCACTTGGTTTGGAAAACTTTCTTACTAATTTCCGTGTAGGCATGACAGAAATGGAAGCCTCAAAACTGCTAAAAATAGATGGTAGTCCCTTACCTGTTCATCATAATGTCAATTTTGGCGAGAGAAATGTTTTGCTAGGGGTGGCCAGTCCTACTTATACTCAGAAAGCTGAATTAGGCGAAGTAATGAATGTGAGTAGCATTAGAAGAAGAGCATTGCTGGCCCGTTTAGGGGTAATAGCCTCAAAACCGGAAGAATTAAAGCCGGAGATGAAAGGTATTGTTGAGAATTTTTACAAACCATACTTTGCAGCACTGGTTAACTGGTATGAGACAATTGGTATTGGAGTAACAGGGGGAGAAGTCTACGCTAAAACAATGGCTTTGATTGGTGATGAAAAGTTCGGAGTAGGGCTGAATCCAGGCCATTTGATTCATACTGATGAATGGGTGAATACGCCATTCTTTAAAGATTCGCCCAGTGTTTTAAAATCGGGGATGTTGATTCAATGTGATATTATTGCTATGCCCGGAGGAGACTATGTTGGGGTTCATATTGAGGATGGGATCGCTCTGGCTGATGCTTCGCTCCGAGAAGAGATTAAATCAAAGTATCCCGGGAGCTGGCAGCGGATATTGGCAAGAAGAAAATTTATGCAGGAAATTTTGGGAGTAACGATTCGGGAAGAAGTTTTACCGCTTTCAAATTGGCAATTGATGCTGAACCCATATATGTTAAACCCCAAAGTAATTTTAGCGGTTAAAAAATAGTCCCGGCTCTCAGAGCTTATATATACAATATGAGCGACTAGCAATGAGCTTTGGGATTTATGTTAATTATAGTAATGAAATAAAATTAAGGGGGATGCCTTAATGAAAAGGATAAAAATCCCAATTATGGTATGCTTGTTGTTACTTTTATTTGCTTCCCAAGTTATGGCTAATAACATAAGTTTAAATCAGGATAACTTATTAGCCGTAAATTTACTGGAAAGCTTTGCAAAGGAAAAGAAAACGGAGCGGATTATTGGTGGGTGTGCCTCAACTGCGCTAGGTGTAGGTATGGGAGTACTTTTATCTAGTATTGACATCAAAGCTGTTACCGAAATTTCTATAGAAGAAAATCCTCTTACGTATATTATTTTGTTTCCTATTACATTAATGTACTATGGTGGGTATATTACCTCAGGAATCTTAACAGGTTCAGGAGTACTTATGTTAGCAATACCATCTAAAGTAGAGCGTGACTATAAAAATATTAAAAAAATAGATGATTCGATTGAAAGAGAAGAACAAGCTTATAGCAAACTGGTATCTTATGCAGAAAGAGCTAAGAAGGAAAGGTTCGTAAAGGGAGTATCATCGGCAGCTTTAGCTTTATGTTGTATTATTATAGATGCTGGTGCTGATGATGGAAAAAGCTATTATAAATACGTAGGTTTGGGCATGGCTGCTTCAGCAGGTAAATGTTTTTATGTAAAAAGCAAGGAAGAAAAATTATTGGAACGGTATTATGAGGGTAGAGCATATAGTGATAATCAGGCATCTCGTTTTAAATTACATATAGGTTATGCACCTAATGGTAATATTTCAGCGGTTTATAGCTATAGTTTCTAAAATAATTTAGTTTCTATCTAATTAATTATTGGGCCAAATTTTATTATTACATAATTATCTTAATTGTGTATTTGACCACAATTAAGTGCTTAACCTACTTTGCAAAATCGCCAAAAATTCTGAAGGTAGTCCCTTCCAATCAAAATGTATTGTTAGACAGTAAAATTATGACCAAATTGAAGCAATTAAAGTAAAAAACCCCTCGAGGTACCTCGAGGGGTTTTTTATGCTTGCACCACGCATGGCTCGTAACTTGGCGGTGAAAGTCCGCTATAGAAGCAGAACAGTAGGGCAAAGGACTGGCTGGTCGGTTGGCCGCAAATTTCGTTTGCTGTGCGCCTATGCAACCTGGGATGTTCACCGTGAGCTGGAATCTGAAGGAATAATAAAAAAAATATTTATTTAAAAATAAAAGAAGGAAATTAGATTTACATTACGAATAAATACATTAACGTTAATGTGAACGTTAAGCTTAACGTTATCCTTAAAGAAAGGAGGGAGAATTAAAGAATGAGGGTAACAATTGAAGATGTAGCAATAAAAGCTAAAGTTTCGGTAAACACTGTTTCTAGAGCTTTAAATGGTAAAGATGGAGTCAGTGAAAAAACAAGAGAAAAGATAATTAGAATTGCTCAGGAAATGAATTATCGTCCAAATATTTTAGCAAGAAGCATGCGTCAAAATAGATCAGATTTTGTTGGCGTTTCAGTTCTTGATATTGGTAACTCGGTTTTTACCAAGATGATTAAAGGAATTGAAAAAGTACTTATGGATGATTCTTTAAGTATAATAATTGGTAATTCTGATGAAGATGTGGATAAAGAACGTCATTATCTAGAGACCATGTTATCAACAAATTGCCGGGGAATCATTATCAGTCATGTGAACAGTTCTGGATTGAAGTTTTTAAGGCATGAAAGGATTCCTTTTGTAGTCTTAGATCGTGATACTCAAAAATTCGAATGTGATCAGGTATATGTTGACAACAATAAAATGGGTTATTTAGCTACCAAACATCTACTAGATCTAGGACATCGTGATATTGTTTTTATTAATAAAGAGTCCGAATTTGATACTGACCATCGTCGGCGGGTTGAAGGCTATCTGCAGGCTTTAAACGAACATGGTTTACAAAATATGGCACATGTTTATAGCTGCTTAGATGCAGAGCAAGGGAAGAAAACTGTTCAAGAAATTTGGAAAAAAGAAACACAACCAACCGGTATAGTAATTGGGCAGCATTCAGTAGCGGAAGGTGTCATAATGATGCTTACTCAGCTAAGAATTAAAATTCCCACTGAATTATCAGTAGTTATTATTGGTGAGCCAAGTTGGGCGTCAATATTGACTCCTGGCTTTACTACGATTGAACGTCCTTTGGAACTGGTTGGCAGTAAAGCGGCTAAATTATTGTTAGATAGAACCCAAGGAAAGATTAAAGGAGATTATATTAGTTATGTGGTTTCTTCCAGTTTAGTGGTGCGGGAATCAACCGGGCCGCCACCCGGTTAAAAAACTTAATGAAGCATATATTTTTAAGAATCGTACAATTGTCAATGGACCACATAATTGGTTAAATAAGCCTTAATTCTCTTTCTTTGCATCTTCTTAATGTAGCTGTGTATTATATTTACCAATTGATTTTTGAAATATATTTAGCTTGAACTTTGCTTAAAGGGTGAGAAATGTAAGATAAGTAAAAATGTAATTTTTTAAAATTAGTAAAGAGTACATGAATTAGGAGGTGAGACTAGCATGAAAAAGAGCATTGTTATCTCTACAGCAAAAACTAAATTTAAGGCTTTAACTTTTCAAGAAGATTTAACACAAAACATACAAAAAGTGGCGGAACTAGGTTTTGATGGGGTAGAGTTAGCGGTTAGAAATCCAAAAGATCTTGATGTGATTCAATTAAAAGAGATTTTAACAAGGACAGGCTTAAAGGTTTCTGCCATTGGGACTGGACAGGCTTATGGAGAAGAGGGACTCAGTTTTACCTCTGCGTCTTCTGAAATAAGGCAAAAAGCAATTGATCGAATTAAGGCACAAATAGATTTTGCAGTTCAAATTGGCAATCCAATCATTATTATTGGTTTGATACGTGGTGTTACGTCCAGCAGTATTGGGTGGGAAAAAGCATGGAATTTAGCTTTATCAGCGGTCCGGGAATGTGCGGTGTATGGCCAAAAAGAAGAGACAAAACTAGCAATCGAGCCTATTAATCGCTATGAAACTGATTTAATTAATACCTTGGATGAAGCTGGTCGCTTTCTAGAAGAAGTAGGAGAAAAAAATGTAGGTATTCTTCCAGATACTTTTCATATGAACATTGAGGAACCGTCAATCGAGTTAAGCATCAAAAAAGTACAAGATAAGATCATTCATTTTCATATTGCGGATAGTAACCGCTGGCCGCCCAAATATGGCCATCTTAATTTTCCATCAATTCTAGAGGCTTTGAAAGAAATAGGTTATTCGGGCTTTATTTCAGCAGAAACATTACCAAAACCGAATCCTGAAGAAGCGGCTATTTTAGTGGCTACATGGATGCATACATATATTCAAAACTTTTAAACTAAGTTGTTTCCTGTAATAAAAAAGAAAACAAATTCAAAAACCAGAGGTGTTACTATGAAAATTAGTTGCTGTTGGATGTATGCCATTGGGACTTATGGTTTCCCTCCTAAGATTGAAGATATGTTGAAAGCAATTAAAGAAATGGCAGAATTAGGATTCGACTATATTGAGCTTGAAGGGGTAGGGTTCGATAATTTAAGTTCAGTGATTGAAAATAAGGAGCTAATAAAGGCAGAATGTATAAAACAAGGGGTTAAGGTTGTTAATTTTGCTCCGTTACTTCCAGAAATAATTAGCCAGGATAAAAACGAACGAAAGAAAGCGCTTCGCTATTTTGAACAAGGAGTTAAGGTAGCTCGATACTTTGGCTCACCTAGAGTGTGGATTGACAGCTATAATCCACCATTACAGATTGTTGAAGGTAATATTTATATTGAAGACTTGACTTATGGGAATCAGATGTGGGGCCGGGTTGCTAAAGGATTTTCGTGGAAAAAGTTTTGGGATCTGTTTGTGGGCGTAATCAAAGAGTGTAATGAGATTTGTAAAGAAAATGAGATGGAACTGTTAATTGAACCACGAGTTGGCGAGGTAACTAGTAATACAGAAGGTTTGTTACGCTTATTTGATGCGATTCCAGATGATAATTTAGGAGCAATTCTTGATACGGCTCACCAATATGCTCAAAAGGAGATTCTACCATTAAGTATTGCAAAACTAGGTTCCAAAATTCGTTATGTGCATGTGGCAGATAATGATGGCCGGGATAATCATCATTACAGTATAGGCCAAGGTACAGTTGATTGGGAAGGCGTATTTCTTGCTTTGAAGGAGGAAAGATATCAAGGATTTTATGCAATAGATCTGGAAAAGCTCCCTAATCTTGGTGCTGAATTTATTAAAAACAAACAGATTTTGGAAGAATTTGCCGAAAGATATAGCTTATAAAATGTTGAATTACAAAAGAAAGGGGGGAACGGAACAAAATACTTTTTAACCAACTAATGACGTAGCGGATACTTTAAATGATTGAGGAGTGGTTTGATGAACTTTATATGTTGTTGGCTTTATGCAATTGATAAGTATGGTTTTCCCCCCAGTATTCCTCATACTTTTGCAGCACTTAGAGAAATGAAAGAACTAGGATTTGATTATGCTGAATTAGAAGGAGTATCAGGTCAAAACCTAATTAGCATATATGAAGCACGTCATGAGATCAAAAAAGTCCTAGATGATATTGATCTGCGTGTGGTTAATTTTGTACCGGTAATTGAGGAATTACGGGAACTTGATGATGAAAAAAGGAAATATGGACGCGAAATGTTCGAAAAAGGTCTTGAAGTTGCAAAAACAATTGGTACTGAATTTATCCAAATAGATAGTTTTCCCCCTTGCTTAGAGTGTTTAGATGGGGTGCAATATGATAGTGAGAATGTGACTAATTATGGAGCCAGATGGCGTTACCGATTGTCACCTGAATTTAGTTGGGAACGCCAATGGGAAGTTTTGGTGGAGAGTGTAAAATGGTGTGCACAAAAAGCTAAAGCTGTCGGTTTAAAACTAATTATTGAACCACGGGTAGGTGAAATCATTAGTAATACCGATGCTATGCTTCGGTTAATTGAAGCTGTTGATGAACCGAATTTGGGGGCTATTTTAGATACTGGTCACCAGTATGCCCAGAAAGAAATATTGCCCCTAAGTATTGCCAAGCTAAAAGATCGTTTGATGTATTTACATCTTTCTGACAATGATAGTACGAAAAATGATCATTTTATTCCTGGACAAGGAACTATTGATTGGTTGGGCTTTTTTGAAGCATTAAAGATAAATAATTATCAAGGTTATGCCGGATTGGATATTGCTAGAACAAATGAGGAGTTAAGTATATCCTACCGTAAAGCAAAGGATATTTTTACTCAATATATTAATCAAGTAGGCTTATAAAGATTTCTTGATGAGAAAGGAGGTGAGGTTGGTAGTAAATTGATCAGGAATTTATTTAGAACTATAAAGTAAATTTAAGGAGGAAATTATGTTAAAAAAACACCGTACAATTATAATGGCTGTGTTACTGTTGGTTATGTTGGGTCTTAATATTACTTCTCTAGCTAAATCAAAAACTCTAAAAGTTACCGCTGAAGCTTGGTATTTTAATAAGTATCAATTAGAAGAAGCAGCTAAACGTTTTCAAGTTGATCATCCAGGTGTTGACTTTGAATGGTCTAAAGCAGGTGATTTTGAAGTTGCTCCTTTAATGCTTGCTTGGTCCCGTAATCGTTATATTGCAGACGTTGCAATTGTAGCTAGTCCATCGGAAGCAGTCGCTTTTCAAGCTAGAGACTTACTTCTTAGTTTTGATGATGTGCTAGTAGGTAAGTATGCTAAGGAAAATTGGTTACAAGGTTTTCTTGATCAATGTACTATTGATGGAAAGGTATATGCTATTCCTTCTGATGCTGAAGTAATGACTCTTATTGGCCGAAAAGACTTTGCCAAGGAAGCTGGATTAACGGATGCGAACGGGAATATTATACCTGCTAAAGATTTGAATGAACTTTACAGTTATCTGCAGAAACTAACAATTAAGGACAGCAGTGGTAAGACTACTCGTTATGGTATGACCGTTAACTGGTGCTCTGAGTACATGGTTTACGCCTATTTCTCCGGAATTCAAGCACTAAAGGGTAGTATATATGATAAAAATGGCAACCTCGACTTTAGCTCAGAAGAAGCTCTGGCATTACTTGAATTTTGGCAAAAAGGTGTAAAAGAAGGATTAATCTCTACTAGCTCCTTAGTAGATCATAGCGGGCCACGAAATGATATGAAATCTGGTTTGGCTGCTATTCTCTGGGAGGATCATGCGCGGGTAATTGAAATTGGCCAAGTAGTCGGAAAAGATAAGATGCAGATTGTTCCGCTTCCTGGTGCGGAAAAGAATGGAACTGTTTCTTATACTATGAGTTTGATGATCCCGAAAAATGCCAAAAATCCACAGTTAGCTAAAGAATTTGTGTTAGAACAGATGAATGCAGAATGGTTTGCTCATGATTTAATGGATAGATGGGGTAAATTACTGGGGCTAAAATCTAATCTTGAAGCGCGTAAAGATGATCCGATCTGGGGGACTGTATACAATCTAGCTAATAAATCAGTTGGACTTCCCAAAACCGTTGATCATGCAAAAATGGTTGATATTATGATTGCGGAAATTCATAACATGTTGAAGATGCAGCAAACTCCAGAAAAAACGTTAGCTAATATCAGAAAACAGATCAAACCTTTGAACTTAAAACCCATAAAGTAATATTTATGTATGACTTCAAGGCTGGGGCTGTTTAAAACAGCCCCAACTCTCCTGGAAAGGATTAATTAAGGAGTGTTAGGTATGGTAAAACGAGAAACAAGTAAGCCTGTGGTTAATAAAATTGGTAATGTTTATGGTTTTACTATGAAGAAGAGGGACACAAGAAAACGAAAGCATATTATGGTCTCTTGGTTATTTGTATTACCAGCAGTTTTATTTATGGCAGCTTTTTTGTTATATCCTTTATTATCAGCACTAAGAATCAGTTTTTCTGAATATAACTTTGTATACTCAGAAAAACCGATCTTTAATGGTATAAACAATTATATACAGCTATTTCAGGATCCTCATTTTATTGTTTCTTTTAAGAATACGATCTATTATACATTGGTGTTTTTTCCGCTTTTTATGTTTGTTTCTTTATGCTTAGCTTTATTGTTAAACTCTAAAGTCAGAGGAAATAGTGTTTTTCAAACGGCGATCTTATTGCCAATAGTCGTTCCTCTTTCTTTGGCGGGAATTATGTTTACTTGGATTTTTAGTCAGGATTTTGGAATCCTCAACCATTTACTGGCTAATGTCTTTCATTTACCACAGTTACAACATTTTTGGCTTGGTGATATTAAAACTGCAATGAATTCGCTAATTGCTGTTGGACTTTGGAAATATATAGGTTTTGGAATCATACTATTTCTTTCGGGATTAAAAGCGATTTCTTCGGATATTTATGAAGCAGCAAAAGTAGATGGAGTTAATGCTTGGCAAAAATTATTTTATGTAACTCTTCCTAATCTTAAAGGCTCTTTTTTACTCGTGGGGATCTGGGGAATTATCCAGGCGATAAAAGTTTACGATCAAGTAGTGGTTATGACAAATGGTGGTCCGGGAACAGCAACTTCTGTGCTTTATTTATACGCTTGGAAAAATGCCTTTAGCTTTTTTAACATGGGGAAAGGGGAAGCAATAGCCTTTTTCACAGCAGTGTTGGCAATTATTATTTCTGTTATATTTAATCTTATCCTCAGACCGGAGAAGGGGTGAATTATAATGAGAAAAAAGAATGGTAACAAATATCGAGTTTTAATCTTTATTATTGGTGTACTTGTTTCTTTAGTTATTCTTTCTCCAATAATCTGGATTATTTTAACTTCGTTTAAGGATGTTAAAGAAATTTACAGTATTCCATTAACAATCTGGCCACGAAAATTTGTATGGACTAATTATCTGGCAGTCGTTAAAGGGCTCCCGGAATTTCCAGTTTACTTCTTTAATACAATTAAAGTAACTATAGGCACTTTATTGTTGGTATTACCAATGAGCGCGGCGGCGGGATATGCTTTAGGGCGGCGCGAATTTCCCGGAAAGGCAGCTATTAATCTGTTTATCATTGCCATCCTTGCTATTCCGTATTTGGTCTTCTTGATTCCCCTTTATATCATTGAAGATGTTTTAAATATGCTAGATACCAATATCGGCTTAATCCTTCCTTATACCGCCTTAAACTTACCGCTAGGGATTATGATTATGCAGGGAGCTTATCGGGAAATACCTTCAGAACTAGAGGATTCTGCCCGTATTGATGGTGCAAATGCTTTTCAGACCTGGTTTCAAATTATGACACCATTGGTTATCACTGGATTAGCGGCTGTAACAATCTTTACTTTTGTAGCGGTTTGGGAAGAGTATTTATTTGCTCGTACTTTTATGTTGAACACTTCTGCGCAGACCTTAGCTGTTGGTTTGCCTTCGTTACGGGTAGAATCTAAATCGTGGGCATATGGAACACTGAGTGCGGCTTTAACCCTGTCGTTATTACCGATTAGTTTTGTCTTTATTGTATTGCGTAAATATTTTGTTGAAGGTATGTTGCGTGGATCGGTTAAAGGTTGATTAATTATTAAAAATGTTTTGCGATTAAATCTGAAGTAATGTTTCATTTTTAAATAATGAAAAATATAAAGCAAGGAGATAGCATTATGAAAATAAAAGTACTAAAAAATTCTGAAGAACTTGGGATCGAAGCAGCAAAATTTTCCGCGAATGTCCTAAACAAAGCAATTAAAGAAAATGGGAAGGCTAGATTACTCTTATCTACTGGTGCTTCGCAATTTGATACTTTAAAGGCTTTAGTCAAAGAAAATGTGGATTGGAGTAAAGTTGAAATGTTTCATTTGGATGAGTATGTTAACCTTCCTGAGTCTCATCCGGCCAGTTTTCGTAGATACTTGAAAGAACGTTTTACAAGTCAGGTTAAGCTTAAAACAGCCTATTTTGTAAATGGAGAAGGAAATACCGCTGAAAACATCAAAACATTATCTGCACAAATTAGAAAAGAGCCTATTGATTTAGCATTAGTAGGTATTGGTGAAAATGCTCATATTGCTTTTAATGATCCTCCAGCTGATTTTGAAACTAAAGAATCTTATATTGTAGTTAATCTTGATGAAAAATGTAAAAAACAACAAGTTGGGGAAAGTTGGTTTTCTTCCGTGGCTGAGGTTCCGAAACAAGCTATATCTATTTCCGTGCATCAGATTATGCAAAGTAAGGTTATAGTGTCTGCTGTGCCCTATCTGGCTAAAGCTAATGCAATAAAACTTACTTTAGAACAGGAGATTACTAATATGGTTCCAGCTACTAAATTGAAAGAACACTCCAATGTTACCTTGTTCCTAGATAAAGAGTCTGCTTCTTTAGTAGATCAAGAGTTACTGGAAAAATACATCTAATGTAAGTAAAAGGTGTTGTAAAAACACACATGATTAGGAGTTCAAAAAATGACTGTTTCCGTTTCAAAAATCGATATATTCTGGCGAGTACTAGTGGTTTTTTCTTTGGCGATCTTTGGTATTGTGGCAAGAAAAACTAAAGTTTTTAAAGAAGAAGCAAAAGAAACTGTGGCTGATCTTATGCTTAATATTACCTTACCACCTCTTGTCTTTGTTTCAATGACTGTTGATATCACATGGGAGAAGTTACTTTCAGGAATTGCTTCTCCCTTTATAGCGCTGGCACTTGTAGTGATCATGATTTTTATTACCAAAGGTCTAGGTAGGTTAATTAACATGGATCCTCAGCGGCGGGGAACATTTTCTGTGCTTAGTGCGATGCCTAACTCTGCTTTTATTGGTTTTCCGGTTATATTATCAGTCTTGGGTCAAGAAGGTTTAGCCTATGCGGTATTATATGATATTGGGGTTACGCTTGCTTTTTGTACAGTAGCCATCCTTGCGCTTAAAGGGGGGGTAATAAAGAAAGGTAGTTGGAAATCATTAATTAATCCTCCCTTAATAGCAACAGCTTTAGGATTATTTATCAATAAAATGGGTATTAAAATTCCTGAATTAGTATTGGAACCTCTTAAAATAATGGGAAACGCTACTGTTCCGCTGGCTATGCTATTAATGGGATATATGCTGGGTGATCTCAATTTTAATTTAAAGAAAGTAAGCTTAGAACTGGGGATGGTTTGTCTTTGTAAACTTTTGCTTTATCCGCTAATTGCCTATCTTCTGATCTTACCTTTTAGGTTAGATCCTCTGGTGCAAACAGTAATCATTATGGAGGCTGCAATGCCAAGTATGGCTAGTACGCCTGTATTAATCGAAAAATATGGGGGAGATAGTGAATTTTCCGTAACTACAATTTTTATGACTAATCTATTAAGTGTGATAACGATTCCATTGATGATTGCTATTCTTTTATAGTTTTATCTTAGAAAATGTACCCAAAACTTGTCGCTTGAACGATTAACAGCTAGATTAGATAATCCCTTCCCACAAAAAGCCCCCGCGGGTATATCTGCGGGGGCTTTTTGAATACGTTTTACTTAATTTGATCTGAAGACAATAGCGAGTAACTTATAGTTCCTCTAATTTTTCAGCGGGTAGGAGTTTGTATCCTTTAGAATGTAGTACATCTTCGATCAAAGGATATTTCTCTGCTTCTAAAACGATAGCTGCTTGTGCTTTAGCTTCAAGGACAAAGCCGTAACAGTCTTCTAGATTAATATTGTTACTGGAGAGGATAGTTAAAAGTTTATGCATCTCTCCCGGTTTATCTGGTAAGAGGACAATAGTAACTTTTCGTTTAGAAACAGTAAAACCCTCTTGTTTTAAAGTTTGATAGGCTTTTTCCAGGTTATTGGTGAGGATCTTAACCACGCCAAACTCACCGGCACTAGCCACGTAAATACCATAGATATTGATGTTTTTTTCGGACAGGATTTTGGTGATGTTTTCTAGTTTGCCCGGTTTATTTTCGACAAATATTGATAGGTGATAAGCCATAATAATCTTTCCCCCCCTTATAGATTCTTAATAGGTCTTTGAAAACAATGCTATTATTAATCTATTTCTATAATGATTTTACATGTGATTATTATTTATCTCGCAGGTCATTAACGCGTTTTGCTTTTCCTTCCCAAACCGGAAGACTACCGGGTTCACTAAGTTGGACTATTGGGCTGACAGTAATCTCGGATCGCAATTCCTCGGTAATTCTGTTTTGTAGTTGAGTTAGACCGGCTAAGGTTCCCTCAAAGATCTCTTTATCTACTTCTACCTTGATGTATAGTTTATCCATATAATTTTCCTTTTTAATTTCAATCAGATAGTTTTTACCTACACCGGGAATACCCATAATCGTCTTTTCAATTTGAATGGGGAAAAGGTTTACGCCATTAATGATTAGCATATCATCGGCCCGGCCTTTAATCCGATCGATCCGGATGTGAGAACGCCCGCAAGCACATTTGTTGGAAGTGGCCCGGGTTAGATCTCCCGTCCGGTAGCGTAAAAGTGGCATAGCCTCTCTTTTTAAGGTGGTGAGAACTAGTTCCCCTTCTTCCCCATCAGGAAGAACTTTTCCGGTTTGCGGGTCGATTATTTCTACCAGGTAATAATCTTCCCAGATGTGGATTCCGCATTGATGCTGGCATTCAAAACCAACACCCGGACCGCAAACTTCTGATAAACCGTAAGAATTATAGGCTTTAACCCCAAATAATTGTTCAATCTGCTGCCGCATCTCCTCACTGTGAGGTTCGGAGCCGATAATAAAGATCTTAAGTTTTAAGCTTTTGGGATCGAGTTTTAACTCTTCAAAATGGGAATATAACCGTAGGGCGTAACTTGGTAAAATATGAACAACACTGGAACCGAAGGTCTCCATAAACCAGATCTGACGTTTACTATTACCGGGGCCGATGGGGATTGTTAGTGCTCCCAGAGCTTCAGCTCCATAGTGAAATCCTAAACCCCCGGTAAAGAGCCCATATCCCATTGTATTTTGAAAGACATCGCCTTTACGCATCCCGATCATATACATACAGCGTGCTACCTGATTAGTCCATTCCTGAATATCCTTTTTGGTATGAAAAACAACCGTTGGATTTCCAGTAGTTCCAGAAGAAGAATGAAGCCGGACAGATTTTTCTAAATCTGTAGTCAAAAAACCATAAGGAAATTGGTCCCTTAGATCTTGTTTCCGGGTAAAAGGCACTTTTTCTTGAAATTCCTCTAAGGAGCCAACTTCATTTAGATTAAAATTCTGATAAAAAGGTGATTTTTTTGCCTGTTTAATCGTTTGGTTCAGTAATCTTAATTGAAGCTTCTTTAATTCACTGGCTTCTGCTGTTTCAATATTCTCTTCCCAATACATTAACCATCCCTCCGTCTTACCGTAAAAATTTAATACATATATTTTAACACAAAAACCGGTTATTTGCTTGGCTTTTTATATTAGGCTTTTTGCGTTGTCATTGAAGTCTGCAATGTTTTACCTTTTGTTATATCTTTCCTGTTTGATTTTTCGGCTATTTATTTGGAGGAATTAATTGACTAATTGTAGAAAATATTTAATAATTTAAGGAAGAAGTTACATAATTTATTGAATCGCATAACTGGTTAAATAAAGCTGGATCTTACTTTTTGCACCTTCCTAAATTAGCTGGGCTTTTATTTTTTCTAGTTTTTAGAAAATTTATTAGCTTGATCTTTCCTTAATGAGTGCAAAAGTGAGAATGGTAATTATACCAATCTTAGATTAAAGTATATAATAGGGGGAAAATGAATTGCGTAATAACTATTCTTTGTATATCTTACTTTTTATACTGTTATTGGGGAACTTGTGTACTCCAGTTAAGGCAGATGAAGCCACCACAACCGTAGCAATTGTTGATTTTACTAATAATAGTGGTAAATACTTACCCCAGGTGGGAGAAAGTGCTTCCGAGATCCTTAGTGTTTTATTGGTTCAGACAAAAAAATTTAATGTGGTAGAAAGGGATAAGTTAAGGTCGATAATGGAGGAGCAAGGCCTGGTTGGTTCTGGCCTCGTTGACAATAGCCAATCGGTAATTCAAATAGGAAAACTCTTAGGTGCCGACTACATAATAACTGGTTCAATAGTTTCGTATGGCGAACGTAGTATAAGATTCCAAGGTTATGGTATAAATACCGAAAAGATTATTACAGAAATGACGGTTAGTATAAAAGTTTTAAATGTGACTAATGGAAGAATTGAGTTTGCTTCTCTTTTAAGTGATTCGGTAGATCAAGGAGGTACGGGTTATTTAGAGACAAATAATAACAATACAAAGAGAACGCTTATTACTAATGTTCTACAATCTGCAGTAAACCAAATTTCAGAAAATATTCTACCGGAGAAAGAAGTCTTAGATACTGTAGAGGTAAGTTTTATATCTAATCCTCAAGGTGCTGATCTTGAAATAGACGGTGTTTATTGTGGGAACACTCCGCTCAAATTACAATTAAACCCGGGGATTCATAGGGTGACAATTAGTCTGGCAGAATTTAATCCTTGGGACAAAAAGATTAACGCCTATGAGGGATTAGAAGTGAAAGCAGTCTTAGAAAGAAAACCAGAGAAAAAGGAGGAGGATGATTAAAGTTGGATAAACACCGTTTCTTACTAATAATAGTGTTAATTTTTGGTTTATCTATATCAACTTTTGCACAAAGAAGTTATTCAGTAGCTGTGCTACCTTTTGAAGCAGCTGGGAATTTGCACTTAAGTTGGAATCAAAAAGATGAACTTCTTGATGGAATTACACAAATGATTACGGATCGTTTAGCAAACCAACCGGATTTAATACTGATTGAGAGAAGAAGAATAAAGGATCTTCTTACTGAACAACAATTTCAACAATCCGGAGTTGTTGATCTTAGTTCGGCAGTACAGATTGGTAGGCTACTAGGTGTTGATATTTTATTATTAGGTACCTTAAATGATTTTTCTTTAACAAGTAGAAGTGGGATTGGATTTGGACCGTTACAGGTAAGTGGAACTACAGCTAAAACAGTTATATCGGCTCGCTTGGTTGGAGTAGAAAAAGGCCAAATCTTAGGTTCAATCGAAGCTGAAGGGAAAGAAACCAGTTTGGATATTGCTGTTGATAAATTACAAGGTCTTTCATTTGGTAGTCAGCAGTTTAAAGAGTCAATTGTAGGAAAAGCATTAAATAAAGCGATTGATAATTTTTCTGAGCAATTTAATGAATCGCTAATAAATGCTAAGGATAAATTAGTAAATAGTGGAGGACTAAAAGGTAAGGTTATTGCGATTAAAGGTAATTATATTATTGTTAATTTAGGATCTAAGGACGGAATAACTTCAACAACAAAGCTTTCAGTTTTTCGTTTAGAAAATATTGAAGGATTAATAGACCCAGTCCGATTACCAAATGGTTCTTTACAAATCGTAAGTGTAGATGAAAATGCAGCAGTGACAAAGATTTTAACAACTGTAGATGGTCTTTCCATTCAAGTAGGAGATCTGGTAGAAGTGGAGAATTAGCCTGCAAAGATAATAAAAAAACCCCGCTTACCCTTTTGGGCAGTGGGGTTTTTTGTTATCTTTTAACTTGAAATTGTTAGTATTTATTTCAGAAAAACTTCTGGAGCAGCGACATCACCAAATTTAGCCTGGGCATCTTTAAGCCGCTTAATTTGGTTGTTAAGCTCAGTAGCAAAGGTGGTAGGCATTTTGAATTTATTGAAAGCTTCGGTCATGCGGCCCATCTTTGCCAGATATTTGGCAATTCTAATCGAGAACTGCTCTTGATACTCTTTTTCGGTGTAATCATAGTCAAGGTGCTTTTTGAATAAGACCTTCAAATCTTCATATTTAGGAATCTTTCCGACTGGAGTATCAATGGCTTCATATTCTCCATTTACACGGCCTTCGGCCCAGAGAATCCAGATTTTTTTATCTAATTTCCCATTACAGAATTTGCCTTCATCATTTTTAAGGAAGTAGTTTACTGAATAAATAGTTGGTACTGCTGACAATCCTTTAGGAAATTGCAGATGATTCTCCAGATAGGTGTCAAAGGGCACAGAAATAAAGTCTAGGTTAGCCATGGGGTTATGCTGACGAACGCCTTCTTTACCAAGGGTAGCAGCGGTGGTCTCTGATTCAATGGTGGCGCCAAGGAAAACGCCATGTTCCCAGGTTAGGGATTCAACAACCGGGACTGTGGTATCAGAGTCGCGGCCACCGTAGACAATAGCTTTAACCGGAACACCTTCGGGGTTATCCAGTTCTGGATCGGCATTTTCTAGTTCATTAATTGCTATGGTATAACGGGCATTCTTATTGGCATAAGGAATATCATTGCCTTTTTCATCCTTTTTCCCTTTATACCATTGTCCGGAGAAGTTCTCGCCTTCGGCTGGAACTTCTTTACCCATACCTAGCCAGTAAGGCATATCATCATTAATCAAAACATTGGAGAAGATGACTTCTCTTGGTGTGGTCAGTGCATCATAGATTAGGGGATCATCTTGGGGATTAACATCTTGAATAATTCCGAAGATTCCCTTTTCGACGTTAACAGCATGAACTTTACCATTAGTCTTTCTTAAATAAGCAATATCATCACCAATAATGCTTTGTCCAGGCAGCATGGCAGTACTTGTTTTTCCGCAAGCGCTCGGGAAAGCACCAGTGAAGTAGGTGGTACGGCCTGGTTTGCCATGAACTCCCATTAAGAACATATGCTCAGCCAGCCAGCCTTCTTTTTGTGCTTTTTGAATAGCCAATCTAAAGGCTAATTTTTTCAGGCCAACGCTGTTACCGGCGTATTGGTTATTAACTGTATAGACACGATTTTCATCAAGATCAATATAAATCCGTCTTTTATCAACATCAATAGTAACACCATTATCCAAACGGCCAGCAGAATGTAGGAAGTAAAAGAAGTTAGGGGCACCCTTTAAGCGTTTAAATTCTTCATAACCACTACGATACAGGATCTGTTCGCTATGGGTAACATATGCAGAATCTGTAATCTGCATGGCAGGTAGAGAGAAGGGGGAGTTGGTGGGGCCTAAACAATAGAAACTGATAATCATTTCTTTTCCTTCCATAATACCATCGAAGTAAGAAATAACTTCGGGCAGGCCTTCTTTTTTCAAAATATAATTTATATTTATTCCCCAATCGACTTCTTTCTCAAGTAAATATTTGGTGTGTGTTTTATCCCTGGCTTGGTCTTTAGGACCGTCAAAATGGATAGTATGTCCATCTGTTTTTAATGCTCTTTCTTCACCATTTTCTTTAGCAAGTTTCCGGACATACTCGATGTCATCCTTGGAGTCAGTAATTACCGTTACTTTGGCGGGTCGGCAAAGCTTAATGGCTTCCTCGACATACTCCATCACTTTGGGATTATTCAATGCCTCTAGTTTTTGTTTACTATTACTATCCATGATTGTTCCTCCTTTAAAATATGTTTTTTATAGCAAATTCTCGTGATTTTAGTATGAATAAAGTGGTATGAATGTTGTTTTAAGTGAGGAAATTGTATAATTACCGACGGTATTTGACCATAATAAAAATCTTAATTTAATGCAAGTAATTCTTTACCCTTAGTGGGCTTTAGTGGGCTATTAATACTTTGGGTTGTAAACAAATTATGCAATTTCTGAAAACAAAAAACAACATTATAAGTTTCAAGGATAATCCAGATGATACCTAGTCAAAATTCGAAAAACTCTAACTATTAATAGTATCTTCGAAAATTTTAGCCCATTATGTTATTAATGTACCACACCACAAAATAAATTGCATGAATATAACGTTAATGAATGGTGCTATTTTTGTTTCACATATTGTTGAGAAAAATGTATAATATAAGTTCGTTACTGTCCGTTTCTAGTTTTGTGACATAGTACCAGAGAAATCTAAAAGAAAGTAGAATTATGTAAGAACCAGATATAGGGGAGATATTAATGGTGCTTTTGTAGAAGGAGAGGGGGTAGAGTTGTGAGCGATTACTAAGGAATTATGTAATTCCCTCAAGTATATTTTTTAACTTCTACCCCGCAGAGAGTATCTGAAACTGGGCATCGCTCTTCAATGATTGATAAAAGCTTATCGATACTCTCCTGTGGCGAGGGGGAATCGATATTAATTTTAAATCTTATTTCTTGGTACCCTTTGCGGGTATTCGGGTTTTTACCTAAGAATCCATCAGGATCTAGGTCTCCTTCTAGATCTACGGAGACTCCTTTTAAATCTACACGGCATTTTGGGGCAAAAGCAGCTGCACAGATGCATATACAACCACCAAGTGAACAGAGGAGTAATTCAACAGGGTTCATAGCTCTGTCATCTCCCCCCAATTCCTTTGGTTCATCGGTAGCTACTTTAAAACCCCGGGTTCCTCCTTCACAGTAAACTCCTTGGCCAGACCAAGCCATGGTAGCTTTAAAAATTTGTTTAGCCACAATTTTACCTCCAATTATTGGTAATTTACCAAAAGTTTATTGGAACAGGTATTAGTATCTCCAGAATTTTGGGAAAAAACGTGGTTAAAAGATGGAACTATCTATTAATTCAAGTTGTCCATCACTTTCTCATTAATCCTCTTTTGGTTTAAAGAGTGGGAAAGGTTTTCCAAAGAAGTATTCCCAAAGATTCCGGGGCGCCTGACATTCTTCGCAGGTAGTAGTAGGATGCTTTTCCCAGGCAAAATCCTGTTCTTCAACATCTCGGCAGTAAGGGCCAGGTAGGAGCTTACTTTTAGTACAGATTCGTAATTTAATCCGCCGGTGTTTTGCACAATAAACCGTTGGTTCCCGTCCAAAAAGGAAATACTCATTTAAACCTGGGCATTCTGGAGTGGCAAGCAGCCCAGTTTCCCGGCAGATCTTCCGGGAAATAATCCCTTCAGGCATTAGAAACTGTTGCGCCGGAGTATCTGTCAGGGCCTGATTGAGAAAATTTACCCAGATGGGGGCGGCCAGGGACCCGCCTCCGGCGGGTAGAGGTTTATTCTGATCATCACCGATGTATACTATCGCAGCCAATTGGGGAGTGTAGCCAACGAACCAGGCATCTCTATTATCTTGAGTGGTTCCGGTTTTGCCGGCAGCCCGGTGGCGGAGGTTGTTACCGGCTACAGCTGCTGTACCTCCAGGACGGAGAGTACCTTCGAGAACTGAAGTGATTAAAAAAGCTAACCTGGGATCAAGAACCTGACGGGTGTGGGGTTTTCGTTCCCAGATTAATTTTCCTTTGTCATTATAGATTCGTTTTACTGCCCAGAGTGGTACAGATCTTCCACCATTAGCAATCGGGGTATAGGCCTGGAGTAGTTCAATAGGGGTTACTTCTGAAGACCCTAAAGCTAGTGAGAGGTTTTCTTTTAATGGTGAAGTGATACCTAGACGGCGGGCCATGTTAATAGTAGGGGTAATATCCAGACGCTGGTGGAGAGAAACGGCTACAATATTGCAGGAAACTGTTAAAGCTTCCCGGAGTGTTAGATTCCTTTGGTGATATGGTTTGGTTCCATAATCCCGTGGTTCATATATCCCGGAATCAGTAGAGAAGGAAAGAGCATGGCAGGGAATCGTTGAAGCTAGGGTATATCCAGCTTCCAGTGCTGCAAGGTAAACAAAGGGCTTAAAAGCGGATCCGGGTTGCCGGTAGGCTTTTAATGCCCGGTTAAAAGGAGTTTTATAATAATCCGTCCCTCCGACTAAAGCTTTGATCTCCCCTGTTCTGGGATTAGCAGCGATGATAGCCCCTTGTGGCTGAAGATTATGCTGATATGGGCTAAGACCATTTTTCAAGGCAGTTTCAGCCGCTTTTTGTATTGGTAATGATAGTGAGGTTTCAATCTTTAAGCCCAGCCCCGGAATTTGGTCCTTGGGGAGATGTAAGATCTTTTCTGCTTCATCCAGGGCATAATCAAGGAAATAATGGGCTTGTTTGGGAGAGTTTTGTAACCCGGGAAGCCGCATCTGTTCGTTTAAGATCTCTTCCTTTTCTTCTTCTGTAATGTAACTGACTGTTACCATTCGGTGGAGTACTGTTTTAATCCGGTTTAAAGCGGCTTCACGGTTCAGGTATGGAGAATAAAGGGCAGGGCCTTTAGGAATTCCTGCCAGTAGTGCCCATTCAATTCTATTTAACTCCGGGAGGGGTTTTCCAAAATACGTGAGGGCGGCAGTCTTTATTCCGTAGGCGCCGTGGCCAAAATAGATCTGATTTAAATACATTTCCAGGATCTGTTCTTTACTATAGTGCAGTTCCAGACGGAAAGCCAGGAATAATTCTTTGATCTTCCGGATTAATGTTTTTTCCGCAGATAAGTAGCAATTTTTTGCTACTTGTTGAGTAATGGTGCTGAAACCCTGTAATCCCTTGCGAACAAACAGATTATGGTAAGCTGCCCGGAAGAAGCTAACCGGGCTAAAACCATTATGCTGATAAAAACGGTGATCTTCAACTGCCAGAAAAGCCTGCTGTAAAAAATCCGGAATTTCTGAGAGCTGAACCGGTTGACGGTTTTCTCTGTATAAAAGACTGATTACTTCTCCATTATCACCTAAAATTTGCGTAGTAACGGGTTGAACAGGGGGAGCTAGCGGCAGGCAAAGAATGATTAGCAGTACTCCAGCTATGCCAATCAGTAATTTCTGGAATAATAGCCGCCACTTGGTTTTCACTTTAGCAAATCGTTCTTTTTTTACTTCTTTCTTACTTGTCCGGTTCATTAAATTTCACACCTTACGGAATTGCATAATTATATTATTCAATATTCAACCACAATATATTGATAGCCCACTAGTAATTGTCTAATCTTAGACAATTACCTCGAATAATAGTCAAACACTATATATTGTGGATGAATGATTGCCGAAGGTAATTATGCAATTCCCTCACCTATTATTAAGGTATTTTAGATTTGTCGACTAAAAGAAAAGAAAACGCCCTTATTTGTTGGGCGGTTTTTCCTTATTGTGCTCCGGGGTAAGCTTTAAATTTTTCCTGGATAGATGATGGTAGTTAAGAGTTTTTTTCCCCCACAACCTAAGATTGATTCGAACCAGTTTTTCTAAAAACTTTTTGAACATTTTTTCCCTACTACTTAGAAAATACTCTAATCATTCTTGAGTAATCCCCCGTTATTCTTTACCCAGCCTGGTCAGAATGTTGTTTCGCAAGTGATATTGGATTTCTTCATTAGCATTC
>DIPO01000059.1:42063-46321 GCA_002427045.1 Firmicutes bacterium UBA5486
GATTTCTTCATTAGCATTCTTGGTGATAAATACATCTAGTCGACTCACCCGGTTTTTTATTTTAATCACTTCGTGATGTTAAGGTAACTGGCATGAGCGACTACCTATAAAGCCATGGCCAGGTCTTCGACACTTCTTTTAGTCCGTTCGGAAGAAGAGTAGATCCGGTAATCCAGATCAGGAAAGATATTATCTTTATACTCAAGCTCTCTTAACCATTCTTCATCAATGCGGTTATTAGTAATCTGTTCAAAAAGGCTAAAGAACCGTCCAATATGATCTTTGGTTCTCTTAATAGCATATGGGACTACGGTGCCGGTTTTCATAATGAATGCCCAGTCACTACTTTGGGCTAGTAAAACTTCACGCGTAGCTTGATTTAATGCTCTTTTTAACAGACCAGAGGCATCGGGATAGGTATTGGCCAGTTCTACCATCTGCCCGGCAATCTGGTGGAGATGACGGTAGATCCAATCATTGCTGCCTTCCAACCACACCTCATTATAGCCCTTATATCCCCAGCTGGAGAGGGAAGGAGTACTCACTTGGTTTTTAGGATACAGGGACAGATAATCACTTGGTGTAATCATTTTTATGGTTTTCTGATCATAATAGATTTTTCGGATTAAATAGTCCAGCCATTGTGGCCCTTCGAACCACCAGTGCCCGAAGAGTTCTGCATCATAAGGCGAGACCAGGATGGGTTTGCGGTCAAGAATGGTTGAAAGATGTTCAATCTGTTTTTCCCGGTTAAACATAAAATTGCCAGCATGAAGAGCAGCTTTTTCTCGTGCCCAGTAGGGATTATAAGGCTGTTTGTTATGGGTTCCTCCTGTAATCCGGTAGTACTTAATTCCTGTATTAGTTCTGATCCCGCTGGGATGGATATAGGGCCTAATATAATCATATTCAAGATCATATCCAATATCACGATAGAATTCTCGGTAATCATAGTCTCCGGGATAACCTTCATTAGCACTCCATACCTGTTTGGATGATTCCAGATCCCGGCCAAAAGCTGCAACTCCGGAAGGACAGTATACAGGAGCAAAATTTGCATATTTTGGACGGGGAGAAGCATGGAGAAGCCCATGGGCATCGGTAAAAAAGTATCTAATTCCATATTCCCGTAGAATGGTATCATCTCCAGGATTATAACCACATTCGGGCAACCAGATTCCCCGTGGAGGCCGGCCAAAGGCTTTGGTATGATACTCCACTGCATAATGGACTTGTGCTCTTACGGTTTCTCTTTGCAACATTAAGGGCAGATATCCATGAGTAGCTCCACAGGTAACAATCTCCAAGTATCCTTCATCCTGTAATCGCCGGAAAGAGGAAATTAGATTTTTTCCACATTTCTCTGTGAAGTACCAATGTGAGTAGGAAAACATATCACGATAAACATGAGCCATATGGTTAAACTCCGGAAGCCACCGGGTGCGTTCTATCTCTTTTTCCGACAACTCAATCAGTTTTTCAAGGTGCCGTATATATCGATCCTGGAGCAAAGGATCTACTAACATAGAGAGCAGTGGTGGTGTTATGCTCATAGTAAGACGATACTTTACTCCATCTTCAGCAAGTTTTTCAAAAACTTTTAATAAAGGGATATAAGTTTCCGTGATCGCCTCAAAAAGCCAGTTCTCTTCAAGAAAATTCTCATGTTCCGGGTGACGGACATATGGAAGGTGAGCATGTAAAACTAGAGACAGATAACCTTTTTCCATTAAATTACCTCCAATTTCTACCTATTAAAGAAAATATAAAAATTATTTATCGGGTTTCTTTTGAGACAACCGGCGTAATTGTAATCTTATCTTTACCATCGTTAGACTGAGCAGTTACCGGGATAATCTTTAACCCATCGGGAAGAGCCATCCTTAAGGTAAAAGAACCATCCGGCCGTAAAACAACAGGCTGGCCATCAACCGTAAGATGGGCATCGGGTTCTGTTGCTCCGTAAACAATTAACTCGGTATCAAGAACTAGCCAGAAATGACGTTTTTCAGTAGGAATTCCTGCCGGGCTACTAATACTGCTAATGGCGGCAGAGCCCATCTCCCGTTCTAACCGTTTTACCAGCGATTCGATAATTTCAACTGAATCGGCAGTAGGAAACCCGCCTGCTAACTGATAAAGACGACGAAAGTCTTCTTCGATGACCATCCATTCTTCATCAACAACTTTAGAAATACCATCACGGGGGGTAATAACCGTATTGGAACAGGCTAAGGTAATGAATTCTCCGGAAGGAGAAAAGTATCCTAAATGAACTGCGTATTTATGATTGGGTTTGACATTAATATACCAATTGTTGGTACAAGGAGAGACCGTCACATCAAAAAATTCCGGTTGGCTGCTACCGGATTCTTCTTCCCCATATACCCTTAAAGCAAAAGGGATCCGCTCCCAGCCATTGTAGTCATGTTTAAGTTTTTCTTTTACTTTATAATGAAGATCCCAGTAGGTAAAGAGCCAATACGGGTCACGGATTAGTAAAGTGATTTTTGTCTGGTTGTAAAAGGGTGGTAATGTGAATTCTTCGATTTTAGCCTCTTCTTTACCGCCTTTTTCTTCATCAAGAATTATCCCTGAGGTGTAGATTGGTTCTGGGGGTTCTTCTTTTGGTTTGGTTATATCTGGTTTGTTTTCGCTCTGGACTGTGATGGCTCTAAGACTCTCAATTAGTTCGGCTTTTGTCATTTTAGATCTGTTTTTGATCTGTTTTTCTTTGGCTAAATCAAGGAGCTCCTTTCTGGTCATATTAGCCAGTTCTTCTAGAGTCATTCCAATCCCCCTTCCGTTGAAGATTATTAATGCCGAATTCCTTCCATAATTGAGGGAATTACATAATTGCCTATTTTAATTTTTGCACCCTTTAAGCAAGGGTTAAGCTAAACTGGTATACCAAAAACTAGATAATAATAAAAGCTTAGCTGAATTAGGAATGGTTAAGGAATCGCATAAATACTATATTAAATTATGCAATTCCCTCAGATTGCAAAAAGTGAGATCTAAGGCTTTATTTAATCAATTACGCGATTCCTTAATAAAGTACTTCTTATAATATGGCTTAGTGTTTACGGGAATATACTATACTTATTTAAAGAAAAAACTATAAACTCAAGTGCAGGAAAAAACCATCAGCATCAAGAATAAGATGATGACAATTTAAAGGTGAGGAAAAAAATGTGTTTTTTTAGAAAAATAGTGATTATCCTTTTTTGTGTGTTAATAATTTTTTCCCCCTCCTGGTCTGCACCTTCTTCCAATATCTTGACCAAAGAAGATTACCTATATGATTCCATTTTTAAAGTGGAAACAGGGGACTTGATGGGACAAGGATATAATCAGTTGGTGGTATTAGGACGGGACTATACTGATCACCTAATTTCGGTTCAGGTATTAACATGGTCTGAAGGAGATTTAACTTCAGTTTGGGAAAGCCCTAATTTATTAAAAGAAGGACTCCCAGTGATGACTACAGGGAAACCATTACCCACCGGAGAAGAGGCAATTATTATTTTTACCGGGAAATGCCTTTATCTTTATACATACGAAAATGAGAAAATTACCCTTGCTTCCCAAATTTATCATTCCCTGTCTCCTTATGAATTATCCGCGGCTGATCTTGATGGAGATGGTATTGATGAATTATTAGTTGTCCGTTTAGGAAAAAGAATGGATAAATATGATGAGAAGGTTGTGGATGTTTATCGTTTGCAAGACGAAGAATTATTAAAAATTAGCACCAGTCCATTACTAGGAAACATCCGGAGTATAACCGGAGGGGATTTGGATGGTGATGGTTGTGCTGAAGTAATAACTGAGTCGGGGTTGAGTAGTCGCGCCGGAACTATTAATCTTCTCCGCTGGGATCAGGAAAAAGAACAGTTAGTTCCAGAATTTAAAAGAGAAAGACTCCTGCCAGCTGTTGTCTTTGGAATGCAGGTGGGTACCTTTGGCGAGGGGCCTATTCTTTATACAGCTGACGGATGGGGGAGACTTAATTTCTTTGCTTTAGCAGAGAAGAATTTTACTTCGATAAAAAAAGAATTCCCTTTTCCTAAGGGCCTTGTTACTGTAGCAACTGGTGATTTTAATGGCGATGGGGAGCAGGAAGTGGCAGTTGTGGGCCATCCGAATAATCTATATATTTTTTCTTTAGAGGCTAAGTAGTCGCTCACGCTGGCTACTGCCCGCGCACATGAAATGATGAAAATATAAGCTAGGTGAGTCGACAAGCTCCAGAGGC
>DIPO01000059.1:46437-115246 GCA_002427045.1 Firmicutes bacterium UBA5486
TTTAATTGGTTGTTCATGCTGGTATCCTAATTAACACGAAGTGATTTACTCAAGACCAGATGAATCAACTAGGGCTATTTTCCAGGTAGAAATCATCTTGGCGTGATAATTGAGGGAATTGTTAATTATCAATTGCACATATTACACCTTTTACCAAGGCCAAGCTAAATCAATTTTTAAAACTGAATGTCAAATAAAGCCGGAGTGGAATACTCTGGCTTTTTACGTGTTGTTTATCTTTTTTTAATATATTATAGAGAGGTTTCTATAGCCAGGTGGTTAATAATAACAGAGACTGTGTGTATTTGGAGGTTTAATGATGAAAAAGTTAATAGTTGGGGTGATGGGGGGAGGAGAAGGTGCTCCTCCTGAAGTCTGCGAAATGGCGTATAAACTTGGTGGATTAATTGCTAAAGAGGGCTGGGTTTTATTAAATGGCGGCCGTGGGGTGGGCGTAATGGAAGCATCAGCCCGGGGAGCAAAAGAACAAGGTGGACTAACCGTAGGCATATTACCGGATCGTAATACGGAACTGGCTTCCCCTTTCATCGATATCCCGGTTTTAACAGGAATGGGAGATGGCAGAAATTTCATCAATATCCTTAGTAGCGACATAGTGGTAGCTTTACCGGGACGCTCTGGGACAATCTCTGAGATCGCATTGGCTTTAAAGAATGGAAAGAATGTGATATTACTCAATTTTTCTCTCGGAAATCTATTCATTGAATATCAAAAAGCCGGAATCATGATCTTAGTATCTAAACCCGAGGAGGTAATTGAGGAGATAAAAAAGCTTTTTTTCTGAACTTCTAAAAAACGCCCTCTTAAAAAGAAGGGCGTTTTTCTTTTAGAGTAGGGGCAAGACTTTGTTTTTGACATCAGCTTCTGTTTTAATGGTTCCAACCTCACGGTGTAGTTCCCATTGCTCTTGGTAACTGGTGGTTTCTCCAGGAGATAAGGTAACCAAGGAACCAAGGGATTCTAATTCTAGAAACAGGTTGTTAGTATATAATTCCACATTAACGCCGTAATCGGGATAAGCAGCTTCAGAATTGAAATTAAACTTCTTAATAAAGAGGTAACCATTATTAGCATAAGCTGCCCAGCCCTCAGGAACCGATAGCCCAAATTTAAAAGGTTTTTCTAGGGTTGGATCCTGGTTGAGGAGTATAAAACGGGAACCCCAAGTGACACGGGGATCATTCATATCAGTATAAGGCCATAAAGCTAGTACACGGTTAGGTAGAAGCCCTTCCTGATCAGCAAGGCGAAACTGAGGGACGATTGCCATTCCGCCAACATTCATAACACTTAAAGCCCAAGGGGCAAAAGTAACAGGCCAATTACTATGATTGGTTAGCTGATGTTCTACAATTAGACTGTTAGTGCCAGGTTTAAGGGTTAAAAGGAGCCTTTTTTCGATTCCGGTATTGGGTTCTTCCGGTTGGCTTAAACTGCATCCATCAGGAAGAACCTTAATTTCTATCGGGAAATTATCCGGATGATAACAGCGTTTACGGGTCTCGGGGCTATGCCAGAGACGGTGCCCGCCATAGATTCTCCACTTATCTCCGCCAGTCAGACCTAATTGTTCAGGTATTTCAGCGAAGAAATTAGGTTCATTAATAAAACCGCAACGGATTAGGCGGGGGCCAACATCAGTAGTGGCAATGACTTCAATCATTCCGTCGCTAATCCGGAAACAATTAGGCCATCCGCCGTAAGTTACTTTTTGGACTGTTACCGTCATTAGTTCTCCTCCAAACTATCTTTTAGTTGTTCAATTAAATCCTGCGCTTCATGTAGTTTATTATCAATTTCCATCAGTGCTTCCAGTACTTCAGGATCAATGCTTTTGCTCTCTTGAAGCTCAGCTTTATCAGTTACCGGGCTGGGAGGTTCAACAGCAGGTAAAGGTGGAGAAATATCCATTTTAAGCTGGGCAAAAGCTTCTTTGACACTATCTCCAATCACCACTTGGTCTTTATACACCATTACTATTTTCTTTAATTCCGGGATCTCTCCCTGTTCAGATACGATATAAAAAGGTTCAGCATAAAGAATGGTATTTTCTAGTGGGATCACCATCAGATTCCCCCGGATTAGCCGTGACTGGTTTTGGTTCCAGAGGGAGATCATCTCAGAGATTTGTGGATTCTGTCCAATTCTCGCTTCTACTTGCATTGGCCCGTAGGTATTTGTACCTTTAGGAAGGTGATAGAGGATTAATTGACCGTAATTAGGTTGGCCACAACGGGCTACTAACCAAGCGATCATATTCTGTTTTCCATAGGGAGTGAAGGTTTGCATTAATAGGAATTCTTCCTCTTCTTCTCCCGGAAGGAGTAGGGTAACATAGGATGGTTTTACTACTTCTTCACTACTATCATAAATTTGAGTAGGGAGATGCCAATAATCTTCTTTTTCATAAAATGCTTTAGGATCAGTCATATGATAATTTAAGAGTATATCTTGTTGCATCGAGAAGAGAAACTCTGGATACCGGATATGTTTCTTAAGAGTTTCAGGCATGATGGAGAAAGGTTTAAATAATCCGGGAAAAACTTTCTCCCAGGTTTTGATGAGCGGATCCTTTTCATCGATAATATAAAAATCTACTGTGCCATGGTAAGCATCGACTACGACTTTAACAGAGTTTCGGATGTAATTAAATCCATTTTGATGTTTTCTGGAGTAAGGAAAATACTGAGAACTGGTATAGGCATCAATCATCCAAAACAATCTTCCATCAGCCACTACTAAATAAGGATCTGAATCAAGACTAAGGAAAGGTGCTAATTTAGTAACCCGCTCCTTAATATTCCGGTGCAACAGTATTCTACTTTTTTCTTGAATATATCCGGAGAGGATTAGATTACTCTCGCGTAGTTTGGCAGCAAAAAGTAGTCTGATGAGTGGCCGCCGCAGAGAGATTCCGTCCCGTCCTTGATAGGTAGTTGTTATGCTTTTCCCAGTACCTAAGGGGTAATCAAACTCTTTTTCTTTAGTTCTAACAATGATATAATCTTTTTTTCCTTCACCAAAGTAGATCTCAGGACGGGTTAATTTAAGCTCTGGAAAATCTGGATTAACCACCGGCGGAAGATCTTTAATGAGAAAGAGAGGTTGACCTCCTTTGTTTGCTTTACTAATTTCATTTACAGCCAGGCCATAACCATGCGTATAGGTAAGATGGCTGTTGAGCCAATTGTATCTTCCGATTTGTTCAGGATCGAGTTCGCGAGCGGCGATCATTACTTGTTTTTCTCCGGTAGCTGTAGAATAGCGGTCAATATCAAGATCCTTAAATGTATAATAGGAACGGATTGATTGCAACTGATTGTAAGCAGGAAGTAATGGGCGCCAATCCCAAATTCGGAGGTTTTCCAGAGATGGATGATTATCTTCTACAAGTTTCAAATCGGCGTTTTCATCTATATCATAAGCTTCTTCTTTAATCTGGTTAAGGCCAAATCCCAGCCGGGTAAATTGAATATGGTAATTAAGAAACTTTTCCTCTACAATGAACTGGTTAGGTTTGACCAATAAGGAATCAACGACAGGGGGAAGAACAGCTCCAAATAGAATGGAAGTTACCAGCCATAAACCAATACCGGTTAGAAGCAGCCGATAAGGACGCTTATTAAAGAGCGACCAGATAAAAAGGATTCCTGCCACTATGGCCATTACAGTTAAAAGGTTGCAACCAAGAATTTTAATATGCTTAGCAGTAAAATTCACCCCTGTCAACAAGGAGTGCTCTTGGTAAAGTAAGCCGTATTTACTTAGGTTATGATCCCAGGCTTTAACAAGAAAAAACAAAGTCCCGAGTAGAGTAAGGTGGATGCGGGCTCGGGGCCAGAATTGGCCTTTATTATCCTTGGCCCAGTAAGCCTGAGCTAAAAGATAAAAAAGAGTTGTACTTAAAAGAGAAAGAATTATTAAGCCAAGGAAGGAAAGGGCTAACTTTTGATATAATGGATAAGAAAACAAGTAAAACCCTAAATCTTTGTTGAAAATTGGATCAAACTCTCCATAGCTGGTTTTATGTAAAAACTGCTGGACTATACTCCAATCCAAAGAAAGGCCCGGCAATAAGAAGAAGGTTAATCCCAAGGCTGATAAGACGGATAACAACGAGTGTTTGCTTGAGTTAAAACCATCTCCGGTTGAAAGTTCAGAAAAAGCTTTTCTTGTGTGCCGGAGATTAAAGAAGAGGAAAACAAAAAAGAAAATTCCTAGAGTAAGGTAGAAAAAAATCTTTGTCAGTAAGGGGATCCAGAATACTGAGGTTTGGCCGAGGTTTCTATACCATAACCAGTCCAGAGCCTGATTGGAAAAGAAAAATAATAAAGCAATCCCCACCAGGAGCAAGAGGATGATCGAAAGAAAAACCTTTTTTTTCAAGGTAGCTCACCTCCATTTGGTGAATTATTCTTTCTGGCAGAGTTAAAATCCTTCTAAAAGAATATTTAACCTTATTTAAAGAGGTATTTACTTCAATTTGTCAAAAACATGAAACAAATACCTTGTTCAGAACAGTAAAGCTTTTAACTGGTTTTCACTTGAGGGAATAGATAATGCATTTCGTAGCTTATTGCTGAATAACAGCCTATGTAATTATGTGATTCCTTAACTTGGGAAAATATTGTATACACTCCAGAATTCGTTGACTCCGCCAAAAAACAACGGAAGGAAAGTAGTAGATGTTACAGAATATATGGCTTTATGTAAAATAATCATTTAAGATGAGCTTGGGAAGCCATGTTGAGGTCGTTAGTTTAAAATGTTGATAATATGAATAATATCATTTATTTTTTAATTTTTTGGCATCATGATTTTTATGGAGGTGTATAGCCGTGGCGGCGGCAGCTGCAATTAATTGGAGAAAGTTTATCGGAAATGAGAATCAGATGGATTTACCGCTTCTTCCTTTAAGGGGCGTTATCGTTTTTCCTTATGTTATTATCCATCTTGACGTGGGAAGAGAGAAATCTGTTAGTGCCTTAGAAGAAGCGATGGTTAATGATAGAATGATTGTTCTTGCTACTCAACATCAGGCCAAGACAAATGAACCTGATCCCCATGATATTTATCGGACGGGAACTTTAGCCGAGATCAAACAATTATTAAAACTCCCTGATGGTACGATCCGTGTTTTGGTGGAAGGCATCAGCCGGGTAAAGGTTAAGGATTTTCTCCAGACTGACCCGCATTACCGGGTTAAGGTGGAAAAGATTGAAGAAGCTCAGGAGAAAAGCGCTGAACTTGAGGCTTTAATGAGGACTACTCTTTACCAGTTTGAACAGTATATTAAGAGCAGTAAAAAGATTCAACCCGATGTGTTAATAGCGGTCTCCAGTGTTGAGGAACCCGGGAGACTGGCTGATATTATCGCTTCCCATCTTAATCTGAAAGTAGAAGATAAACAGATGCTTCTCGAAGCGATTGCTCCTGAAGAACGCTTGGAGAAACTCTGTTCTATCCTTTTAAAAGAGTTGGAGATTATACAGATGGAACGGAAGATTCAACTTCGAGTCAGGAGGCAAATGGAGGAAACGCAGAAGGAATATTACCTGAAAGAACAGATGAAGGCTATTCAAAAAGAATTAGGTGAAAAAGATGAAAGAATAGCTGAAATTGAAGAACTCCGTGGGCGCCTTAATGAACAGGAGTTTCCGGAGGAAGTAAGAGAGAAAGCCTTAAAAGAGATCAGCCGGCTGGAAAAGATGCCACCGATGGTAGCAGAGGCTGCAGTAATCCGGAATTATCTGGATTGGCTGCTCTCATTGCCATGGAGTATTTATACGGATGATGATTTGGATTTAGATTCTGCTGAGCAGATTCTAAATGAAGATCATTATGGCCTGGATAAAGTGAAAGAAAGAATTCTAGAATTTCTAGCTGTACGTAAATTAACTAAAGAAATAAAAGGGCCGATTCTATGTTTGGTAGGCCCTCCCGGAGTGGGGAAAACCTCGCTTGCTCGTTCTATTGCCCGGGCGATGAACCGGAAATTTATCCGTTTCTCACTGGGAGGGGTAAGGGATGAAGCGGAAATTAGAGGGCACCGTCGTACTTATGTAGGGGCGATGCCCGGCAAGATTATCCAATTAATGAAACAGGTTGGCGCAAAAAACCCCGTTTTTCTTCTGGATGAGATTGATAAGATGAGTACAGATTTTCGGGGTGATCCTTCCTCCGCTTTACTGGAGGTTTTAGATCCTGAACAGAATAATTCCTTTGGTGACCATTATCTTGAAGTCCCTTTTGATCTTTCTAAGGTGTTTTTTATTACTACTGCCAATACCATGTATAATATTCCCCGTCCGCTACTTGATCGGATGGAGGTGATCCAGATTGCCGGATATACTGATGAGGAGAAAGTAGAGATTGCTAGAGCTCACCTGCTTCCTAAGCAGATCAAACAGCATGGTTTAAGTGAGAAGGATCTGCTCTTGAATGATACAGTCCTGGCGGAAATAATCAGATCATATACGCGGGAATCAGGAGTTAGGAACTTTGAGCGGGAACTAGCAGCGATTTGTCGAAAGATTGCCCGAAAACTGGTGAGTGGATCTTCCCAGACGATTAGATTAACCAAACAGAATCTCCATAAATTCCTTGGGATTCCTAAGTATCGATACGGAATGAAGGAAGAGGATGACCGGGTAGGGGTGGCTACCGGATTGGCCTGGACCGAGGTAGGAGGGGAAATTCTAAATGTTGAGGTGGCAGTAGTCAAAGGGAAAGGGAAATTATTGCTTACAGGAAAACTGGGAGAAGTGATGAAAGAGTCTGCCCAGGCAGCGGTAAGCTATATACGTTCGCGGGCCTCTGTGTTAGATGTTCCTGAGGATTTTCATGAAAAATATGATTTGCATATCCATGTTCCAGAAGGGGCGATCCCTAAAGATGGCCCTTCGGCTGGGATTACAATAGCTACGGCACTAGTCTCAGCTTTATCTGGTGTTCCGGTTCAGAGCGATGTGGCGATGACTGGTGAAATTACCCTGAGAGGCAGGGTATTACCAATTGGTGGCTTAAAAGAAAAAGCACTGGCTGCTCACCGGGCAGGTATTAAGAAAGTGCTAATTCCAGCCGAAAACCAGAAAGATATGGAGGAGATCCCGGCAAATGTAGCCAAGGAACTTCAGTTCGTATTGGTGGGAGAGATGGATACTGTGCTCAAAGAGGCTCTGGTAGGTAGTAGTATTTCACTTTCAAAAGAATTTGCCGGATAAGATTTTAAAACAGGCCCAAGGAGGCGATCCTGTTGAATGATAAGACTTTCCGGGTACTAGAATTTAAAAAAATTCTTACCCGGTTGTCTTCTTATGCGAGTAGTGAACTAGGGAAAAAGCTTGCTCTTGCCCTTAAACCCTCTACTAATCAGGAAGAGATTAAAAACTGGCAGGCTCAGACGACTGAAGCTAAAGATTTATGGCAGAATTCCCAAAGGGTTCCATTAGGGGGAATCTCTGATATTAGTCAAGCTCTGAGTAGAGCTGGGATTGGTAGTATTTTAACTCCAGAGGAGCTATTGTTAGTAGGTGAAACCTTAAGGGCTTGCCGATTAATGAATAAATTTTTTACTGGAGAGCGAGAAGAAACCTTTCCGGTTCTTTCTTCATTAGCTACTAAGCTGCAAGTTTTCCCACAGGTTGAAGAGGAGATTGAAAAAGCCATAGAACCCGAGGGTGTAGTAGGGGATAATGCTAGCCCTAAATTATCCAGTCTCCGGAAGCAGATTAGAACCCTGCAGAATCGGAGTAAAGATAAATTAGAATCGATTATTCATGGATCTAATGCTAATAAATATCTCCAGGAAACATTGGTTACGCTCAGAAATGGCCGTTATGTAATTCCAGTAAAACAAGAATATAAAACGATTTACCCTGGAATCATTCATGATCAATCAGCTAGTGGAGCAACTTTATTTATTGAACCTATGGCTGTTGTAGAGATTAATAACCAGTTACGACAGGTAGAAGCAGAAGAGGAAAAAGAGGTAGCCAGAATTTTAGCTTTGCTTAGTGCTCTAGTAGGGGAAGTGGCTACTCCTGCTCGGGCTAATCTAAAAATTCTTGCCCAGTTAGACTTGGCATTTGCCAAAGCCCGCTACAGTATAGAAATCAGGGGAACTGAGCCAATTATTAATGATCAAGGCTACATACGCCTGATTGCTGCGCGGCACCCCTTGCTTGAAGGAAAGGTAGTCCCTATTGATCTGGAGTTAGGTAGAGATTTTTACACTATGGTTATTACCGGGCCGAATACAGGGGGGAAAACTGTAAGCCTCAAGACTGCCGGTTTATTAAATTTGATGGGCCAGTCTGGTTTGCATTTGCCGACAAGATCCGGTTCGGAAATCGGGATTTTTACCGGAATTTACTGTGATATTGGGGATGAACAGAGTATTGAACAGAATCTCAGTACCTTCTCATCTCATATGACTAATATTATCTCAATTTTAGAAGCTGCCCAGGATGACAAAAGCCTGGTTCTCCTGGATGAATTAGGGGCGGGTACAGACCCTGCCGAAGGAGCTACCCTAGCTACTGCTCTATTGGAAGAACTTCATGGACGGAAAGTGCGAACGATAGCAACTACTCATTATGGTGATCTGAAACTCTTTGCCTATAATACACCTGGGGTTCAGAATGCGTCGGTTGAATTTGATCCGGTTACTTTACGTCCTACCTATCGCTTGCTAATGGGCTTGCCCGGACGGAGCAATGCACTGGCTATTGCTTCTCGTTTAGGGCTTGATCAGTCAATAATTGAGAATGCCCGAAAAATGCTTGCTCCTGGGGAAAAAAGGGTAGAGGATTTAATCGGTGAGATTATGAAAGAACGAAACCTATTAGAACAAGAGCGGAGGGATGCCTCTTCTCTTCGTATTCGCTTACAAACAGAGGAACAGGAGCTAAATACAGAACTTACTAGACTCAAAACTGAACGTGATACCTTATTAAAAAAAGCCCGGGAAGAAGCCCGTAATATGGTAAAAGAAACCAGACGGGAGATGGAGAATCTACTTAAACGTCTACGTGAAGCCTCACCAACCGAACAGAATAAACTGGCCAATGCTGCTCGTGAAGGGTTAGAAGTTAGATTGGTTGAATTAGAAGAAATAACAGAAGCACCAAGCATAGAATACCAGGGTGAATTAGCTGTAGATATGCGGGTTTTGGTGGCCTCCTTAAAGCAGGAAGGATTGATTCTTGATTTAAATCAGGATTCTGCCTTGGTTCAGGTCGGCCCTCTCCGGGTCTGGGTGGAACAAGACCAATTATCACCGGTAGCTTCGCCTAAAGAAAAGCAGCGGGAGGAAGCCGGGACAAAGTATGCTAATCTTGGTAGGGATAAAGCCCAGAGGATCTCTCCGGAATTGGATTTAAGGGGTCTGACAGTGGAGGAGGCTTTACACATAACAGATAAATATTTAGATGAAGCCTTGTTAGTTGGTTTACCTTGGGTCCGCCTGATCCATGGAAAGGGAACCGGCGCTTTAAGATCAGCGATTAATGATTTTGTAAAGAAACATCCGGGAGTCCGCAACTATCGGTGGGGCGAATTCGGAGAAGGTGGGATGGGTGTTACGGTGGTGGAATTAGAACGTTAGGAAGTAATCTTGTATAAAAGGAGTGCGAAATAGTTCTCCATCACTTGCCTTGTCACTAGGTTATACCTGGTAAAAAAAGATTCATACTGTGGCTACCTGTTGACTAAATTGGGTAGCCTTTTTTTAAATTAATCCTTGACATACCCTAATAATCTATGGTAATATAAATTTTGCAAGAGCCAAGAGCGGAAATAGCTCAGCGGTAGAGCATCGCCTTGCCAAGGCGAGGGTCGCGGGTTCAAATCCCGTTTTCCGCTCCAATTTTATTTGGCGGCATAGCCAAGCGGTAAGGCAGAGGTCTGCAAAACCTTTATCCCCAGTTCAAATCTGGGTGCCGCCTCCAAAGCAAACAAATGGGAGAGTGGCGGAATCGGCAGACGCTACGGACTTAAAATCCGTTGTCCCAAAAGGACGTGGGGGTTCAATTCCCCCCTTTCCCACCATATAAAACAATTTTTGAGTCTCAGTTACTATCTGAGACTTTTTTGTTATGTAATACACTCAACTTTTTAATAGGGTGATGCCTCTTTAGGTACACCCAAATATAAAGTTGGGTTTTTATTTTTCTATAAATTTACTACCTTTGATTTATAAGAGTAATTTATATTATGCAAAATCAGTGTTCCGGATAATTTTCGATTCTTTAAGTTTCATTTTACATCGTCTTTAAACCTTTGTTTTATATTAAGTGTACAATTAAGTTGTTAAATAAGATTTTGTATTAGCTTGCAGGTAAAAAGGAGGTCTTTTGCATAATGCAAAAATTAAAACCAGCTTTAAATAGAAGATTATTAGAAGATAAGCTTATCGAGACTGAAGTTGCTAATTACCACCGGGAGCTTCTAGATTATCCGGAAAAGGTAATACAATTCGGGGAAGGGAATTTTCTCCGGGCTTTTGTGGAGTGGATGTTCCACAATATGAATAAACAAGGATTATTTAAGGGGCGAGTAGTAGTTGTCCAACCAATCCCGCAGGGAAGAGTAGCTAATCTTAATGAACAAGATGGGTTGTATACACTAATTCTTCGGGGATTACAAGGAGGCAAATTAATCGATAAAAAAGAGATAATTCCGACGATTAGTAGAGGGTTAGAAGCATATAGCCAGTGGGAAGAGGTTCTGAAATGTGCTGAAAATCCGGAGATTGAATACTTAATCTCTAATACTACAGAAGCGGGGATTTCCTATAATCCGGAAGAACAGTTGAATGATACACCACCAGCTTCATTTCCCGGTAAAGTAACAGTATACCTTTATCGGCGCTATCAGTATTTTAAAGGGGATCCTACAAAAGGCATGGTAATTATTCCCTGTGAACTAATTGACCGTAATGGTGACAACCTGAAGCGGATTGTTCTTCGCCTGGCTAGGGAATGGGGACTTCCCCAGGGCTTTATTGATTGGATTAATAATGCCAACTATTTTTTAAATACCTTAGTTGACCGGATTGTTACTGGTTATCCCTTTAATGAAGTAGAAAATATAGAAAAAGAACTAGGTTATAGAGACCAAAATTTGAATACCGGAGAGATCTTTCATTTATGGGTAATTGAAGGGGACAAGTCATTAAGTAAATGCCTACCATTTACGGAGGTCGGCTTAAATGTAAAATGGGTTGATGATCTTACTCCTTACCGTACGAGAAAAGTACGGATTCTTAATGGCGCTCATACTTCTTCTTATGCTCTTTCATATCTTTCCGGAATTGATCTGGTAAGAGATGCGGTCAAGGATGAGATTGTTGGTGAATTTATGAGAGAAACAATCTTTGAAGAGATTATTCCCACCCTTGATTTGGATACTGAGGAATTAAAGGATTTTGCTATGGATGTTCTTGAAAGATTTAAAAATCCATTTATTGCTCATAAATGGCAGGATATTGCCTTGAATGCTACTTCAAAATTTAAAGCCCGGGTTCTACCTTCTTTGCAGGAGTACATAAAAAAAGAAGGAGTTATTCCTAAGAATCTGGCTTTTTCACTGGCAACTATGATTGCTTTTTATCAAGGAACAGAAATCAGGGATAATAAACTTGTTGGACACCGGAAAGGTCGGGAGTACCTGGTTTCAGATGATTTATCTGCTTTGGAATTTTTCCGAAAACTGTGGAAGGATTATGATGCAGGTAAAAGTGATCCTATTACTTTAGCGCGACAAGTTTTAGCAAACACAGACTTTTGGGGAGAGGATCTGAATAACGTCTCTGGCCTGGCTGTTAAAGTTGGAGCTTACCTCCAAGGGATCTTAAGTGAAGGTATGGGTAAGAGTGTGGAAAAATTAGTTTGTACTCCGCTTCTTGTTGGTTAGTTATTTTCATATATTAAGCTTTCCGACTTTCCGGTAACTGGTTAGTACTGGCTATAAAACTGGAGGTGTTGGCGATCAAGACTCTTCATATTAGACCCGAGGATAATGTGGTAGTGGCACTCAAACCTTTAAAAAAGGGAGAGGAAACGATAATTGATAATCTTACCTTAAAACCCGTTGAGAATATTCCAGAAGGGCATAAGATGGCAATTAAACCGATTGTTATGGGAGAAAAAGTGTTTAAGTATGGATATTCGATTGGGGTAGCTACGAAGGAGATCGGGGTTGGGGAATGGGTTCATAGCCATAATCTGGCTACCGGTCTAAAAGGTAAATTAGAATACACTTATAATCCGCAGAAAACCTTATTGCAAAAGAGTGATGAGATTCCAAGTTTTTCTGGTTACCGAAGGGAAAATGGTAAGGTAGGGATTAGAAATGAGATATGGATTATCCCGACCGTAGGTTGCGTGAATAAACAATGTGAAAAACTGGCTTTACTGGCACGAGAAAAATTTAAGGAAGAAATAGATTCGGGAAAGATTGAGGGCATCCATACTTTTTCCCATCCCTATGGTTGTTCGCAATTGGGCGATGATCATGAAAATACTCAGAAAATCTTGGCGGGTTTAGTTAAACATCCAAATGCTGGCGGGGTATTAATAGTTGGGTTGGGATGTGAGAATAACCAGATTAGCGAATTCAAAAAGTTTCTGGATACTGAAGCTTCTGCCCATGTTCGCTTTATGATCATGCAGGAAGTTGAAGATGAGATTACTGCTGGAATGGAGCTCCTTAATGAACTGGTAGATTATGCGGGAAGCTTTCAACGCGAGGAGATCCCAGTTTCTGAATTAAAGATTGGCCTAAAATGTGGCGGTTCAGATGGTTTCTCAGGGATTACCGGTAATCCCTTAGTTGGGAGGGTAGCGGATCTACTTACCTCTTACGGAGGAACCAGTATTTTAACCGAAGTACCGGAGATGTTTGGTGCGGAGACGATTTTGATGAATAGAGCCCAGGATGAAAAGGTCTTTAACCAGGTTGTTGAGTTGATTAATGGGTTTAAAGATTATTTTATTCGCAATGGTCAAGAGGTTTATGAAAATCCTTCTCCAGGAAATAAAAAGGGTGGAATTACTACTCTAGAGGAGAAATCTTTGGGCTGCACGCAAAAAGGAGGTACCGGTACGGTTGTTGATGTCTTACGGTATGGAGAGCAGATCAAGACCAAAGGCCTGAATTTGCTAGAAGGGCCAGGGAATGATATTGTCTCGACTACTGCGATGACTGCTGCCGGTGTACACTTGATTCTTTTTACAACTGGCCGGGGGACACCACTTGGAGCTCCGGTTCCGACGATCAAAATTTCGACAAATTCAATGCTGGCAAAGAAAAAAGCACAATGGATTGATTTTGATGCTGGTCGTTTGCTCTCCGGGGAGAAAATGGATAATCTGGCTGAGGAATTATTTGCATATATTCTTCAAATTGCTGGCGGAAAACGGAAAAGTAGGAATGAGGAGAATGATTATCGGGATATTGCGATTTTTAAAACCGGAGTTACGCTTTAAGTGCTAGAAAAAACAGAAGTAATCCCCCCGCGTCAGCGGGGGGATTTATTATTTGTTGGGTTTTTAACCTTTCATCGGTTTTAGCATAAGATGAAGCAATACAGAGGGTTTGCTGATTGTAGGCATTCTATTTATACTGCTTTTTCTTTTGAGGTTTTTGCCGGAAGGCATAAATAAACCGACGGGTTTTATCATGAGAAATTTCCTTGATCGTATATTTATATTTTTTCAGGAATTCATACAAATGTTGCTCATTAATTAAGTGCTGGTGAACTTCTATGATTAGCTTAGGTTGCTTAGATTTTAAGAGCCCGGTCATTCCTTTTAATACTTGAAGTTCGTAGCCTTCAACATCAATTTTGACCAGGTCCGGGGATGGGGCCTTTTTTATTCGGACATAAGTATCAAGATCCCAAACTTCAATCGGAGTATAGAACTTGCTTACCGGATTAATTAGAGAGTGTTCTCCCTGGCCGGATAATTCACCTTGCAAGTGCAAAGAACCGATCTTTCTTTCTTCTCCGGCTGCGATTAGATGGGCAGTTACATTTTTTAAAAGATTAAGTTCAATGTTTCTTATTAATTTAAAAAAGTTATGCCTTTCCGGTTCAAAAGCATGGATTTGGGAGGAAGGGTGTTCCCGGGCTAAAACCAAACTATATAAACCAATATTAGCACCTATATCATAAATAACCATCGGAGCGGTAATTAAGTTTTCTAGATGGTTGATAACTTTTTTTTCGAAGACTTTTTTCACACGTTGACTCTCAACACTGTTATTTATATAGACTACGACATTTCGTTTTCCATAGTTGATAGGCCTAATTTTTTCCTGCCCTTCGTAAGTTATCTGTTTGATTGATTCTTCCCTTAGACCAAGAAAAGCAGGGAGATACTCGGGATCCAAGATGGTTATTATCTTTTTTTCTGGAAATTTCCGCTCTAGATCTTCTTTAATCTCTATAGCCAATGGCATGGTATCAATCCCTACCATGATCCCATTAGCAAAGGCCAGAAGATCTGTAGGTAAGGCCGGAATTTCCGTATAAACTTTAAACTGATCATTAAGCGGAAGATCAATTAATCTTCCGGAACTTTCAATAAACCCCAAGACAGTATTATTATCCTTGAGCAGAAGATTGAAAGCAACAACTCCGGCAAGCTCCCCACCGTAGATTAGATATTTTCCCACTTTGCCACATCCTTTGGTTTTTATCTAAGGGAATTTCATAATTACCTTAAGACTTTATTTAACCGCAATATATAGTGCTTATCTTGGACCAGACGATCAATATATTGTGGTTAAATTATAAATAATTACCGAATACATTAATCTTATTCACCGGAGTATAAACTGTAACTGTGATTTCGGTGATAAATTTCTTTGGGGGGATCTTAATGAGTAAATCCGAGTGGGGAAAAGGTTATCCCGAGATTAGTATAATTATCCCGTGTTTTAATATCAGAGAAGAACTTGCATTGAACCTGGCTTCGTTCGCTATTCAGGATTATCCGCCTAGCCGCTTTGAATTAGTAGTGATTAATGATGGCTCAACAGATGGGACAGATAAGTTTCTTAAGAATTCGGGTTTGCAATTAAATATAAAAGGGATTAATCTAGAGCGGAGAGCGGATCGGACTATTGCCCGAAATTCCGGGCTTGAACAGGCTGAGGGAGAAATAATTATCTTTTGTGATGGGGACACCATCTGTTATCCTCAGTTCCTGGAGAAACATGCCGAATTACATAATCAGTATACAGATGCCGTAGTAAGCGGAATGTCCACGGCCCATGCAATTTTCACTATGGCCCGGCCGGATTATGATCGAAATACCAACCGAAAATACCGTGATTTTCTGGATCGTCATACTACTCTTCGTCAGAGGGTCCCAAAAAGGTTAAAAGGGAAAAAACCTCTTTTTTCTGTCTCCGAAGTTTTGGATAAATCGATCTATCAATATGTCTTTTCTGATACTTACTCAAAGAATCTAAAAAGAGTAATCAGGGAGTATGGATTGGGCCTTGAAAAGTGTCCTGTTCCGTGGATATTTTTTATTACCCGCAACTGTTCAGTTCGCAAAGCATCCTTAGGGCGGATGAAGTTTGATCAGGAATTAAGCAGATGGGGGATGGATGACTGGCAATTAGGTTACCGCTTATACCGTAAAGGTTTTAAATTTATGTGTACTAAACCGACAAATATTCATCAGGTGCACCCAAGGAATTTAAAGGCCAGAAGGCAGAACCGGATTATTAATTATGCTATTTTTTCTCGGCAATATCCCGAGGTTGATGTTTATTTGTCAGGGATTAAGAAAAAAGGTTGGGATTATTTACGTCTCTGTAAAGTAGTAGAGGAGTTTTTAGCGGCTAAAGCAAGCAGAGACTGGAATTTACAGTTGTATGCCAGATACTTTGCCCGATTGGCTAAGGAACAAAGGGATCTGATTATTGGTAAATATAAGGGGTATTCCATGTCTGATTGGGAACACCAGAGATACCAGTGGGGACGGGTAAAATATTCCCAGCTGGTCAAGGTAGATAAACAATTAAATGCTAATAACAAGTACCCCTATTTAATTAGGACCTTCAGGGAATTTGCCCGGATAAAAAGGGTAAAAAAATGAGAGACTTAACTGTTATTTCGTAAGAAGTTGATGGTTTTTTTTAAGCCATCAACTAAATTAACCTGCGGTTCCCAGGCAAGCAGAGTTTTAATCCGGGTAATATCAGGGCACCTCTTTTCCGGATCATCTTCTACTTTTTTAATATAATGGTACCGACTGAAGGAATCGGTAAGTTTAATAATTAGGTTAGCCAGATCTTTGATTCTAATTTCTTCCGGATTACCAATATTGACTATTTTTCCGCTAAGACCGGGTTTAACAGCCAACAGATAGATCCCTTCTACTGTATCATCAATATAACAGAAACTCCGGGTCTGAGTTCCATCCCCATAAATTATTAGATCTTCTCCTTGTAAAGCGTGGCTAATAAAATTAGCAACCACCCTTCCGTCATTCCGACGCATTCCCGGACCATAAGTATTAAATATTCGGCAGATGCGGGTGTCTACTCCAAACTGCTGGTAATAGATCATTGTCAACATTTCACTAAAACGCTTGCTTTCATCGTAACAACTACGAGGACCTACCGGATTAACATGGCCCCTGTATTCTTCCTTTTGAGGGTTTTGTTCCGGGTTCCCGTAAATTTCAGAAGTGGATGCTAGAACAAATCTTTTTTTCCCGGACCGGGCTAAATCAAGCAGGTATTTACTCCCGACACTATTAACCAGGGCAGTTTCTAATGGAAGACGATAGTAGTCTTTAGGACTTGCTGGACTGGCTAAATGAATAATGATTTGACTTGCCATAATCATCGCGGATAGTTTTCTGGTAAAAGGAATGGTGATGTCATATTTAATTAAAGAGAAATCAGGATTCTTAAGCATCTTGGTAATATTATCTTTGGAACCGGTGGAAAAATTATCAATGCAGATAACTTTGGTCTTCTTACTTAAAAACCTTTGGCATAAATGTGAACCAATGAAACCGGCACCCCCGGTAATTGTTACTATCATTGCCTTCACCCTTCTTGCTAAGTTAAAGGGAGACGGGGCTGTTGATGGAGAGAAACAACCCCGGTTAATTATATTTTATCTCTTACCGATTCCCTCGTAGATAAACCCATGTTCTTTAACTTTTTCCGGAGAAAAAAGGTTACGAAGGTCAATTAGTATAGCCTTGTTCATTTTTTTCTTCAGGAGTTTAAAATCAAGATCTAGATAGGATCGCCATTCAGTGAGTATTACCAGAGCATCAGCACCTGTAACTGTTTCATATTCATTATCAAAATACAAAATATTTTTGCCAAAGATCTTTTTTCCTTCTTGAAGTGCCCGAGGGTCATGAACTCTGATCTGGGCTCCTGCATCCAGTAGATCCCAAATGATCGGAATAGCAGGTGATTCCCGCATATCATCGGTATTAGCCTTAAAGGCAAGCCCAAAAATGGCAATTGTTTTTTCCGCTGGATTACCTAAGACTCTAATAATTTTCTCGCTCATCCGTTTTTTTGTCCGTTCATTAACTTTTTCGGTGGCTTCGACAATGGAGAGTTTTTTACCATGCTCACGTGCAATATGAATTAAAGCCTTGGTATCCTTAGGGAAACATGAACCACCATAACCGGGGCCGGCAGAGAGAAAATCTGGTCCAATTCGTTTATCCAGTCCCATACCTTTGGCTACAGTAGGGAGATCAGCCTTGACTGCTTCGCATAAGTCGGCAATTTCATTGATAAATGAAATTTTGGTTGCTAAAAAGGCATTGGAGGCATATTTTACCATTTCGGCAGTTTCAAGATTAGTCCGGATTAGGGGAACATTTTGCTCAATAAAACGGGAATAGATAGTTTCCATAATTTCTAATGCTTTTGGGCTTTCGGTTCCGATTACAATCCGGTCGGGAAACATAAAATCGTGGACGGCACTACCTTCCCGCAGAAATTCTGGATTGCTAACTACATCAAAATCGCGGGGGGAGATTAAATTGTGCCGGATTATTTCTTTGACCCGTTGGCCAGTACCGATCGGGACAGTTGATTTATTGACAATGACAGTATAATCCCTGATATAGCCGGCAATCTCTTTTGCTACTGTCTCCACTTGGCTTAGATCAGCTGAACCATCGGCTCCGGTTGGCGTTCCGACTGCAATAAATACTATTTCGGCGTTTCTCATCCCAAGTCCTAAACTACTAGTGAAGTAAAGGCGCTTGGCCTTCAAATTATTATGGACCAGTTCTGCGAGGCCTTTTTCATAGAAAGGGATCTTTTTTCGTCGTAATTTATCTATTTTTTCCCGATCGCGGTCCACGCCTGTTACATAGAAACCGGAAGTAGCAAGGCCGGCAGCGGTAACTAGTCCTACATAACCACAACCGACAACAGTTATTTTCATCATTATCTCCTCCGGATTTTTAATCCATATATTTTCAGGAAAAGCATCCCTTATCCCATAAACTTAGGCAATTGTTATGGAATAGCCGGTATCAGATTTAATACCGGCGAAAACACAAATTATCTAATTCATCCTATTTTTAGAAGCGGGTAAAGGAGTTAGGAAAAAGAAATAATTTATAGCTGTTTATTTTTCCCACTTTTTTTTAAGGAGTTGGGCACTGGTATTACGAAGCTTCAATCTTTTCTGGGAAGAAATATCAGAACCATGCTTAAAATGAAAGATGGGAACCGGGGTGTATAAGACGTGAAAACCTGCTTTCCGGACCCGCCGGCAAAAATCAGCCTCCTCCCCATAGACGAAAAAGTTTTCATCAAATCTTCCTACTTTAGTAAAGGTCCGACGTTTGACCAGAAAACAGCTGCCCTGAATTAAACGGACCTTTTTTTCTTTATTAAATAAATTAGGTTTATTCTGCAGGCCTCTTCCCCGCGGTCTTGAGATGGCTCCGGCATGGTAGATTGTATGATCAGGATTTAAAATCTTAACTCCGACGATTCCTGCTTTCCGGTGCTTATCGGCACTTTTAACCATCTTAGTAAGCCAGTTTTTAGTAAACTTAATATCCGGATTTAAAAATACTACATATTTACTGCGTCCCAATTTTATCCCTTGGTTCCATGCTGTAGCCAAACCTAAATTTTTACGGTTGAAAACTAGTTTTAGCTTTTTTTTAAAAAAATTATTCTTTAGCATAGATTTAAGATACTCTTTACTCCGATCTGTGCTGTTATTATCAATGACAAACAGGCGAAAAGGGTATTTAGTATTCTTTTGTAAAGATTTAAAAAAACCGGGAAGAAAACGCTGGCTATTAAAGGAGACCATAATCAAATCAACATGTTTTTTGGCCAAAAGAAACCACCTTCCAAACCCGGATATTAGGAACCCCAGCCTTTTAATCGGTCCGGGGTTCAAAAACCAGATTTATTACCGGGAGAAAATTTGCATTGTCCATGTAAACATACCGGGATTATTCTGAGTTGTTCCGCTTTTAAAACCTATATTGGTTGCCGTAGTTATTAACCTCAGAACTGGAGTTGGTATTGAACTGGTGGGGACTAAATTTACTAGGTAGCGGTATGTTTTTACATTTCTCCAGGGATGTGATGAAGGAGTGGAGATGTTTACCCCCTGAGGATTCTGAGTTACGCCATTTAGGGTTAAACGCATATTATATCGATCATCGGCGGCATGGGCAATGACAAGATCATAGTTGCCAAAGGGAATTAGCCGGTCGGTAAAACTACTTGTTGAACTGCCATTCCAGCGCCGGATAAAAGTAAAGGTAGTGGTATTAATCGGATCCGCAGTAGGAGTTGCCCATAAATACTGGGGACCCCCTTCCTGGTAAAAAACCGGATTAATGTTATTCCCTTGCCAATTAAGACTGGGCCAGAATTTGAAGGGATTTGTTACTTTAACCGGTAATGAACCTTCGGTCCAGTTGCCGAGGGAAGCATTACTTACGTAGATTGCTAATGGTTGTGACAAATTACCTCACCCCTTTTAGTTTATAAATTATTTTATGTTTAGAAATCCGGGGGGTGCTGTTTTTATCAATGATAGTCATTTAACATCTTATAATAGGTCACTAGATTTTCTTTTTAAGATGGCTGTTTCTTGTGACTTTTTGAAAATTTTACTGAGTAGCAAGAAGTGGCCAACCATGTGCTACTAACCATTTTAAGACTTTCGTTCTCTCTTTCCAGACTCCCCGCTGATTTTTCAAGGCTTTTTCCGGAGCCTCTTCGGGAAGTGGAATATAGCCTTTTCCCTTAGTGGGGACTACTGCCGGATAATTCCCGGCAAGATCCCGGATCGCGCAGCTTACTGCTAAATCTGTTGAAAATGCTCCGGGACTGAGGACTTTAAGTGAACCCCAAGCCCAATGGCTGGAAAGTCTGCGATAGAGTTCAGTTTTGAGCATTAGGCCCCTGCTAGGGATTACTAGATCAACAACTTTCGGGGATTTAAGCTTATGGGAGAAATATTTATCTTTATTTCGGTAATTATTGAAGGGCGGCTTAAAGATACATCCGAATTGGGTAACAGCGGGAAAGAATGGAGCCCACTTGCGGAAGGCGGATAATCCCTTCTCAGTTATGAGATAATCATCATCAATAATTAGAACATAATCCTTTCTACTTTGGAGTGCAGCATAGTATTTTCCGATGGGTCCAATATTTTTTTTCGATTTAATATTTTTGGTTGCTTCAGGGATTGGTTTGGCTCCATTATTCCAGACTAAAATTTCTTTAATCCCCAGTTTTTTTAAATTTTGTACAACGGCACGTGCATTCTTGGGGCGGGCAAAGTTGCACATTACAGCAGTAATAGATTCTAAGGGTACCATTTTTTTGGTTTTCTTAGTTTTACTCATTTTCTTTCCCCGCTTGTGTGTTATTTTAATAAAAATCCTAGACTTTAGGATTCCAAGGTTTAATTCGTTTTGACGGACGAACTGTATACATCATGGTCTTTCCAAAATCAATTGCCACTTTTCTATATTGCTCAGCAATCGCCGGTGCTAAAATTACAGCATTAACCCCGGAAGAAATTAGGACAAGATCAAAATTGAATTCCCCAACTTTTTTTAAAATAGCGGGAAGCTCTTTATAATGACTAAAATTAATACATCCTACTATATTCGGTTTTAAACTGGAGTAATCTTTTTGGATAATTTTAGCATACTGGTCCGCCCATTTGGAGATTAGTAAAGTCCGGTACTGGTGAATTATTTTCCAAAAATAGCGGTAGGAGACCATCTTGCGGTTAACAAAGACATAACAAAGATTAGTCGGTTTTATTTTATAATGATCAAAAATTTTATTAGTTAATGACCGTTTATACTTACTGGGAGCAGCAACTTGGTCTTTATTATTACGACAAATTCCTACGATCTCAGCTTTACGAATACCGTCAAGCATTTTATCACGTAAAGGCCGACAGGGGAGAGTGACACCTTTTCCATTACTTTTTTTACCCTGTCTTACCCAATAAGTCTTTTCGATCTCTTGATCAGTAAGAAATTTTCCTTGTGAAAGTACAATATTTTCGCCATCGCCAATTCTTACTAAAGAAAGAGGTTTCTTAACCCTTAAAGCACCGTGTATTTTACGTAATACCTCCAATTCCGAGAGCAGTTTTTTATCAGGGAAGTTCTTAAGTGACATCTACTCACCTTCCTTTTACGATTCCGAACGGCTTTTATTTTGATTTTTGGCTAACAAGGATCTAACTTCTTCAATCTGATCCTCTGGGTAACCGAAGTTTCTCATAATCTCGTTTTCCTTAGGACCAATAATAAAGTTTTCTTTCCATTCTTCGAATTCGCCTCTTTGGTCCTTCATTTTAACATAAAAAAGCTTCCAAGCCCCATAGAGAGGATCGGATTCTTCAGTCCGTCCTAAACTGGTACAAACATGGGAAGTGATATAGGCTTTTTTCATCTTCAGTTTGTTTGCTTTTCGTTCGTAGTCTCGTTCGCCTACACCATAAAGAGGTAGATTACTCATAATAAAATGTTTTTTCCATAGTTGCTTTTTTATCATCATGCACCAAAAAAGAACAGTATTCCGCCGGAATTCAAGAGAATATCTAGGCCTTTTTACGCGATGGTTAGTCCCAGTTTTAACTACGGAAGGTTGCAATGCTACATAGGCTAAATCAGGAAAATCTTTTAATGCTTGATACATAGCACCAGTCCAATCCTTACGGGGAACAATTACATCATCATCTAGTTTGACAATATATTCCCCTTTAGCACGTTCAGCACCGTATTGAAAACCGGGCATACATCCAATATTCCGCCCGGGGTCAAATATCCTTACCTGTGGATGCTTAAATTTTGATAAAAATTCCATAGCCTCATTATAAGGAGGATGATTATTAATCAGTATAATTTCAGTATCTTTATTACTTGTCTGGAGTGCAGCATTAATACACTTTTCGATTAAAGGAAGAGTATTATAGCAATTAATGATAACTGAGAATCTCACTAGGATCACCCTTTCAGACATGCTGTTAATCTAGTTTACGGTCAAAAGACAATTATAGTGCTGTTTCTGAAGCATTTTCCTGTAGACAGTGATAAGCTCCTATTATCTTAGTAGAAGGGACTCTCTGCTTATGTAAATGGTCCTCTGAAAAGTTCGATGTCATATAATAATTAATAGACTCGGTACTCGTTGCTCGTCGCTGGTCGCTCGTCTTCAATGTTAGCCTTTGGTGTTTCTTAGCTTCGAAGGCTTTCTTCCAACCGAGAGACGAGCGACGAGAGATCCGAGCCACGAGATGCGTTGCATCCGGTATGCTTGAGTGAGGCGCCGGATTTAAGATATTAGGTTAGTCAAAGGTAATTATGCAATTCTCTTTCTTAGATAAAAACTTTAAGGGCATTTTCCCAATACAAGTAATAAGCGATGAGTATCAAAATATTAGGGAGGAAAAAGCATGAGGGTTTTGTTTGTTGATTCCGGCGCCGGAGGATTTCACTACCGGTATGCTTTTGATATTTCTACTACTTTAAAGGATAAACTGCGCTATAAAGTTAAGCAGGTTAATCCACAAAGACTTTCTCCTAGAATAATCCGGGAGTATCGCCCGGATGTTTTATTGGTGGTTCATGGTAACCGAACCCCTTGTAAACATGTACGTTTTGCCCGCTCTTTGGGGGCAAAAACGGTATTATGGTTAGTGGAAGATCCTTATGAGATTGACTTACACCGCGGGGAGATGGTTGATTCTTATGATGTAGTCTTTACTAATGAGCGTCAGGCAGTTACAGAGTACCAACACCCTAGAGCCTATTATCTTCCCTGGTGTTGTAATCCGGAGGTTCATCGCCGGCTTTCTGTTACTAAGCAGTATCAAAGCGATCTATGTTTTGTGGGTATGGGGTTTCCCAATCGACTGCTGATAATAAATGCTCTTGCACCATTGTTAAAAAGGTTAAATGTAAAGCTAATCGGTGAATGGAACAGGTGGGGAGAAGTGCATCCTGATTTACGAAAGTTTGTTCTGCCAGTGGTTAATAATTTTTATGAGGTACAAAAATACTTTAATGGTGCTAAAATTAATCTAAATATTCACCGTGATCCCGTTGAACCTCCCTCTGGTAATAGCAAAGGTGTTGGTGCAACAAGCCCAAATGATCGAGCATTTGCTCTAGCCGGATGTGGAGCTTTTCAGATTGTCGATTCGACCCGACCGGATCTGTTAAAATGTTTCGAAGATGAGAAAGAGATAATTCGTTTCTCAAATCCCGATGATTTAGCCAAAAAAATTGAGTATTATCTTGCAAGACCGGGATTACGTGGAAAAATCGGAGATGCGGCTCAAAAAAGGGCTTATGGTGAACATACTTATAAACATCGATTTGTTGAAATGTTTGGAAAACTTGGTGCCTTGCCGAGAAGAAAAGAGCATAGGGTCTCTAGAAAACCAGTTTCTTATGTCTTTAATACTGATTTTGTAATTAAGGATGAAATCTGGTCTTTTCAGGAACCGAGCAGGTGGAGGTAGCCAGTGTGGGGGACTACCTAGAAAATGCCTCTGTCGCTTGTCGACTCACCTGGTCTTTGAATTTTCATCACTTCGTTCTGCTGGTGGTAGACCAGCGTGAGCGACTACCTAGAAAAACTTTATGTTTTGTTCTTGAGGGAAAACAGGAAAATGATCTTCAAATAATCTCTCCCAACCATATTTCTGTAATTCTTTTCTCCATTTCCGGCGGAAATGATCCCAGCTGGCATTAGCTAGTCTTTCGTTATCCGCTGGATCACTCCGTTCAAAAGAAGCATGAATAGTATGTTCGATCAGAACATCCTTAGCTATTCTTAATTCATAGCCTTGTTTTCTGATTCGGAGAGCGAGATCAAAGTCATCTGCTCCTAAGGGAAGGTTTTCATCAAAATAACCGATATAATTTAAAAATCGCCGATCAAAAAGGACGAGGCAGCCAATGAGAAATTTTGCGGGTTTCGATTGACGATGATAAAATCCGGCAAATTTTCGATCAGCTGCTTCTAGTTTTCGGGAGAAAGACAAGGGACCGGCCCATTGTTTTCCACCAATACCCATACTTTTCGGGCCAATTATTAGAGCTTTAGGGTTGTTTGTCAGGTGCCAGGAGAGTCTGGACAACCAATCGGGAGGAACGATAACATCCGGGTTCATGGTTACCAAGACTTTTCCGGAGGCCACCTTTAACCCCTGATTACAAGCTTTAGCATAACCGTAGTTTTCCGGGTTTAAGATTACACGGAGATTGGGGTTTTTTAACTTCGTGAGAAATAATACCGATTCATCCCTTGAATGATTATCGATAATGATTACTTCATAGTTAGCTTTAGTGTTTTTGACAATGGATTCAAGACATTTTTCCAGATAAGGTTGGGAATTATAATTGACAATAATTATGCTTGCTTCCATAAAAGCACCTCCAGGTTTTCTCCATGCCACATTCTTAAACGAGGTTTGGGGTTAAGGATTGATTGGTAATGAGATAAGGGACAGAATTTTCCCTGCGGATCAAGGGAGAGGTATCGATGGTATTTTTGGGGATGTTCCTTTTTGACGGCATATCCTAAGTGAAGAAGACGGATATTAGAAGGATATCTTGGGGTAAGATAAGCTTCTTCCGGAAAACGTCCACAGTGCAATTTACGGGAGGCCCAATGATAAGTGAGTTTTTTTTGATACCGGAATAAACAAACGGCACGAGAAAGAGAAGGGTTCCAGTAATCATCAATTCGATAATGAAGAAGATCTCCCCAAAAGTGGTATACAGGGAAAGTAATGAGGTCAAACTCTTTTTGCTCTGTTAAAGCAGGTAATTCTTTGCTAATTCTTCTTTCCAATAGTTCATCGGCATCCAGAGCCAGGATCCAAGTGGGGTTAAGTTCTACAGTCATCTCCCAGAGTAGGGTTCTAAGTGCAGCTTCATCTTGTTCAAATAGAGGATGTTCTAACTGTTGAAAGCGGATAACTTTTTTATGGGACTGGCAGAGTTCGGGAGTCCGGTCAGTGGAAGCATCATCCAGAATTACAATCCCATCCACATATGTAGCCAATTGGTTTAAGACCGGAAGCAGGTAACGGCTGGCTTCATTCCGGACAACCATCATGGCTAAGATGTATGGTTTATTAATTTTATGCATTATATCACCCATTTCTAAGTAGTCCCTCACCCCAGCAAGCTGGGGCAAGCAAAAGGATGAAAATAGAACCTTAATTCGTAGCTTACAAAGGCCGTCAATCTTACGAGCGACGAACGACGAGTGACGAGTATCGAGATATGTTATGCATAAAAGGCTTGTAGGTTGCAAGTAATGAAGGCCGCCCATAGTGGGCGGCCTTCTTGATTTTATTAGTTTATAAAGCGAAATCCTCGTGAGACTGGTGGTGGAACTACTATTCTCGTACAGCTGGGTCCGGTGATTAAAAGAGGACCGCTGGGGGGTTGACAACCATTACCAGTATGGATGGCTACCTGGACATCGGTTTGTTCAAAACACCCGTTTTCAATGGTAAAGCTATATAACCCTTCGAATTGGGCATTTTTATTTAAGGTGTTCCACTTGATAGTGTTCGGGTTTGCCATACCCCCTAAACATGGTTGCCCCAGTCCCACTACTGCCTGGATGTTGTCAGGATCTGGGCTGGTAGCTTTTGCCGGGTCTACGATCTGGATCGGATCAGGACAAAGGACTAGTGCCCAGTTGCTAAGGAAATCACCCTGGCCAAGTTCTTCAATAATGGTCAGTTGATAAAACCAGGTTTGGGTGCCGTTAGAGTTACAAACTGCGCCTTTAAACTCAATCTGGTAGGGAGGAATCTGTACAATATCTGGCATCGATTTCACCTCCGGATTTGGCTTGTCATTATAAAATATTCCATTCAGTATTAAAGGCGCTTCTTAATATGGAAATTCTTATTAAATCCTTAAGATAAAGGTCTTACTTTGGATGTTACATGATACGTCCGAGGTAAAATAGGAGAGCTTTATCATAATAATAAAGCAATTATTTCTTTTTCGGCTGCGATTAAATCTCCGAGTACAAGATTAAAGGGAATTCTTATACCAGGCGAGATATTAATACTATGCTGAACCTGTTCTTTTACCGCAGTAAGAAGTGCTAATGCTTCCAAAACTCTACCTTCTAAAAGAAATTCTTGGATGCGAGCGATCTCAGCAAGTAGGGCATTTTTAAATAAAGGGTTTCCGATTTGCGCCCGTATTTTCCCAGCGGCAATCTCTAGTGCTGCTAGCACCTCGGGTGGTACAGGTGGTGGCGGAATTGGAGTTGGTGTGACTGGTATTGGGATCTGATCCTCGAAGACTACCTTGACTACTACCGTTACAGTTAAAATTTCGTCAAAAGAATTAGTTTCTGTATTCAAGGTAATTTGGTCTTCTGCTTCCAAATCAAAAATTTGGCAGCGTAATCTTTTTAAGGCCTTTGCTGGTAAAGGTTTAGGGCAACAGTTGGTGATGGGGAGGTTGGTAAATCTTCTTTTAAAACCATATTCCAGCTGTATATCAGGTCCTAGAGGCTGCTTAATGGTAATTTCCTTGTTAATCATCAGGATCAAGTCAACAGAAAAGTTATTATGCTGATCTCTCCGGAGTGTACAATCAATAACGGTTACTTTTACCCGTGTGTTTTCAGGATCGATTCGGCTTTCCGGTAAAACTGGGGTTTGAATCGGCACGCCTGGTTCAATGTCATGAAGAGTGAAGACCTCCTCACATACCACTCGGTCGGCTTTGATTATATTACACGCTAGCATCCGGATCACTTCCTTTGACCTGGTAGACCCGGTAGTAGATTAAAAAGAGAAACAACCCAATCCCTAATTTTCTGGGAAAAACTTCTCTTTTTAGTTTGGGCACTAATCTTGGTGGTTTTAATTGGGGAAGAAACGGTTATCCGGGGAAGATCCTCGGTAATTTTATCAGAATCATTTATAACAATGATCTGCGCTTCCGCCGTTATTGGGAATTCGAGTAATCCCGTGAATTGTTTTTCTTCCATGGCGGGCACCTCCTGGTATCTTTGTATTGGTCTGTTAGTATAAGAGTATTCCAAGCTAGGCTTATAGGTCACGGGCTTGTTGCCTATTTCTTCAAATAATCGAGAAATTAGGACTTATTCTTAATGGGTGTTCTCTTTTATGGCAAAAGCATCTTTATATGCGTTTTGACTAATAACAACTACCCTGGTAATTGCGTATAAATAATGTAGACAAACCTGGAGGTGAAAATTAATGGGATTTTGTACATTAATAAAAACAGACCGTGTTCTGTATGACGAAATTGTTTTTTGTAGGGATGAGGAAACCGTCCCAATTAGTGAAGAAGTCCCCGATGGAAGTACGATTCTTACAGATCAGTCAAGAGTTACTGTAACGGTAGTCAATTGTACCCCGGTAGTGGTTGGAGGAGTTATTACCGCGGTTACAGCACGGATCCATATTAGGAAAGATATCGTGATTGATCGACCTGATCCACTACCAGACCTTACGCTTGAGTTCTCTTTTGTCAGGGAATTTACTTGTCCCCTAAGTAAAGCGGATCATGCCTTTATTGCTCCAGAAGATGTTGCCCGCGCGGCTTGCCAGATCGTCAATATAACTGCTAGCGATACGCTTACCCTAACCACTGGAGAGACCCCCTCTTTTAACCAGGTTTTAGTAATGGCTTCTAAACTAAAACTGGTGGTGCCTCATGATCAGATTTTTGTGGGAACATGCCCTAACAATCTTACTGCAAATGCAGTACTAACTGTTTCTACACCCACATAATATAAATTTATGAGGTTATTCTTAACTTTAGGATGGCCTTAATCAAACAATTGCCTAGATTAAGGAATTGCATAATTTATTGATTTAAGATTTTACCACAAAATATTAATAGTCCACTAGGAATTGTCTAATCTCTATTATTTGGTCAATCAAAGGGGTTCTTCGGAAATCAGACAATTCCCTTGAATTAAAGTCAAACACTAAATCGTTCATGTTGGTTACCTATAGCATCACGAAGTGATTTAATGAAAACCAGATGAATCAAGAAAAGAGGTATTTCACGTATTGGATAAATGGGTACTGAGATGATTTTGCAATTCCTTCGAATAATTTAAAGACATCCCTTTTTCAAAAAAAGGGATGTCTTTTCAAAAATAGCTTCTAACTAAGTGACAAATGAGTAGTAACGAGGCGTGCTGGGGTGGAGGAGCATATGGGTTATCAATTCCTGTTTTAAATTCTTTTCGTATTCTATAAGTAAGTTTCTTAGGTTGAAAGTGTTAAAAAGTTCACCCATTTTTTATAATCATACAATTTTTGGTAGATTATTTCTAGTTGATCTGAATTAAGCTCTGGATTAATAGCTTTTAGGTATTGACGGACCATGTTGGGACCCATGACTAATGGTTCCAATTTTTCTTTGGCATTTGCTTCAATAAGGAGATCACTTCTCTGCAACAAATGTGAATTCAGCAAGAAAATCCAGAAATTATCTTGATGAAAGGAGAACTTGGAATACAAGTTGAGAAAATTCCAGTCTTCAGTTTTTGCTCTCATTATTTCTAGGGGAGTATTAAAAACTGAAGTGTGATTATCTAATTTATCTTGAAGATTGTAATAAAGTAATCTTGTATAAGCAAACTTACGGACAAGTTCTTTGATTCTTTGACATTTGTCGTAATCAATTAAAAAAGCGGCAAGATTAAGATTAAACCGGGAAACAATGCCAGCAACTAAGTTGGCTACAGGGACTACTTTTCCTCTCCGACAACTCTGTTGTACTACTTCAATAAGTAGATGGTAGGGTAGGCCTTCCAGCGGGCCATTCCCCATATAGGTTAAAAGATACCGGACTGATTGTTTCTGAACTGCTCCTAATTCATAAATAACCTCTAAATAATTCATATAACAGATATCTAAAACAAGGAGATCAATGCTTTGACCGGTTTCTTTATATAGCAGGTTTATGGTTTGGCACATCTCAGGGAGCCCCATAAGGTAAGGAGAGCGCTGGCAAAAATCAGGCATCACTCCTACCAGTGGGCAACCATGCCCACTGAGGATTAATAAATAATGATGAGCGGGATAAGCTGCGACTGCCCATTTTAAAAAGGAATATAGAGTTTTAGGGTCAGCCATATTGAGGTTATTGTATTTGTATAATAGCTTGGAATGGGACTTTTTTATATAGTAGCATCTTACACCAGTCCAGTTTTTTCCGGAGCTAGAATTATGAAGCGTAGGCTTGATTATTTTTCTTAGTTTTTCTTCCGCCCTTCCGATCAGGATGATGATGTTGATTTCAGAAGTAGAGCCGATGATCTCCAGGTTTTCTTTGGCTTGCTGCATAATGGAGGCGAGTTCATTATTTCCATTAGCATAAATCAGAACAGTCCAAAGTTTGGGTGGGTTTTGCATTAGGCCTCTCCTCTTGTAGCAGTTCCCGCCATTTTAGTCCGAAATAAGCTTTGCTTCTATAAAAGTACTGATTTAAACGCCGGCGATTGCGACAACTCCCATTTATTAAGTGGATTACCTTACTTTCCGGAATATAAAGTACTTTGTACCCATGGCTGTGTGCATTGTAGCAATAATCAGTCTCCTCAAAATAATGGAAGTAATTCTCATCAAAATATCCGAGTTTCGGTAGGAATTCTCTTTTAATTCCCATACAAGCCCCGCAAATACTAATACATTCAGTGGTTTGGTTATATAAACCCGGCAGATCTGGCTCGCCCCAACCACGGATTAACGGTTGGGAGTAGGTCCCTATTACTCCTACGCCAACTAGGAATCCATCTGGACTGATTAGTCTGGGCCCGACGACTGCTACTTGTGGGGATTCCAATGCTTTGATCAGCGGAGTAAGCCATCCCGGAGTAAAAACAAGATCGCTATTTAATAAAATGACATACTTGCCGGTGCCCGCTTTAATCCCTTGATTACAGGCTGTAGCATAGCCGAGATTCTGTTGGTTGAAGATGCCATTGACCCACCGGAGACTACGGATTAAAGAGATGCTCCCGTCGGTACTACCATTATCAATTACCCAGATTCTATAGTCTTTAGCCGCTCCGGTATGTTTCCGGATACTTTCTAAACAGGTTGCAAGGAGAGCTTTAGTATTGAAATTAACAATAATAAGATCAGTTAGATAAGTCATCCTTGATCCTCCTGATTGTTTTCTAATTAAGGGGGTGCTTTTCATCAATTATCGTGTGGGAGTCGACTATTTTTACTTTGTTAGGCAGGTAAATAGATGTAAATTAGGGAATTGAATAATTAAATTATTTAAGATTCAGCCACAATATCTGCAGTTCTGAATCCGTGACTTATTGATCCATACCATGGAAAACGTTATCGCAAGCTTTCACGATTTCCCATGGTGTCTGAGGATGTCACGAATTCAGACTATATATTGATAGCCCACTAGTAATTATCTAATCTTAGACAATTACCCCGAATAAATATATATTGTGGTTGAATAGATGCAAAGGTAATCATGCAATTCTCTCAAATAGAAGATTAGTTCCAGACTGGTTCTTAAAAGCTTACGAGCAAATAAGAAGCTCCAGAGGCTGAGTAATAGCTTCGAGCTATGAGACTATAGCTTGATTATAGAGTCATCACCTACCAAAAGAGAGCAAGGATCTTTCCTCGTTTTTGCCCCTCCACTGATCAGTACTCTTTCCCCAAGGATGCTCTGGGTGAGCGTAATATCCTTTAATTCTCCACCCGGTAGAATGATTGAGTTATTGAGCGTACAATTAACTATTTCTGTTCCTTCACCTACCGAAAGGTAGGGACCAAGTATCGAACCGGTAATTTTACACCCGGCTCCGATTGCAACAGGGCCTTTTACCTGACAATTTTTAAGGATAGAACCTTTCATTATCTCCAGGTTACCGGAAATGCAGGATTTTTTGATCTCTCCGGATTGGGAGGGTACAAGCTTTTTTAAAAGGTATTTATTGGCCTCTAAAAGTTCTGCTGAGTTTCCTGTATCCTTCCACCAGCTAGATAACTTTTTATAATGCACGGTTTTTCCCCGTTCAATCAGAACTTGAATCGCATCGGTAATTTCCAGTTCTCCGCGCCAGGAAGGCTTAATTCTTCTGACCGCCTGGTGTATCTCCTCAGAAAAAAAGTAAATTCCGATTAAAGCCAGGTTACTAAGGGGAATTTTTGGTTTTTCCTCTACTTTAATTACCTTTTCTCCTTCAATTACTGCTACACCGAAATCTCTGGGGTTACTTACCTTGCGGACTAGTACAAGACTATCGGGTTTTTCGCAGCGGAAAGCTTCTAACATCGGTAAAAGGGGTTCATCCAGAACATTATCTCCCAGGTACATTAAGAAAGGGCTATTTTCCAAGGCTTCACTGGCAATTAAAACGGCATGGGCCAAGCCTAAAGGTTCGGGCTGCTCAACAAATTTAATTTTTAGGCCCCAGGGGTTATCTTTTTGGAGTAAATCTCTGATTAAACTTCCGTTCTTACCGACTATTAGGACGATTTCCTTTATTGATGCTTTAGCAAGTGAATCGAGGACATGAAATAAAATGGGCCTGTTTACTAGCGGGAGGAGGACCTTGGGTTTGGTGTAAGTAAAAGGGCGGAGACGGGTACCATCACCGCCACAAAGGAGAAGAGCCTTCAAAACTCATCCCTCTTTCTATTGAAAATAAAAAAGACTGAGCGGGCTGCACTAAATTTGCCTTTAGCTTGATTATATCTTATGCAAAAGCAACTTACGGGGTGAGCCCGTTGCTTGTTGCTTATAACTGTTAGAAGGGGGTTTTGAGGTGCGTTTAAAATTCTGGTAAAACATAAAGCAATCTCGTGATGGAAAAGCATTTAAGCACGTTGGAAAGGGAATCCCCATATTGACGAGAGACGGGCCTTAAGCAACATAAAGGGATTCTGTATTTTTTTGCCGGAGAAAGTGAATAATATTTAACAAGCATCGAAACCTATTTTATAGTCCATTTTTGGATGGAAGCGGCTCTTGAATTTCCTGTCATTTGAAACAAATTCAGCTACCTAGAATAAGGGCTGAAAAAATACAATTTCAAAAGTAAAATAGTTTTCAAAGATGCTTTTTTCTTTATTGCCGAAAATAGCCTTATATAACAAATGGGGGGGATAGTTTGAAATATAAGATTCGGTCTAGGAAGTCGGAGACACCTTTTTTCCCAAAATCTGTTCGTGAACAAGAGGTCCCGGTTCCTAGGGAAGAGCCAGAACCAGAAGGGAAACGTAGTTCACTCCGGAGGCAGAGGATTACACTTAGGAGCTTAAAGCAACTAGGGCAGATTGCTCCTGCTGAGCAACCTAGTTCTGATATTCATACCATGATTATTATTGGTCAGATCGAAGGGCATCTGATTCTGCCGACAAAAAATAAAACCACTAAATATGAACATATAATCCCTCAATTAGTGGCTATTGAACAGAACCCCAGAATAAAAGGGTTATTAATTATTCTCAATACAGTAGGTGGAGATGTAGAAGCTGGCCTGGCAATTGCCGAAATGATTGAGAGCCTGTCAAAAGTTACGGTCTCTTTAGTTTTAGGCGGAGGCCATTCAATCGGTGTACCAGTCGCGGTGGCAACAGATTATTCTTATATTGCTGAAACTGCTACTATGACTATTCATCCGATTAGGCTCAGTGGGATGGTGATTGGGGTTCCGCAAACCTATGAATATTTAGAGAAAATGCAGGATCGGGTAATCAAGTTTGTTACTGGCCATTCTCGGATAACAGAAGATAAATTCCGGGAATTAATGTTCAGGACAGGAGATCTGGTGCGGGATGTTGGTACTGTTTTAGTAGGAAAGGATGCAGTAGAATCCGGTTTGATAAATGAGATTGGGGGAATTAATAAAGCGCTAGCTAAATTAAGAGAATTAATTAATCTAAAAGAAAATCTCCTCAATAATGAGGTGAAAAAATGATTCTTTATTCTATATATCCGGTAGAATTAATTATGGGCGAGGAAGATGAAAAGGAAGAATCTTATCGTGAAGTTGAGTTTGAGGGGAGAAAAATTGTTGTAGAGGTAAATAGTAGGGGGGAGCAAAGGATTTCCCGTTTGATTAGTACCGATCCAAATGATTTTCTTGACCCCCGTTGGAGTCCGGGAAATATTATCTTTTAGTTAAAAACCGTTTAAAACCTCTTTAATAGGGGTTTTTTCTTTGATTTATCTCAATTCTTATGGGAGGAATAACTAAGCTTGAAAACGAATTAAGAAAACACATTCAATTGTAATAATCCGTAAAGGCGGGAGGCATCCATGCATCCATGTCTATTCCAATGCAAAATTTAATCTTTGGACTTATTGGGGGATTGGGATTACTTCTCTTTGGTTTCTCTCTAATGGGACAGGGTTTTCAGAAAATTGCTGGGGAAAAGATCCGCCGGGTTTTAGAGAATAGCAGTAATCCTATTTTATCCATGTTTGCCGGGTTGCTACTTACCATTATTCTTCAGGATGGGGGAGCGGCTACGGTATTATTAATTGGGCTACTAAGTTCTGGTTTAATTCAGCTGAAGCAAGCAATCAGTATGATGCTCGGTATTAACCTTGGTATCACCATTATTGTCCATTTGATTGCTTTCCGTTTGGGAAATTTTCCTTTGCTTGCAGTCGGACTTGGTTTTTTCCTTTATTCACTGGGTAAGAAACGTTTTACTAGATATTTTGGTTATACCATCCTTGGTTTTGGGTTGGTGTTTGTTGGTTTAAACACCTTAACCATAGCGATGAGGCCACTAGCTGAGGGTTTACTATTTCAAGGAGTATTCTCCGGTTTACCCTTATGGGGGTATTTCTTTGGTTTTTTATCAACTGCACTGGTACAAAGCAGTACAGCTACAATTGGCCTTTTACAGGTTGTAGCCGGGCAAACGGCAATTTATAATAATGGAGCTTTTTACTTTCAGTTAAAGTCATTTTTGCCTTTTCTGCTTGGCACTGGGTTGGGAATTTGTACGACCGCTACTTTAGCATCGATTAAAGGTAATATCCTAAGTAAACGAGCGGTTTTAGCCCAATGGATCTTTGTGACCTTAACTACTTTGTTCTTTCTTTTATTGCTCAACCCCTTTGCTAATTTTGTGCATGTGGTTACCATTAAGCTTTGGGATATTATCGGTAATCTTAAAGAACTTTTCTTTTCTCTGCCGGCTGGCCAAAGGCCTTTGGAAGCAGATTTAATCTCTAGAGAGCTTGCAGTTGCTCATAGCATTTATAATTTAGTGATGGTAATAATCTGGTTGCCATTAACATCGGCACTGGCGGAGTTTCTGGAAGAACGTTTTCATCCTCATTATTATTTTCAGGGAGAAGAGCTGGAGAATTTAGAATATCTTAGTGAAAAGACGCTAGGCACTCCAGCCTTAGCTTTAAGGATGGCAGCCAAGGAAATTATACGGACAGCGGAGATTGCGACAGATATGTTATATCTGGCCAGAATTGCTTTTATTAAGGGACAAGATTCAGCAATTAAAGATATCCAGAAAAAGGAAGATATAGTTGATGGCCTTCAAAAGAAAATTACGATGTATCTTTCTGCACTTTTGTCCCGAAGTGTACTGACAACTTCCCAATCCCGTTATCTGGCGGGGTTGATTCATGTAATTAATGATGTAGAACGGATTGCTGATCATGCTGAAAATATAAGCGAGTTTGCTGAGGCGAAGTTGGATGAGAAGCTGCCGTTTTCACAGTTAGCGATTAATGAATTAGAACTTCTTTATGAAAAAGTATTAGATATTTGTAAAAAAGCTTTTTCATCCTTAGAAGAGGATGATCTGGTTTTGGCTAAACAGGTTCTGGAAAGGGAAGAAGCTATTGATCGGATTCAGGAAGAGATGCGTCAGAACCATATTAACCGGTTAAACCAGGGAAGGTGTTGGCCGGGATCGGGTATTATCTATTTAGAGATTATTGCCAATCTAGAGAGGGTGGCAGATCATGCTGCTAATATTGCTCAGGTAGTACTAGAAGGGAAGGAGGAGATGAGCTGAAGATGATAAAAAAACGGAGTTCTACAGGTAGAAAGATGAAGAAGTCTTCGAAACCAACAGAGCGGCAACTCGAACTAAAAAAAGAGATTTTTGGGATTTTCTACATTGGGCTGGCAGCCTTACTTTTATTATCTCTTACTTTAGAAGAGACCGGAAGCTTCGGCTATGCAGTACGTGTGATTTTACATAATGTTACTGGAGAAAAAGGTTCTCTGCTTCTTCCTATTCTCTTTGCGGTTCAAGGTTGGCAATTAATAAAGAAGCACCGTAATTTTACTCTGACTTACCGATTTTTTGGCCTGGTTTTGGGTTGTCTTTTGGGAATTATTGTTTTACACCTGATTTATGTGGGTATACCGGAGGAACCATTACCTTTAGGGTATACGTATGGTGGAGGCTTTATTGGAAGTGTTATTCTTTATAGTTTGAACCGGGTTTTTTCTTATTTAGGAACCATTGTTGTTTTAAATCTTTTCTTTATGATTTCGTTAATTCTAGTCTTAGACCGGCCATTGGTCCAGATCTTTGAAGAGATAAAAAACTTTTTTAGAAATCTTACAGTAAATTTGGGCAAAAAAAAACCTGGTTTCGGTTCTGATCTCCATTATGAGCAGGCTTCGGCCACTAGAGAAGCAAGAAGAATGTTATCATCAGCGGAGGCGGAGCCTTCGAGAGGAAAGTTTCCAAGAAAGAGGGGACGGGAACTAGAGAAGACTACTACCAAGAAAGAGACTCCGGCGATTGTGGCAGGAAAAAGCGGGATAAAATTAGGGCTTTATCAACTCCCGCCCCTTGATTTCCTGCAAAGCCCCCGTCAAAAACGGAATCTTAAGTTACTGGATCAATCAGTTCAACTTGAAGAGACTCTGGCTTCATTTGGGGTGAATGCCCAAGTGATTGAAGTTCATCAAGGCCCAGTGATTACGAGATACGATATCCAGCCTGCTCCGGGGGTAAAAGTCAGTAGAATTGTAAATTTGGCTAATGATTTGGCATTGGCTCTGGCTGCTAGGGGACTAAGGATTGAAGCCCCGATCCCCGGAAAAGCTGCGATTGGTATTGAGGTACCGAATAAAGAAACCAGAACTGTAACGATCCGAGAGGTTTTGGAATCACGTCAGTTTTGGGAAGCAGGAAAATTGGGGATGGCACTAGGGGTTGATATTGCCGGAGAGCCGGTAGTGGCGGATCTTAATAAGATGCCACATCTACTGATTGCTGGAGCTACGGGCTCTGGTAAGAGCGTCTGCCTTAATACTTTAATCCTTTCATTATTATATCGGGCCTCTCCGGCTGAAGTTAAAATGATTATGATTGACCCCAAAATGGTAGAACTCTCGGTTTATGATGGGGTTCCTCATCTTTCAGCTCCGGTAGTAACAGACCCTAAAAAGGCAGCAGCTGTACTCCGGGCAGTAGTTACGGAAATGGAGACCAGATATAAGGTTTTTGCAGCCAAAGGGGTAAGGGATTTAGCCCGTTATAATCAGGTTCTTGATCAGGATGAACTACCAATGCCTTATGTAATTGTTTTTATTGATGAGTTGGCAGACCTAATGATGGTGGCTCCGGTGGAGGTAGAAGATTCGATTTGCCGCTTAGCTCAGATGGCCAGAGCTACCGGAATCCATCTAGTGGTGGCCACTCAACGGCCGTCGGTGGATGTAATAACCGGATTAATTAAGGCTAATATTCCTTCACGGATTGCCTTTGCCGTCTCTTCCCAGGTTGATTCGAGAACTATTCTTGATACCTCTGGTGCAGAACAGTTGTTAGGAAGGGGCGATATGCTTTTCTCTCCGGCTGGTTCTTTAAAGCCTTTACGATTACAAGGTGCTCTTGTTCTTGACCAAGAGATTAAGGCGGTGACTGATCATTGGAAGAAGCAGGGTACTCCTGATTATGTAGAAGCCTTTATCAATGCACAGGAAAAGGAAGTAAATAGTGGTGATCCGGCAGAGGAAGATGAGCTGTTTTGGGATGCGGTTAAGATGCTGATCGATAGCGGGCAAGCTTCTGCTTCCTCTTTACAACGTAGGTTTAGAATTGGGTACAATCGAGCGGCACGGCTGATTGATATGATGGAAGCCCGAGGAATTGTGGGCCCCCATAATGGAAGCAAACCACGGGAAATACTTATTACTTCCAGACAATTGGAAGAAATGCATAAACAAGGCAATTAACTCTCTGAAGATTGTAGAAGGAAATCTAGTAGTTTTTACAGAACTATTATTTAAAGAAAAGCATAGTCCCGTCGTTTGCTGTTCTTTTTTAGAAGTTAGCTTTGATTAACTCACGAAAATCAGGGAGTGAGATTTAATTTTTTATAGGCCAAATGAAATCCAAGGAATTTTTGTAATTTTCTCTGACTAAAGCTAGGGCTTTTTAAACCCGAGCGACGAGAGACGAGCATCGAGATACGAGGGCGTATGCTGTCGAATTTTTTATGCTGTAAGGAGGTGCTAATAAAATGAAAGAAATAGGGGAATTATTGAAAGCAGCACGGGAAGAAAAAGGGTTATCCCTTGAAGAGATACAAATGATTACTAAGATTCGTTTAAAACACCTAAAAGCTTTAGAAGCGGGCGAATTTGACCAAATTCCGGGTGAGGTTTATGTAAAAGGATTCATGGTTAATTTTGCCAAAACAGTAGGTTTAGATGGCGAGCAAATACTGGAGAAATATTATGAACTGAAAAACCAGGATACTGCGGTTACTCAGGATGAAGAATTAGTTTTTTCGGAAAAGTCCGATCTTCCGGAGGAAAAAGGTAAAGTAGGCAAAAAACCAATAATTACTATTGGAGTAATAAGTGGAATTCTAATTATTGTCGGAGTAATATTTTTTATTTTTACCAGGCCGCGATCTTCAGTTCAAGTTACTGAACCCGAACCAGTTATTGATCAGGTAGAAGTGGAAACAAAAGAGGAACCTGTACTATCCTTACCCTTAGAGGAACAGGATGAGGTTGTCCAGAAAGTAGAACCGGTTTTAAGGGCCGAAGCTACAGAAGTTGTTTGGATTGGGCTTTATAAGAAAAATTCCGGAGAGATGATCTTCGAAGGGACATTATATCCTAGTGATCATCAGGAATGGCTCCTTACAGAGGATGTGTTGATGAGGATTGGGAATGCCGGAGGGTTAAAGCTTATATATAAAGAGAAGGAACTGGGTAAGCTTGGTTACTCAGGACAGGTATTAGATAAGGTGTTTTTAAATTCTGACTAAGAAAAGAAAAACTGTTCCAAATTATTGAAAAGTTTTAGGGAATTGAATAATTAATTAAAATATTAATCCTAGACTAATTAAAACTTAAATTTTAGCCGATTAAATATTTAAGCTAATTATGGCATATGTTTTTTATTGTTTAAGGTTATGTGAAACTTTGCTAATATCAGTGTTTAGAATCTCTTCTAAAGAGGAAACCTGGGAGTTAGAGCGAATTAGCTATTAGGTGAGAAAATTGGAACGGGTAAAACAGGAACAGTTTATTGAAGAAGTCAAAGAGAATAATGATATTATTGCTGTGATTTCGGAATATGTTAAGCTTAAAAGAAGGGGGAGTTCTTATACTGGTCTTTGCCCCTTTCATTCGGAAAAGACTCCTTCTTTTACGGTCAGCCGGGAGAAACAACTTTTTTACTGTTTTGGTTGTGGCGCTGGTGGAGATGTCATAAACTTTATAATGAGGATCGAGAACTTAGATTTTCCTCAGACTATACGGTTTTTAGCTGAACGGGCTAATCTCCCTCTTCCTAGTGGCCATTTGTCTCCAAATTTTGACCAGAAAAGAAGAGAGAGAGAACGTATACATCAATTGAATACTTTAGCAGCAGCATTTTATCAGAAGGTTTTACTTCAGACTGATGCAGGAAAGAAAGGCTTGGATTACCTGCAAAAAAGAGGTATTAGCCCGGAGGCGGTAAAAAGTTTTAATTTGGGATATGCTCTACCCCATTGGACTGGATTAGTAGAGGTGTTAAGAAAAAAAGGAATATCTTTAATCGAGGCAGAGAAAGCCGGTTTAGTCCGTGGTGGTGCCAATGGGTTTTATGATCGTTTCCGTGATCGGCTAATCTTTCCGATTCTTAATCCGCGGGGGAAGATTGTGGGTTTCGGTGGACGATTAATGGATGAAGGGGAGCCAAAGTATTTAAATTCCCCGGAAACTTTAATCTTTCAAAAAGGGCGTTATCTGTATGGGCTATTTCAAGCAAGGGAAGCGATCAGAAAAGAAAAACAGGCAATCATTGTTGAGGGTTATACAGATGTGATTCAAGCCCACCAACAGGGGATACTTAATGTAGTTGCTTCACTTGGAACGGCACTTACTATGGAACAAGTTAGAACCTTAAAAAGGTACACCGGAGAAGTGATTATTGCATATGATGCTGATGCTGCCGGTCAATCAGCAACTATTCGCGGGTTGGATCTTCTATATGAAGCTGGAGTAAGGGTTGGTGTTGCTACCCTTCCGGAGGGGGAGGATCCTGATTCTTTAATCAAGAACCAGGGAGCGGAAGTTTTCTTAGGCTTGGTGGAAAAAAACGTTGATTTATTTACTTTTCAACTGAATTATATCCTAAGTAAGAAAGACTTATCTTCCCCGGAAGGGAAAGCGCAAGCTGTTGAAGAAACTTTTGGCTTACTAAGCCAAGTTAAAAACAAGATAGCTCGTGAGGCCTATATAAAGCAGATCGCTACTACTGTTGGTGTTTCGGAAACGACGTTTTATGATCAATGGAGAACTTACCAGTATAATTTAAATAGAAGTAACCAGCGTTTGGATATAAAAAAGCAGTTGCGGCATACTAATGATAATATTCATACTCAACAGATTTTGTCTGAAAAGGAAAAAAATAATTTACAGTCGGAAAGAGAAGTTTTACGAGGCTGTTTGCAGGAAAAAAACAACTTAGAGCGAATAAAAGAAGCGTTAGCGGGGATTAAATGGTCATCTCCAGCATGTGCCAATATATTCCAAAAACTAGTGGAATGGGATAATCCTGAAGAATGGCCACCGCCAGCGAGTGTTTTTTCTCCCGAAAACCAGATATTATATGTAGAACTTATTACGGAGAACGAAATGAATCCACTACCTATCGATTTAAAAGGATGCTGTGATCGGATTCGGCAGCAATATCTAATTAAGGAGATTCAGCGTTTACAGAAAGAAGTAGCAGTAACTGCTGAAGGGCAAGAAAATAATAGTCTATCGGCACAGAATTTACAAGAGGATTTAGCTTTATTAAATAAACTTCATAAAAAATTACGTGATGAATTTCCTACGTTTTCCGGTTTAATATAAATTTAAGATAAATAATCATTTTCGGCTTTCTCTGGGAAGGATGATTACAAAAGTGAGTAAAGAAAAAGAGGTAAATAGGACTCAAACAGTCTGCATCAAACGGAAAGACGCAAAACAAAGCAGCAGTTCAAAAGGTGCAGCTATAAAAGAGATCCTTGCACTTGGTAAGAAAAAAGGTGTTATCACTTATAAGGATATGATGGATAGTTTCGAGCAGATCGACCTTGACCCGGAGGAAATCGATGAGATTTACGAGTTGTTGATCGGAAAAGGAATCGAAATCATTGATAATGAAAAAACAAATAAAAAAGATAAATCTGATGAAGATGATGACGATGACGATGATGATGACTTATCTTTACCAGAAGGGATTGCTCTAGATGATCCGGTACGGATGTATTTAAAAGAGATTGGCCGGGTAGATCTGCTTACACCTGAGGAAGAGGTTGAGCTAGCTCGCAGGGCTATGAATGGGGATGAGAAAGCTAAACGTGATTTAGCTGAGGCTAATTTACGCTTAGTAGTGAGTATAGCCAAAAGGTATGTTGGCCGGGGAATGCTTTTTCTTGATTTAATCCAAGAAGGGAACCTGGGATTGATCAAAGCAGTGGAGAAGTTTGATTATCGTAAAGGTTTTAAGTTTAGTACGTACGCCACTTGGTGGATTAGACAGGCTATTACTAGGGCAATAGCAGATCAGGCAAGAACTATCCGGATCCCTGTTCATATGGTGGAGACAATTAATAAGTTAATCCGTGTTTCCCGTCAACTTTTACAAACTTTGGGGCGTGATCCTACAGCTGAGGAAATTGCTGAAGAGATGGGACTGGATGTTGAACGGGTCAGAGAGATTATAAAGATTTCTCAAGATCCTGTCTCTTTAGAGACACCAATTGGTGAAGAGGAAGATAGCCATTTAGGTGATTTTATTGAAGATCAAGATGCTCCGGCTCCGGCTGAGGCTGCTTCCTTTATGCTATTAAAGGAACAACTGGAAGAAGTGTTAGACACTCTTACGCCTCGAGAAGAGAGGGTTCTCCGGCTTCGTTTTGGCCTGGAAGATGGAAGAGCCAGGACTTTAGAGGAAGTAGGAAAGGTCTTTGGAGTAACAAGAGAACGGATCCGGCAGATTGAAGCTAAAGCTCTGCGGAAACTCCGTCATCCTAGTCGTAGCAAGAAACTTAAAGATTTTCTGGAATAAAAAATATAGATATTTCCTTGACTTAAACATTAAAAGAAGGTATAATAAACGTTGCTGACGATGTTCCTCGATAGCTCAACGGTAGAGCACCCGGCTGTTAACCGGGTGGTTGTTGGTTCGAATCCAACTCGGGGAGCCAATCTATTTTGGGCCCATAGCTCAGCGGTAGAGCAGTCGGCTCATAACCGATCGGTCCCTGGTTCGAACCCAGGTGGGCCCACCATATTTTTAGCTAAAGAGTGGATGTATCCACTTTTTTTGTTTTTATTCCTTAGTTATGGAATTACATAATTCAATTATTTAAGATTTAACCACAATATCTGGAGTTCTGTGAAGTTCTGGAGTATACCATGAGAAACGCTTTCGCAGGCTTTCACGATTTTCCATGGTGCCTGAAGATGTCACGAATTCAGACTAATATATTGATAGCCTAATACAAGCCAAACACTATATATTGTGTTTGGAACTTTAAAAAGGACACAACGCAAAAAGCTTTTATGTAGAGGCAGGAGAATACGGGTACAACCTAGAAATTATTAAAATGAAGTTATTATGTACAGTCCTAATCTTATATTATATAAAAGAGGATTACAGATGGTAGTTGTTCGACTCAATTCCAGCCTCTGGATCAAGAGATTCAAAATCATTCATTAGAGAAACAACTTTCCAACTAGGCTGGGAATAGATAACAAGCGATGAGTGGCCAGCTACGAGCCATAAAATAGACTGCTCTTATCTGATGAAGGGTGATTAAAGAGTGCTAACAATAAAGGATATTACTCTTATTTTGGAAAGACTAGCCCCACCGGAATTAGCGGAAGAATGGGATAATGTAGGATTACAGGTAGGCCGTTTTGATCGTGAAGTCTCTGGGGTTTTGTTAGCCTTGGATTTAACAAGAGAAGTTCTGGAAGAAGCGCAAAAATTACATGCAAATCTAATAGTTACGCATCACCCCCTAATTTTCAAACCACTGAGCAACCTCCGTTTTGACCGCCCGGGAGGAGAACTTTGGGAGGCGCTTTTGGCTGGGGGGTTTAATATTTATACTCTCCATACCAATTACGACCGTTCCCCGAACGGTCTTAATCAATATTTAGCAGGCCAATTAGGATTAAAAAATACAGTTCCGGTAGAAGAAGGTGTAGAGGAATTTCTTAAGCTAGTTGTCTTTGTACCGGAAAACTATGTAGATAAGGTCTTTTCTGTTTTGACTAATGCCGGGGCAGGATGGATTGGTAATTATAGCCATTGCACGTTTCGTACAAAGGGGGTTGGAACTTTTCTCCCACAGGAAGGTACCAATCCTTTTATTGGAGAACAAGGAGAAATAGAACAAGTCAATGAGGTTCGACTGGAAACCATTATTCCAGCTAGAAATAGAAATAAAGTTATTAACGCTTTAATCGCCGCCCATCCCTATGAAGAAGTGGCTTATGATCTTTATCCAGTGGTTCAGGGAGGCGGACGGGCGGGACTGGGCCGGTTTGGCACTCTTCCGGCGAAAGTACAATTGGAGGAATTTTTAGCTTTTATTAAGGGCTTGTTTGGTGGAGAAACTATTCGCTGGGGTGGCTATCAACGGCAACAAGTACAGAGAGTAGCAGTAATTGGTGGTAGCGGGAGAAAATTTATTAATCAGGTAAAACGGATGGGGGCAGAACTATTCATTACCTCCGATCTTGGTTATCATGATTTCCTCTTGGCTGAGCAAATTGGCTTAACTCTGGTGGAAGTAGGTCATCATCTAATTGAGTCCTGTGCCCTTGAAAGTATAAGGGAATATTTAAGGCAAGACCCGTTGTTGGCTAAAGAAGAGAAACAACGAATCTATATAAGTCAAAGCAAGATTAAACCCTATAGCCTATTTTAGTCTGAAGGTTTGAATGGTTGGTTTGTAGCTTATACGACCGGTTAGAGACTATGAAGGAGGGTTTCTTATCATGAGAAGAAAATGTGAGCTATGTGGAAAGGAAATTTCCTCTGAAAGGCTTGAAGCATTACCAGAAACGAAACGATGCGTCAAGTGTGCTAAAGAGAAAGGCTCGGATATTGTAGCACGAAGATCTGAGATCGGGATGGATATGGATACCTACAAAGATCTTCTCGGTGCAATCCGTAGTTAGTGGGAAATATGTTTACAAATAAAGAGATTTTCTTACTATACCAGTACCAGGAGGGTTATCAAAAGCTTCTATCTATTCAGGAACAATTGGCTGATCCTGCTTTTGATCTTAAAATAAATTCCCTTTCAGATAATCTGGCATTGGTAATACGAAAAACAAATAAACTTCACGATAAGATTACTCACTTACGGACTGAAATTAAAAAACTGGAAGATGAATGTCATGAATTTGAGTATCAAGTTGGCCAAATTGAAGAGACTTTATATAGTGGGAGGATCTCTTCACCAAAAGAGCTCTCTCAATTACAAAGAAAAAGTGCAGAATATAAGAATGCCAAGGGGAGTAGGGAGGAAAAGATTATTGCCCTACTCTATCAGGTGGAAGAGAAAGAAAATAAACTTGTAGTCTATAAAAAACAAACAAAGAAAATGAAACAGGATTTAGAATCATTTAAAAGAAAAAATAATACAAGGATAAATGAACTTCATTTAGAAGCAGAGAAGATTCAAAATAATGTCGCAGAATTAGAAAAAACTCTTCCTCAGGGCTTGAAAGAGTTTTTCCAACGTTCACTCAAGGTGATGAAGGGAACCGTGGTTGCACCAGTGAAAGATGGAACCTGCGGTTCTTGTCATATAATTCTCTCCCAGGCATTACTGGAAACGATTAAAAAGGATGGCAAAGGCGCTGTTCCGATCTGTGAGAACTGTGGTAGAGGCTTGTTTTTCCCTACACCATGATTGCTTTAAATGAAGTAGATAATAAGGGGGAAAGAGTTTGAAAAGGTATACTAATCAAATTCGACACTTTCTTAATCGGGAATTTATTCCAGTGACTAAAGGTTTAATAGTTTTAACAGGAGGAGTTTTTCTACTCTTTCATCTTTTACTTTTGATAAAAATAAATTTGTATAATTTATTACAACTTTCGACTGCTCGTTTTTATTTACGTCCCTGGACTTTATTAACTTATCCCTTGGTTAATTATAACTTGCTTACTTTAGTCTTTGCTATGCTTTGGTTTTGGTATATCGGAGGAAGCCTAGAACGGAGTTGGGGAAAGCAGACCTACGGTTTTTTCTTGTTTTTATCTACTTTAGCTACGGGTTTGGCTTTTGTCTTGGTTTCGTTATTATTTAGGAATAAGGCAATGGTAATCGCAGGTTTGTGGATACCGCTTACTGGGATTACATGGGCTTGGGCTAAATTATATCCGGATCGGGAGATGCTGTTTTGGGGTTTATTTCCGATTAAGGCAGAGTGGTTAGCGTGGGTACAAGCAGGATTAACTTTTTATCAGTATTTGGTCGGCTATAATATTCTCTATGCTTTAGCTTCGATCAGTAGTATTGGTGTAGTCTACCTCTTTACCGGCCAGGGGCCATTTTCCCGTGGCTTTAGGTATTGGGCTTGGGAACGGGGCTTTTCTTTCAAAGGTTGGCGTGATAAGATGAAAAAAAGAAGACTGAAGGTAGTAAAGTAGGCAGATTCAAGATGATAAGTAGCCCCCGCAGTGCGGGGGCTTTTTTTCAAGGACGTTACTTGTCGCTGGCTACTCGTGCGAATCTTAACCATAGGAGGTGTTTATTGTTTTTGCCGGATTCTTTAGGTATGATAAGCAAAAAAGAGACCGATTTTATTTTCGGCCTCTTTTTAGTATTAAATATCTTATTTAGAATCGCTTAAAAGTGCAAAGCAGCCATTGTTGAGGCACTAAGGCCGCCAAGATCATTGGCCCAGCCTAGTTTTAGGTTGGCCCAGAAGAAAAAGAGACGTAATTCTGCAAGCGCATTGTAACTTAGTTGTTTTTCATGGTAAGAGATATCTCCGGCCAACCGGATAAAACGTGGTTTCCAGTCTACTCCAGTCCAGATACGGGGAGAACTGGAATATCCCCATCCATCAGATAGTCCGGTTTCTATACCCAAGTTACAGTAGAGGGACTTAAAGAACCGGTAAGAGCCTTGGGTTTGGAGGACTAAAGGCAAGCGCTGAGTGTAATCGGTTATAGCCTCTTGAGATAATGGTTCTTCTTCTGATAGTTCCGGCCCATTAGGCCCGGCATTAAATTCACCATGATAAGTGTATTCTCCCTGACGGACATTCTCCCACTTAATAGCACCAATATTTTTTAGAACTAAACCGGCACTCCAACGATCCTTTTTATATACAGCTCCTATATCAGCTAACAGCCCTTTCCCAGAAAACTCGGAAAAATAATCATCATTATTGTCATCTATATCTATAAATTGATATTTTCCTGTAGTATCGATTATTGCTTCTCCCATTTCATTAACTTTCATTGTGCCGGAGGAGACTTCGGAATTAAACATCAAGATCCCTTTTATAAAGCGGAGAGTAAGTCCAAGTCCTAGTTCTGAGTCTTCGTTCAGGCGAATGGGATGGCCGTATTTTAAGTCTAGAGCCATAGCAGCCAGACCATTTGCCGCGGAACCTGCCAGGTCATAAGTTTTGGTGGTTCCATCATCATTTGGGCTGTAGCCCACAAAGACTAACTCAGGGATCGCAGGGGATAGCCTGAATGATCCCGCAGCCCAAGGGTGAAGATGTAAAGAAAAACGTCCAATGGTTAAACCGGTCTTAAGTTCTGTAGAAAAGTCAGTTTTAAAGCGGCCATCTTTCATCTGGTCAAGGAAATCCTCGGTAGCTCCAGCAGGGGTAAGGTCAATATTGATATTGCTAAGATTAAAGAGATTATTCTTTGCATCCATGGTAATCTGGGGGAATAATAATTCAAAACGGGTAGTAGAAAAAGCCTCTTCTGCCGGGTTATCATAATAAGAACCCATAGCAACAGAAGGGAAAGAACAAAATATTATCATTAATATTATTAAAAAAGAAAAGAAAGAGACCATTTTACGCACTAATATTACCTCCTTTCTTATCGTTTGTTGATTAAGCATTGAGCTTCTGCCCAGGCTTTAATTTCCAGGTAGTCGTCATCAGTAATTTCTCCGCCTTCCGAGGTGTTTTTGATGAGTATTTGGTGATAGATTGTATCTGATTTAGTCAGGCGGGATAATTCCTGTGCAATTATTTCTATTTTTAAGGGAGTCCAATCTGAATTGGGTGCGATTAAAAGTTCTTTTGTGACTGCCAAGGGATCATCTAGAGGGTTAGACATGGGTGACAAAGAAACCTGAATTGTCAAACCAAGCGGACTAGTGTTTTTAAGCTTAAAGCAAAGCTGAGCACTTTGGAAGAATCCTTCAGGCGTTTCTATGTTTCCGATGTTAATCTTTTGAGGGGATGTAGTAAGAGACCCAAGTCCCAATTCCAAGCTATAATCCAAAGCAATAGTACCGGGATAAGATAAGGTTACATCGTCAGTTGCTTTGATGGAGAAATTGTAGATCTGTATACGCAGATTACTGGGTTTTTCATTAAGAATATTATTAATCTCATTAGCTAATTGTAATATCCCGGGATTAGCGTTTTGTAGGGTAATTGTTTTGTAAATTTCGTGACCGACACCTTGTCCATTGTCATCTTCTCCCTGAATTGTTAAGTCAACTTGGAGCGTAATATTCTCGGGAAGTTGTGATTCAATGGTGAATCCAGCAGTGCTTAATTCGAAATCATTAAATTCAGGTAATCTAATGGAGTAATCAATGGTAGAAAAGTTAGGATCTATTTTCGTATCTAATAAATCTGAAGGTATGGTAAAAGATTCTACTTCCAAATTGTTAGGGGTGAAACTAAAAGTTGCTTCAGTTGCACTAGGCAATAAAGTACCAGTAATCTTAATCGAGAGGGTAGGGGTATCGAAGACCTTTCCAGCAAGATTTAATTGACAGCTATTCATACCTGGTTCCATAATAGCCGTTTGCAGAGTTTTGGTACCATCTTCTAAAGTAAAAATTACTCCACCGGAGCCTGCTGTAGCCTTATCAAGGTTAATATCGATGGTGTTATTTGGATGATCACTAAAAGTAACGCTAGAGTAATCAAAAGTATCAGGCAAAGTAAGAGTTACTTTTTTTCCATCGGGGATAGAGTAATTTTCTCCTGGATTTAGAGGAGAAATGAAACAATTCGCAATAGATTCAGGTTGAATTGTTGCCGGTTCGCGGAGCAGGTTAAATTCTTCGGAATCGGCAGAAAAAGAAAGGTTGGTAACCTCACCGGATAAATCTAAGCCAGCTTCGCCCAAACCATTAGGCTTTGCTCCTAAACGTAATTCCGATTTCGATTCGCCCGTTTTTTCGTCCAGTGTCCGTTTAATCAGGGGAATCCTATATTTTGTTGCCATAGTTGGCCCGGTAATTTCACTGGGTATTTTTTTTGCCAGACAGCCGGACATGAAGAAAACGAGGATAATTAAAGAAATAAGTAAAAGCGTTTTCTTTTTCATGGCGCGCCTCCTTTGATTTTTGAGAAAATTGCATAATTACCGATTTTACATTTTACACTTTTAAACAAAGACCAAATTATAGTAGTTTTCTAAATACTGAAAGCAAAACAAAAGCTTAACTAAATTATGAAATTCCTATTTCATATAATATTTATCGGCAAAAACCCACGAAGATCTTATACTTTTTATTAGGCAAATTGAAAAAAATATAAAATATTTATAATAATAACTCTAGTGGCAGTTCTTGTTGGAGAGAAAGTAAAGGGGCAAAAAGGTCGCCGGTTGCTGCTAGCCGCGCCAGTGCGGTTTTAATTGAGAAGCTTTTGGGTTCTACTTGAGGAAGTTCCGTCCAGGTAACGGGCATAGAAACCGGGGCACCGGGGAATGGACGGAGACTATATACAGAGGCAATAGTTTTACCCTTCAAGTTTTGGAGGTGATCAATATAGATTTTGCCAGTGCGGTCTTGTACTCGCCGTTCATTAGTAGCAAGCTCGGGAAGGACATTGATAACGGCTTCACCTAAATGTTTAACAAAAGTACTGGTTTCCTGATAAGTATATTGAGGTTTAATCGGAAGATAAATATGAATACCAGTTGCTCCGGAGATTTTTGGAAAGGTCTGTAGTTTTAAATGATCGGTTACTGATTTTAAGGCCAGTGCAACTTGGACTGCTTCCCTAAAGGTAGCTGGCGCCATAGGATCGAGATCAAAGATAATATAAGTAGGAAAATCAAGATTTTCCCGGGTAGAAAGCCAGGGATGAATCTCGATAGATCCTAGGTTCACACTCCAGATTAAAGTTTCAAGGTTGTTGGCCATTACATAATTAACTATCCTATCTTCTGATTCGACCGGGATTGTTTCAACCCATAGCGGGGGATTAGGAAAGTTTTTTTGATAAAAAAACTGACCTTCAATCCCTTCCGGGTAGCGAACCAGAGATAGCGGACGGTCTTTAAGATGAGGGGCTAAATAAGGCCAGATGCTTATATAAAACTCCATAATATCGCCTTTAGTAAACCCCTCTGTAGGCCAGAACGGTTTATCAAGATTTTTTATCGGAATTTGCCGGTCATTTATTAGTAAGTGTTGGCTAACGGCGGTTGGCAAAGTTAGTGCCTCCTTTGAACATATTCCTTTATATTCTTTGCGGGATGGCGAATTTATAATCAGTGAATTTGTACAATTCATAGTTCGAAGTTGATCTCACCTTACACGGACTAGAGGAAGGCCTCTTGTCAAATTAGTTAAACTCAAAAAAAGGAAAAAACAGATTAAAATCGAAATAAAAATAAAGTAATACTAACAGCTAGCGACAAGTAACAAAAGTTTTCAATATGGACGAATTTTAAGCTACGAAAAATATATTATAATAAATAAAACAGAAGATAAAACTAGCGAGAAAGGATTAAAAGTGCGTAATAAAGAGTTTGGGAATCTTGGTTTTAAAACTTCAGTATTTGGAATGGGTTGTATGCGTCTACCTCAGATTAAAACAGCAGATGGTCATAAAATTGATGAAGCTGAAGCAATCAAGATGATTAGATATGCTATTGACCATGGAGTCAGTTACATTGATACGGCTTATGACTATCATAATGGTAAGAGTGAAGTAGTAGTAGGTAAGGCTTTGAAAGATGGTTACAGGGAGAAAACTAAACTTACAACTAAATTACCACCTTGGCATGTTGAGACTCGCGAAGATTTTGGCAGGCTTTTAGATGAGCAACTTGCTAGATTAGAAGTAGATTATCTTGATTTCTATCTTCTTCATGCCTTAAATGCCGAGCGTTGGAAGAGGCTAAAAGAGCTGAATGTCCTTGGGTTTATGGAAGAAATGGTAAAAGTGGGTAAGATCAAGCATATTGGTTTTTCTTTCCATGATGAATTATCCGCTTTTAAGGAGATTATTGATGATTGTAATTGGGATCTGTGTCAAATCCAACTAAATTTCCTGGATGGAAAGATACAAGCTGGAGTAGAAGGGCTCCGTTACGCTGGTTCTAAGGGTATTCCGGTAGTGATTATGGAACCCTTGAAAGGTGGGAAATTGGCACAAAACATACCAGATGATGTGTTGGCACTTTGGGACCAAGCGGCAGAGAAACGTTCACCCGTAGAATGGGCATTCCGTTGGCTATATAATTTTCCTGAAATTGCTGTAATTCTAAGTGGCGTTAGTAATATGGAACAGCTTAAAGATAATATTCGGATCTTTGCTGATGCCCAGCCAAATGTAATGACAGCGAAAGAAATAAAACTGGTCAGGAAGGTTAAGGAATTATATGAGAGTAAAACTAAGGTGCCTTGTACCGGATGTGAGTATTGTATCCCGTGTCCCCAGGGGGTGGCGATTCCAAGGGTTTTTACCCTATATAACAATGCCTTCATTTATGATAATAAGGAAGAGCCAGCCCAAAATTACAAGCGGCTGAGCGAAAAAGAGCAGGATGCTTCCCATTGTGTGCAGTGTGGTGCCTGCGAGCAGGCCTGTCCCCAGAGTATACAGATTATTAAGCAGCTAAAGGAAGCACATAAAGTATTGGCCTAAGATAAGAGCCGCGTATTTCCGCGGCTTTTTGTAAAGGTAAATATTATGCTTGACAACATGTTATACAAATGTTATATTGACATTACAGGAGAATGAAAATGGAACTGAATAGAGATAGTTTTGAACCGTTATATTATCAATTAAAAGAGATAATAAGAGAAAAAATTAATAATGGCGAATACCAGGTGAACAGCCTTATTCCTTCAGAAGCAGAATTCTGCAAATTATACAATGTCAGTAGAATAACTGTGAAAAAAGCGATTCTGGATTTGGTTCAAGAAGGAGTTTTAAGGAGAAAGAAAGGGCTGGGGACTTTTGTCTGTCAACCTTATAAAGCGACAAGGCTTGAAAGTGTTAAAGGGTTTACGGAACAAGTTCTTAATTTTAACCAGCGGCCTTCAGCTAAGGTGCTTGATGTTGACTTTAAAAAACCGAATAAACATATTTGTAAGAAACTAAATCTTAGCAGTAGTGAGATGCTGATCCGGATCAAAAGGGTAAGGCTTATAGATGATGAGCCTTACTATATAGAAACTATGTATTTCCCCTATAATCGGGTTAAGGAGATAGAGAAAGAAAACCTTGTAGAATCGATCTATGGCATTTTAGATAGAAAATATGGTATTAAGATTATAAAAGCGGAAGAGGTTTTTGAGCCTGTTATACTTGATGAGTTTGAAACGAAAATACTGAAGCTAAAATCAGCAGTAAGTTCAGGTTTACGAGTTGAAAGAGTAGGGTACACACAAAACAATGAAGCTTTTGAATACAGCACTCATATTGTAAGGGGGGATAAATGCAAAATAATGGTGGAAAGAAAGGAAGAGTAAAGGTTTAATAACTGCAGTATTTTACTTACTAAATAAAAGGAGGTTACTCTAATGTTAGGACAAGGCGTACTTGGTCTTTCGGTTACGTATCTAATAGGTCTGGTAATGCTGATCTTAGTATTCGTATTTGGAAAAATGTGGGATAGAAAATACACATCAGAGTTTAAGAAAGACGGCTGGTCATCAAGTATTGTTGCTAAAATCGCAATTCTGGTTGCCGTAGCAGCAGCAGGGGGCTTTATCTCAATACCCGGACCGGCAGCTTCGATTAAACTTGATTCAACAGCCGGATACTTTGCCTCTATTATGTTTGGGTGGCAGGTTGGTGGTATTGTTGCAGCTTTTGGCACTTTCTTTTCTAACTTAATGTCAGGCTTTTCAGGTTGGGCTGCGATGGTACCTTATTATATGATAAATATGGCTTTAGCTGTTTTGGCATATGGGTATATATCAAAAAGGTTTAACCTGGTTGCAGGGATGATTGCCGGAACTATTGTTAATACGCTTTGTATTATGCCATGGTTTTTTATGTTAGGATGGGTTACCATGATTCCAATACTGATTCCGCAGATAGTTGGGTCATTTGTTAATTGCTTTTTAGCTACAGTAGCGTATAAAGCCATCAATGCTGCTAAGGATAAAAAGAAACACGTTGATATCGATATGGTTGACTAAGGGATATTTTTTACTCTTAAATGTCATAACATTATGATAGGTAACGGAGCAAAAAAAGCAGCGATAGTGTTTACCCAGGTATGAATTAATAAATTCACGGATTATCCGAAATCGTGACTACATTAGCCACCATGAGAAACCGTGAAAGCCTGCGGTAGCGTTTTTCTTGGTATAGATGGAAAGGCGAAATGTGAGACTAATCTCATTTTTCGCCTACCTAAAAACCCCAAGAGAAATCGTGAAAGCTTGCGGTAACGTTTTTCTTGGTATAGATGGAAAGGCGAAATGTGAGACTATCGAGATCTGGATGATTGAATCCTAAGGTCATAAATAGCTATTAGATACGCTAAAACTTAAAAGAGCTGGATAATAATAAACATTCTTATTATAACATTATGACATGTAAACAATTGGAGGGTTATATTAATGATCGGAAAAGCGATTAGAATGAAACGAATTTTTAAAGATGATAACAAGGCAGTAATATCAGCGCTTGACTTTGGGGCGTTTGTTGGAACTGTTAAGGGCCTAGAACAGCCAAGAACTATAGTAAAAAAGATCGTGGACGGCGGGGCCGATGCCTTTATCATGACTCCGGGTTTTGCTAGGGCTACACATGATATTTTTGCTGGTAAAGCAGGATTGATTATGAGGGTAACCGGGGGATGCAGTAAATTTAACACCTCAAGTGGGCTGCATACCTTAACAACTAGTGTTCAAGAGGCAAATTTACTTGGCGCAGATGCAGTATGCAATATGGTATTTGTAGGCCATGAAGAAGAGCAAAGAATGTTTGAAATTATGCAAGGATTAAGTGAAGAGTGCCATAAGTACGGGCTTCTTCTCTTTGCTGAACTTTTGCCATCAGATTTTAATAAATCTTACGATTCCGAATGGATTGATTTATGTGTAAGACTGGGCTATGAGTATGGAGCCGATGTGATCAAAACATATTATACTCCGGAAAATTATTCAGAAATAGTTAAAAACTGTCCTGTACCGGTTGTGATGGCAGGCGGGCCAAAAGACTGTAGTATATATGATAATGTAAAAAGAGCGATTACTGAAGGAGCTTCGGGAGTGGCGATTGGTCGAAATATTTTCCAATCTGAAGATCCAACCAAAACAGTAAGTGAGCTTGTAAATATTGTTCACGGGGGGAACGAATAATAATGAAAGCAGCAATTTATAAGGGCCCGGGAGTAATTGAGATTGAGGATATTGAGGCTCCTAAGATGAAAAAGGATGAGTATCTGGTCAAGGTTGTTTATAGCGGATTATGTGGAACAGATGTAAAGACCTATAAACAAGGGCATAGATACTTTGAGCCTCCTTGCATTCTTGGACATGAGTTTAGTGGGGTAATTGTTGATGCCGGAGAAGATGTTGATAAAAGTCTGATACAAAAAAAGATTACTTGTGCACCTTATGTATCATGCAATAATTGTTCTGAATGCCGGAAGGGGCTTTATGAGTTATGCAATTGTAAGGATGGTATAAGTAGTGGAACTTTTACTGAATATATAACCATCCCCAAAAATGTCGCCGAAAAAGGCATGGTTGTTGTAAATAATGATTGTAATATGTCAGAATTATCACTTTCCGAACCTGTTGCTTGTGTTTTAAATTCTGTAAGAAAACTGGATTTTAAACCGGGTAGTAATGTTCTGATTATGGGAGCAGGTTCGATGGGGCTTATTCATGCGGAAATATTTACAAAATTCGGGGCTAACAAAGTGCTTGTAACGGACTTTAATGAGCAAAGGTTGAAGGTTGCTCAACAATTAGGAGCTGCTGTTGCCAACCCAAAGAAAACCGCAATCAAAGAATGGATAAAGGAGCAGACTAGTGGTGAGGGTTTAGATTATATAGTAGTAGCGATTGGAGCTCCTGCCGCAGTTGAAGAGGCTTTTAACTATGCGGACAATGGGACAATAATTAATATTTTTGGTGGATTAGCCAATGGTTCCCGGATAAATATTGATCCTAATATTATTCATTATAATGAAGTCAAATTAATAGGGAGTTTTGGTTTTGCACCAAATGATTTTAAGATGGCAGCTAGGCTTCTGCAATCACAAAGAATAACTTTGGGAAAAATTATAACAGATCATATAGAGATTGATTCGATCAAGAAGGCTTTTGAACTGTCTTTACAGCAGGAAACAATTAAAGCCGTAATCAGCTTTTAGAGCGTATTAAGTCTCTTTGATTAGAAGATGGGGTGAAAGCATGGGAAACATTATCAGTTGGCAGAATGTCAGTTTTAATTATGAGGGAACAAAACGAAAGGTTTTAAAGGATATCAATATTGATATCAATGAAGGTGAATTTGTTGTAATTACTGGGCCAACAGGAGCGGGAAAAACCACTTTATGTGAAACCTTAAATGGGGTAATACCCAATTTTATCAAAGGAGACCTTACTGGTGAAATCATAGTTGATGGTTTGAAAGCCAAAGGTACACCTGTTTATGATATGGCTTCTAAGGTTGGGATGGTTTTTCAAGATCCTGATACTCAGCTTTTTGGCATGACTGTTGAAGAAGATATTGCCTTTGGCCCTGCTAACTTAGGATTAACCTATGAAGAATGTATGGAACGGGTAGAGAAGAGCATTACAGATCTGAATATAAAAGAATTAAGAGATAGAAAACCAATTGAGCTTTCAGGCGGTCAGAAACAAAGCGTAAGTATTGCTGGAGTATATGCAATGCTTCCAAAGATAATTGTCTTTGATGAACCCACTTCGATGCTTGACCCGGTGGGAAAGGAAAGAGTCTTTTCCATTATTAAGGATATTAATAAGAAATACGGGATCACAATTGTCCTTGTTGAACATGAAATGAGCGAGATTGTAAAATATGCTGACAAAGTAATTGTGATGAATCAAGGAACGATTCATCTTAGTGGAAAGGTCGAAGAAGTATTTCTACAGGTTGATAAACTAAAGGAATTAGGATTAGAGATTCCACAGTCGATCGAATTAAGTTTAAAGCTAAAAAATGATAAATATCTTGACAGAGTACTATTAACTCCGGAAGAAGTAATTGATGCCTGTTCTAAATTTAAGCCTAAAGCAGTAATTAGCAGTAAAGAGCAGACAAGGCCAAGGGAAGAAAAGAAGGAAACGATTATTGAAGTAAGTAAGCTCAGGCATTCTTATCTTGGTGATCATGATGATTTAAAAGGTGTCAATTTATCAATAAACAAAGGCGACTTTGTTGCAATCATCGGGCAGAATGGCGCGGGTAAAACTACACTGGCTAGACATATTATTGGGCTGTTAAAACCTAATGAGGGAAGGATCAAGGTTAATGGGAAGGATATAGCTGAGAAAAGTGTTGCTGAGCTTTCCAGAGAAGTTGGATATGTTTTTCAAAACCCAGATGAACAGATCTTCACAGATAGTGTTGAAGATGAACTCCAATTTGGCCCTACTAATTTAGGGAAAGATTGCGACTTTATAAAAAATATTGTCGATGAAGTACTGCAAGATGTTGGTCTTGAAAAATACCGAAAAGTCTGGCCTAAGTATTTGAGCAAAGGAGAGCGGCAGCGCCTGGCGATGGGTTCTATTATTACCATGAATCCAGATGTGGTTATTGTTGATGAACCTACTACCGGACAGGATTGGCGAGAAACCTTATGGATAATGGATCTATTAAAAAAGCTGAATGACAAAGGGAAGACGATTATTATAATCACCCATAATATGGAGATCGTCAACAAATACTGTAACCGGGTTCTAGTTATGTTAAAAGGAGAAATTATTCTAGATGGAACTCCTAAGGAAGTCTTTATTCACGAGGATAAATTAAAGAAAGCTTATGTACGGCCAACAGATATAACATATATTGCACATAATATTGATTATATGCCTGATAATATAATTTCGGTAAATGAATTCTACCAAGTATTCAAAGAAAGTGTAATATAAGAGAAAAGCCTTATTGGCCAGAGCGCTCATTAGGAGGAGAAAAAATGTTAGTAGACTATAGAAAATGTGATACACCTCTACACAAAACAAATCCTAAGGTAATACTATTAGGCACTTTAATCGTCATCATCGCTTCGATCTTATGGACTCATCCGCTATACTGTATCGCAGTCTTTCTTGCCCTGATCGTTTTGGGGAAAATTGCGAAGTTTCCTTGGCAGCAAATAAAATGGTTCTTTAAAGTTGTTATTATTCCAGTGTTATTCATTATGATCATTCAAGGATTTACTCTGGATACATCATTATTAAATGCATCATATAAAGATTATACTTTATTTTATCTGTTACCAAACGGGAGAGTCCCTTTCAAGCTGGGAGGATTATTATATGGTTTTGCCGCTAGTTTGAAAATCTATATGGTTGTTGTTGCAGTCGCGATCTTAGGTTATACGGTTTCACCTTCAGATATTATACAACTGATCTCAAGAGTGCCATTTGCCTCCAAACAGGTTATCTTTATATTTTCTACAGCATGGAAGTTTATACCCGTAATCAAAAAACAGATAACGCACCTGCTTGATGCTCAGAAAACAAGAGGAATGGAACTGGAAAAAGGCAAGCTGATAGAGAGAGTTAAAAAATTGGTGCCGATTGTTACTCCGTTGTTAAGTAATTCGTTGGAGACTGGTGATCAAATTGCTTTAGCTATGGAATCGAGAGCTTTTGGTACAAAGACCAAGAATAAGTTTATTAAGCCATTAAATTTTAGTTTGACAGATAAGATTCTCTATATATTACTCTTAATTTCACTAGTTCTTCTAATATATATGTACACTCTTGGGTATGGAATATTATAAAAAAACGGGGTGTTGAGAGTGGGCGAAATTGCAGTTTTAGGAGCAGCAGCCTTAGATACAATAGTTAAAGTTGATAAATTTCCCAATGCCGACGAGATAGTGTTTCCCCTTTCTATTAATAGATATCCAGGCGGATCAACAGCTAATATTGCCGTTGGACTAAATAGGTTAGGCCTTGAGACGTCTTTTCTGGGTAAAATCGGCGATGATACTGAAGGTTCTTTGATCAAAGAGGATTTTATCAGAGAAGGTGTTGACACCTTATATTTAGGTATTGAAAAAGGTTCGTCCTCAGCCCAAACCTTTATTGCAGTAAACAAAAGTGGAGAACGGGTCATATATTCTCTGGGTGGTACGGCACTATATGATCGGGAAACAGAGATTGATCAGGTGGATTTCTCTGATTTCTCAGGATTATATATCGGAGAAGTTCTCAACAATATTGGAAAAAAAGTAGTTAATAGTGCAAAAGAGTTTAAGATCCCAATTTTTTATAGCCCCGGAGGAATATTCTGTGAATTAGGTTTAGGCCAAGTGGGTTATATTGTGAAAAATTCTGATTATCTTTTGCTAAACCTCCCGGAATTGAAGCTGTTAGCTGATTGTGATTGTAAAGATGAAGCGATTAAAAAACTATTAAATTACGGTGCCCGCAATTTAGTTGTTACTGAGGGGGTAAGAGGCTCCGGATTTTATTCCCAAGACCGCAGTTTTTTTGTAGAAGCATTTAAGGTGGAAGCGATAGATAGTACTGGTGCTGGGGATTCTTTTACTTCAGGTTTTATCATGGGTATTTATGCAGGTTATAAGATTGAAGAGTGTTTGAAACTAGGTAATGCCTGTGCTGCTTTTACAGTAATGAAAATGGGGGCAAGAACGGCGATGCCAAGGTTAAGTGAAGTAATGAATTTTATAGGATAGGAACATGTAAAATGATAGATAGAGATGTATTGTATCACAAAATTTATGGAAGTATTTGCGGTTTAGCGATCGGGGATTGCATGGGGATGCCAACAGAGTTTATGACGCCGGAAGAAATACAAGAAAAGTATGGTTATGTTGATAAACTGGTGACACCCTGTAATCATATACATAAAGATTTAAAATATGGCATGATTACAGATGATACAGAAATTACACTCCAGATTATTGAAGAGATCATCAAAAACCAAAAATTTGATCTAAAGGTAGCAGTAGAAGCGATTATTAACTGGGCTAAGCACAAAGATGTATTTAATAAAAGCTATTTAGGGCCTAGTTCAGCAAAGGCAATCAAGGCTCTTTTAAAAGGTGTTCCGCCTGAAGAGGCAGGTGAATACGGTGCTACTATCGGTGCCGCAATGAGAGTAACGCCACTGGGATTAATTAATATTGGCAATATACAAAAAGCCATTGCTGATGCTGAAATCATGAGCATACCTACTCATAATACAAATCTGGCGATTGCTGGTGCAACGTCGATAGCTGCGGCGATTGCGATTGCAATGGAAGAGGATAGTACAGAAGATCAAGTTTTGGCAGCTGCGCTATATGGAGCAAAGGAAGGCGAAAAACGAGGAAACTTGTTAATCGGACCATCATTGCATAAAAGAATTGAGCTTGCTATTGAACTTGTAGACAAGGTGGATGATCTTTCAAAATGTGCAAGTATCCTTTATGACTATATAGGCGCTGGTTTGCAAACTTACGAAGTAGTGCCAGTTGTGATCGCCTTGTTCTATAAATCAAAAGGAAATGTAATGAAGGCGATTGAGGCCAGTGTTAATCTTGGAGGGGATACCGATACAATTGGTGCAATGGTAGGGGCATTAGCGGGTGCTTTTTATGGGCCTGGTAAATTAAATTCCTCAATAATTGAAGAAATAGCAAGCATCAATAATATAGATTTCAAAGTGGTAGCAACTAACTTAACTGAGTTTATTTTGTTACAGAACAATATATGCCAAAAATAAAAGGGAGGATAAAAAAATGAAAAAAAAGATCTGCTTATTAGTTATCATGGTATTGACAGTTGCGTCTCTGGCAGGGTGTGGCGCTAAGAAAGAAACATTGCTTACTTTGGTCAATGGGAGTACTAAGATTGAGCTTTCAGAGAAAGACTTTGAGTCAATGGGTTTTGAACAAGAAGTAACTGAAGCAAACCTGAGAAAAACATGTTTATTTGGGGGAGTAAAACTTAGCGATTTAATGGATAAAGCAAAAGCTAATGATTGCTCGACAATAAAGGTCATTGCTAAGGATAAAATGACAGTTGAGATTAAAGCAGAAGATGCCAAAAAATATCCAATCATGCTTGCCAAGACACAAAATGGAGAAAAAATCCCATCAGGAGAAGGCGGGCCGATCAAGCTGATTTATCCCTACAATCAATATCCGGAAGTAAAAGAGTTATATAAACCATCGCAGTGGAGCTGGTTTGTAGTAAAAGTAGAATTTGTAAAATAATAGATTTCCAGGGCGTATATTGTTCGAGCTTAGTGGTTGTTTTAGTTTGCCCGGTGTACGGAAGCTCCTGGTTTTGTTAAAAAAACAAAACCAGGAGCCTTAAAAATTTGGTTTACAGAGAATGGACTTTAAAAAACCACCCCAGCTTTGCTGGGGCACATAAAATGATAAAAATAGAACTTTCAAAGCTTACAAAGGTTGTCTCTTTTATCTCATTTTTCGCCTACATAAAATTCCAAGGAAAATCGTGAAAGCTCTGCGGTAGCGTTTTCCTTAGTATAAATTAATGGCGAAAAATGAGAATGACCAGCGACCAGTTTCGAGGGAGTGTATGTGATGAAAAAAATTATTATATACTTCAGCCTATTTTTAGTATTAACTTGTCTCTTTTCTGGATGTGGAAGTAAAGAAACGATCGTGCTTGAGGGCAATAGTTTAGAAGAGTTTGGGAGTAGCGATAAGGTTGTAATCATTGTTCTTGATGGATTTGCTTCAAGATACCTTGATTACCTTGATCAAGATTCGAATTTATTTAATCTCTTGGAATACTCAACATATAATCTGGATGCAAAGACAATCTATCCTTCTCATACATGTAATGCCCATGTCTCACTGATGACAGGCCTTTATCCTGATCACCATGGAGTTATTGGAAATGTATATTATGATCAGACCGACTATATTAGTCAAAAAAATATTTATGCTGAGAGAATAGAGGCAAAGACATTATTTGAGATTGCCAAAGAAAACAGTAGAAAAACAGCGATTGTATCCGGTAAGAAAAACATGTTAACACTATTTAAAAACGGTTGTGATCTTCAAACAACCATGGTTCAACATCCTGATTATATCAAGAAAGCCCCAAGTTCGAAGGATTCTCAGAATAACAAAGAATATTTTAAATACAATTTGAAGACAACAACCTGGGTTTTTAATGCTTTACAAGCGGTCTTATCAAAGGATAGCCCGGATGTAACTCTGGTCAATATCCATTCAGCAGATTATATTGGACATCGATTCGGGCCAGACTCTAAAGAAGTTGAGAAGATCGTAAAACTGATAGATAAGAATATCGGGGAGCTTTTCTCCTTTATGAAAAAATCCGGGATGCTTGAAGATACTTCAGTGATGATCTTAGCTGATCATGGTATGTCATCTGTATCAAAAGCAATACCTTTAAATGTACTCTTAGCTAATAATTTTAATAAGGCAGCAGGGATAGTGGATGGCCGGAATGCCTATGTATGGCTTAATGGGGAAAATGAAGCTAAAGTTGTTTCTTTTCTGCAAAAGCAGAACGGAGTGAAAAAAATAACTTCTAAAGGTTCGATACAGGCCAAAGATCTAAAAGTAGATTGTGAACGCTGCCCTGATCTAATTCTGGATTCTAAACCGGGTTATTTGTTTATCCCTGAAGCACTGCTTGGAAAATATCAAGGTATGCACGGCTCAACGGAAGATACTGACCTTAGTATTCCGATTATTTGTTTTGGAAAAGGGATTCCCCAGAAGAAACAGATGAAAGAAGCCAAGATTATTGATTTAGTTCCGATTGTAAGTCAATTAATGGGTTTTGAAGGATACGAATTTGATGGGAGAATACCTGAATTAGTAGAAGAAAAGAAAATTAATTATTTTACAAGATAAGGTGAAGACATGAGCACAGATAATTCAATTTTTACTGAAATACCTGAAGAAAATTTAAAGAAATGGCCATCATTTACTGTTTTTATTTCAACTTTACTAATTCAGATCACAAGCCTAATGTTTGGGTTTAACCTTCGTTTATTAACTGATTTTAAGACCTTTGTTGTATCCATAATTATTGCGGATGCGATCTTATTCGGACTTTTTTTCGTATCCGGTTATGTGGGGATGAAAAGAAGACTCCCAACAGCAACTTTATTTAGCAGAATCTTTGGGAATATGGGATGTAAGCTGATAATGATCGTAATGCTTCCCCTTGGTTTGATTTGGATCGCTTGGATGACTGAGATGGTAACAAAATCATTATTGGGATTATTTCCAGCATTAAATTATCTATATCTTGTGATTGCGATTATCGGCATTTCGGTCTTAAGTTCGATTAAAGATATAAAAGGGATGGAGATCAGTAGTTATATTCAAGTCCCGATTGTGCTATTCATGATTATTGCCGCGTGTATCAGGTTATTTACAAATGGAGTGAAAGTAGCGGCGGTTTCACCAGTAGAAAAAATTAATCTTGCTCAAAGTGTGAATTATGTCTTATTAACGTGGATTAATTTTTTACCTTTTTACTCTGATTACACAAGATTTGTTAAATCCAAAAAGGATCTTGCTCTTTCTACGGGATTATGTTGGGGTATCATTTATACCTTAGTAATGATTGCCGGGGGCTTGTTTGCCTCTTGTGGTGGTAATAATTTTGATCTGCTTAAGATCCTAAGAATTGCCGGGATGCCTGTTTATGTTGGGGTAATTATTATGTCGCTTTGTACCTGGACCTTTAATGATCGGAGTTTATACGCTTACAGTATTGCGATTAATTTTATAACCGGTAAAGAAAAATATAATAAGCTCTTTATTATCATCGGGGGAGCGGTTGCAGTAGTCTTGGCCTGCTTTGGTATTAATGATCGGATTCTGATTATTTTAAATGGTATTGGAAGAATCTTTGTACCACTATTGGCTATATTTATTTACTTTTATTATGTTGCCATTTTCAAGAGCTCAGATAAAGAAAGCGCAGTGCATTCATTTAATTACCAACCCTTTGTCTCTTGGATCTTTGGGATCTTAATCAGTTTTTTGACAAATAATAAGTTAATACTCTCCTTTATAGCTAGTTTTAGCATGTGTTATCTCTTAGACAAGTTAGCCCCCTTTAAACTTGCTAAGAAAGAAATTAAGGAGTGAGCTAATGATCATTGGTGTAGATATTGGAACATCTAATATAAAAGCAGGGACAATTATTGATGGCGCTTATTATTCATCTAAATATAGCTATAACACATATTATCAGGGTGATACTGCAGAGCAAGACCCGACTGACTATATTAATGGGGCTGTATATTGTATAAAAAGTCTTTTAGCAAAGATTAGCCCTAGAAAGAAACCGGAGGCAATTGTTTTTAGTGGACATTCTCCTTCGTTAGTAGCTGTTGATGAAGAGGGGAAGGCATTGGGCAGAGCCATAATCTGGCAGGATAAAAGGGCTTTTAAGGAAGTGGAATTTATCAATGAGAGATTAGGCCTTAATGCAAATGCTTCGTTTAATGAAGCAAAGATCCTCTGGCTAAAAAATAATCAGCCCGACTTATATAAGGCAACCTATAAATTTTTACAACCAAAAGACTTTGTGCTCTGCTGCTTTACTAAACAGTTTTTAATTGATGAAGCAACGGCGACAACGATGGCTACCTATAATAGAGAATATCAAGATTTTGCTCTGTTGCAAAGTTTAGGTTTAGAGAAAAGAAAAATGCCTGATCTTGTTCAATCCTCTTTTATTATTGATGGGATAGTAAGTGAATATGCAAATGCCTTAGGGATTGATAAAGAAACCAAGATTGTTACCGGTGGGATTGATGCCTTCTGTGAAGCTCTAGGGTGTGGTGTATATGATGAAAAGCATATGGGGGAAATGACGGGAACTTCTACCTGTATATTTAGTTGTTCTGAAAGTAGGACCTTTCTTGAGTATGAACCACCTTATCATGTTATTGAGGGAAAACATCTGAATGTTCTCCCGCTATCCTGTAGCGGAGGAACTATTGAGTGGTTTTTTACCAGAATATTAGAGAAAAAGATGGAACCTGGGATCTTGAAAGAGATTAATGATTCTTTGCTGACTACATCTCTGGCTTCTCGTTTAATTTTTATCCCCTATATCATGGGCGCCAGGAGCCCTTATTGGGATGATAGTGCTAAGGGCTGTTTTATTGGTTTAAGTAAGGATGATACAATCCAGACTATGTACCGGAGTGTACTTGAAGGTTTGGCTTTTGACCTGAGGCAGAATATAGAATTGTTAGATAAAAAAGAGGCGATCAACAGGGTATATGCAACCGGTGGCGGTAACAGGAATGAAAAATGGCTGCAAATAAAAGCAGATGTTTGTAATAAAGTATTTTGCCGGACAAAATATAATGATGGAGCGATTATTGGGGATATAATTCTTGGGGAATACAGCATTGGCAAAAGAGATATTAAATCATCGATTGAAGAATATGTGATTGTGGAAAAAACATTTAAACCAAGGCCAGAATATGTGGAAAAGTATAATAGAACATATTCTGTTTTTAAGGATCTATATAAACATTTACGTACGGATTTTCAATTACTTTCTAAAATAAACCAGTGAGGGGATAGAGAGAATTGCATAATTACCTGAAAACGTTATTGAACCAATAATACAATTCTATATAGTGAGTGAAGGTGATATGTATGTGGGAAAAAGAAAATAATATTAGAAATATACATGAGATCAGAAGCAGGGCGATGATCTATTTTGGGATAGGTGCAATTAGTAAGATAGAAGATGTTTTTGCGGATAAACATCTAAAGGATGTAAAAAGGATAACAGTAGTAACGGATAAAACTGCATATAAAGTCTCTGGGGCCTGGGAATATGTAGAAGAATTTTTACAAGCTAATAAGCTTGATTACTTGTTATTTGACGAAGTAAAATCCAACCCTTCAACTGATTTAATCGATAAATGTATTGCAAAATCTTTGGAGTTTGGTAGCGAAGCAATTATTGCCATTGGCGGCGGAAGTGTCATTGATACTGGAAAGATAACCGGTGTGATGATCAATTATCCGGATGTTTCCAGTGAGAAGTTGCTAGAGTATGAGTTCTTTCCTGATAAATCGTTACCGGTAATTGCGATCAATCTTACTCATGGTACGGGTTCGGAGACAAATCATTTTGCCGTGGGAAGTATCGAAGCAAAAAATTATAAACCTGCTGTCGGTTTTGAAGAGATGTATCCTTTGTTCTCAATTGATGATCCGAAATTAATGTCTACTCTGCCGCTTAATCAGACACGATTTGTTACCTTGGATGCTCTTTCACATGCCATTGAGGCGGCAACCTGTAAAAATGCCAATCCTTTTGCAAAAACTTTATCTGTTAAAGCTGCGGATCTAGTACTCAGATATTTCCCCTTAATACTGGAGGATTTAGGTGATCTGGAAGCAAGATATTATCTGGCATTTGCTTCATTACTAGCGGGAATATCTTTTGATAATAGTGCATTACATCTAGGGCATGCCCTGGAACACCCGATTAGCGCCATAAAACCTAATATTCCGCATGGCTTGGGATTAGCAACTCTATTACCGGAGGTATTGGAAGTAATATATCCTCAAGCTAAAGAGATTTTAGATGAAATGTTCCGGCCAATAAAAAAAGAAGGCGTAAGTATCAAAGTATTGATTAAGGATTGGCTTTCCAGTTTAGGTTTGAAAGAGACGCTATCAGATCTTGGTTTTACCAAAAATGATGTTGACAGCTTGGTAGCTCTTGTTTATACAACACCGGGGATAAAATATATGCTGGCGAGTTCCCCAGTGGAGATCTCTGAAGATATGGTAAGAAGAATCTATACTAATTCTTTATAGACTAAAGGAATTATAAAAATCAGCTGTTTTAGTAAGAAGAAAGGTAATTAAAAGGAAGCCGAATCCAGAGGATTCGGCTTTCATCATTACACGTGCGCAGGTGGTAGCCAGCGTAAGCGGCTAATTACTAATTGTGTAGGACAGCGGAAAGAGTAAGTCTGTAATATCTAGCGCCTCTTCAGTAATGAGGAAGGTGATTTCTCCTTCTCCTGCTGCTTGCAGATGAGCAGGGAGGCTGGACGGGTCAATATAGATGGTATGGGCTCCGAGGGGGACTCCTTCAAAAAGGAAGCTACCGTCTTGGTTGGTAAAGGTTTTTTGGCCATCTTGATCAAGAATAATTCCTACCCAGGCTAAAGGTTTTTCATCACTACTAAATTTACCATCCATATTAGCATCAATAAACACCTGCCCACTAATTGAACCATTAAGAGTTACCCCAAAATCAAGAAAGAAGTTTTCATTTTCCCGGAGTCGGATTAATTGCCCGCTGGTGACTGGCGTATAATCAGCAGGCAAAAGCTTGGGATTAAAATCTACTTGGTAAATTCCGGGAGGAAGGAAATTAAAAGTATATTCTCCTTGTTCGTTGGTAGTAGCTCTTCGCCCTTCAACTGACATGATGATGCCAGGGAGCCTTTTTTCCCATTCATCAAATTGGCCATTGCCGTTTTCGTCTATGTAAACAATCCCTTTGATTAGGGCTGTATTATCTTCTTCTGAGTAGCGGACAGCCATGATTTTCCCTTTAGAAAATCCTAGAGCGCGGCTGAAGGATAAACGGATAAGGTATTCTGGCTTCTCATCCCATAAAGCATCAAAGAGGCGCTCAAACTCAAGTTTTAGCAGGAAATTGGAATAAAAATACTTTTGTAGGCTTAAGGCATAGGACCATTGAGGGTTTTTACGGGTTGCTACCGGTGAACGGTAACCAACTTTTCCGACAATTCTTCCGTTAAAATCCGGCCAAAAATAGTTTAAAGATAAGCCAGCTGTAGTATATAGGTAGGACAGGTTCCCATTATTAAAGGATTGGACAAAAAGGCGGTTAGCATCTATAAACAGAGTAAAACGTGTAGAGAGAAAATGCTGGAGAGAAAGGCCGGCTTTGAGTTCTTCGATTTTGAAAGGGCTTCCTGTTGAAGAAAGATTTACACCATTAATCTTAAAGTTGCCGGCGATAATTGTATCATCATTGATGCTCCATTTAGCATCGGATTCTCCTTCTAGCCAAAGACTTGTGTAGTGGTAATCCTGCCAGGAATTTAAAGCATTTAAAGCGACACCGATGAGGATAGATCTTGATAGGGCAGAGGTAAGTTCGGTTTGCAAGTTTACCATGCTTAGATTATGGGGGTTTTCATTAATTAGAGCATAATCTATAGAGATAAACTCTCCTTTGGCATTAGCGCCAATTCCTTTTTCCCTAAGGGCGTATTTGACGGTAACACTAGTTTCGTCTGCCTCCCAAAGCCCTTTTTCTGTTGTATCGGTTTTCCATTCTTTTTTGATCCCACCCGAGAGGCTATTCTGTTGGTATTTACCAAATTTTTTAGTAAGGGTCAGGTTTGCTCCGTGTAAAGACCATTTTAGTACCTCCGGAGTAGAGTCGATCAGATATCCTTCTGTAGTTAAGATTAAATCCTCTTTAATTTCTAAGACAGCAATTACTTTCTCTCCTTGCCCAGGTTGGATTTTGACCCCTTGGGCTACGCAGGCGGGCAGATAAAAGAAGAGGGCTTCAAAATAACCATTTTCTATAGAATATAATAGAGAGCTTTCTACACCAGATTTAATTCTGGTATCTGTATTGCCACCTACTATCCAATCTAAGGTACAGATAATATTCTTATTTATTCGAAAAGCCAGGCCGGTATCAGCGCCAAGGTAATTTTCCTTTTCTTTTCCTTCGAAAGGGCTGGACATTGCGATCTCTAGTTCCATGGAAAGATCCTGATTCAAGGATTTACGCTGCCGGTAACCTACCATTAAGCCTTCCCATTCATCTAAATCCTCCCGTTTGTAAAAACCAGTAGCGGTTAGAAACTCATTAGTATCCATTTTAACGATCCGGGGAGAAGCGGAGATCTCCTGAGTAAATTCAAGGAGTTCCCCATTTTTTTTATAAATTACGATTCGAATATGATTAAGATGTTTGATTCTTAAAGGGACATTAATAAATTGATAAAATCCATCACTTGATATTTGTTGGCTTTTATAAAGGTGATCATTAAGATAGAGATGGACTTCATCGCCTTCATCTGCAGGGCCGGAAAGATCGATGTAAGCTACTACCTGCTTCCTGGGCTGATGGTCAGGGGCCATATATAATGTTCCCCATAAGTCTTTTTTTGCAGTTGTTTTTTCCAGGTCAATTTGGGCATTGCCAATAATGATCAACTCTCCGTCCTCATTGTATTTTGCACGAAGCAGGGTAAGATCCGGATCTACTGAATCATTGTAAAAGTCATAATTCGTAGTACCGCCCGCGGAGATCGACCAATCTCCTGCCCGCCCGTCAATCCGTAATTTCATAATCCCATCTAATTCTGGAGTGTTACCTTCTTCCTGCCGGTGTTCAATACTGAGTTCATAGCGGATTGAGCCTAGGGAAAAGGATGGCCCTTCCTGGGGTAGGGGCTTTTTCCTTTTATCTCTTTTCTTTTCAGTAGCGTTTTCTTCTTTATTTTCTTCTAAAATAGGTTGGTCAGTCAGGATTGTTAGTTCTTGGTATCTAAAATCCCAAGTGGTTTCAACTTCTGCAAATAATTCTAAAAACTGCATACTAACGTAGAGATCGCCTTCAAAGCGGAGAGGTGGTTCGGTCAGTAAAATCGGTTTACCTTCAATCTGGTAAACCGCTTCATCTAAAAATATTTCTGCGCGACGCTGGTTAAGCGTTTTTGTAATTACAATTTTATTTTCGCTGCGATGGTAAGTAAATTCTAATCCTAGTTTGGGTGCAAGGCGATTAATTGGTACCAATAGGAAACCATCTAGATCAAGAAGTTCAAAAAAAGGGTCTTCATAAATGACTTCCTCTTCTGTTTTAATTAATAAAAGAACAATACTGGTTTCTAACTGGTTAAGGTCTAAAGAGGAGGCCATTACAGCCATTGATGTACATAGGAGAACACCAATAGTTAATATGGCTAAAAAATTAAATAAGAACAATTGCTTAGATCTTCTTGCCAATCTCACTTTTGTACCTCCTTAATTTGCTGGGCTTTAATTAAAGCTTTTTGCGTTGTGTCCTTTTTAAAAGGTCCCAACACAATATATAGTGTTG
>DIPO01000059.1:115317-116377 GCA_002427045.1 Firmicutes bacterium UBA5486
GTCCCAACACAATATATAGTGTTGGGCTTGTATTAGGCTATCAATATATTGCGCAGGGACAGAAAAATCAATGATAACGCAAAAAGCCCAAATAGCACCAGTTTCAAGAAACCAATTCATGGAAAAGACGACTAGCTACAAGATATATGATGCAATTGCTTCCAATGAAAGATTATAGTGCGGTAAAAGGAACAACAGTATTGAATTTTTCTGTTGTCCCTACGAAGCTAGCTTCGATTAACAGATTATATTTCCCGGGTGCGATCTGGTCAATAAGAGGAAAGGAGAGTAAACGCCGGGAACTAGGAAGAATAATCTGTTCTCCTAAACTATCTTCATAAAGTAAGGTGCCACTTTCATTAACTATTTTATAAGCAATCTGATAACGAATATGAGCCTGTCCCTGGTTTACTAAATCAAGGATTGCTGTTGGAGGGTGCCCCTCTACTAAATCTACGCGTGCACCAGAAAAACGGAAGGCGTGGATTGTTTCTGTAAAAGATAGATAGACTGTAGTGCCAATCTGAGTGACAATGGTTGCACCAATCTCATTTGTTAAGGAAGGAAGTTCTTGCTCAAAAAAGATAATGCCCTTTCTTTCCAACCACTCTCCTTTTTTTGGAGCACTGAGGGTAAACCGTACATATTGACTTTGGCCTGGTGCTAGTTTAAATCGTTGGGGGTTAAATTTAATCAAACCTTTTAAGGTGTCTTCTCTGCTTCCAGCTTCAAAAGTAACTAATCGATCTTGGCTATCAAGAGTCCAATCATAAATTATAGCAGTAAATTCAGCTTCAATATCCTGAGTGTTAGTTACTTTAATGGCATCAGTAATTCGTTCTCCCGGTTTGAGCGTAAAAATAAATTTGCTGGGTTCGACTCGGGCGGTAGCATCTGTTATTTCGGGTAAAATCGAAAGAATTATTAAAATAAAGGTGATAATAATTAAGCTGTAGGAATTTATCCGTTTCAACATTGTTTTTCCCTCCTATGATTAAAGCTTTTTGCGTTGTGTCCTTTTTAAAAGGTCCCAACACAATATATAGTGTTGGGCTTGTAT